>NZ_CP151951.1:3715000-4060000 GCF_038592985.1 Paenibacillus sp. FSL R10-2782 | reverse complement strand
GTTCCTTTAACGTGTGTTGGTATGGGCTCATTTGGTAGTGCCATCCCTGATCTGAATGAATCATGAGCGAATCTCCTTCATTTATTTGTTCCAATGCCTTGTCCAGCATCTTGGAAACAAGAGAGTAGACGGGGCGTGATTCCACTGTATACGTAATGATTTCACCGTTAAATAAGTCCAATAGGGGGGATAAATACAGCTTCTCACCAAATAACTTGAATTCCGTAATATCCGTCACCCATTTTTCATTAGGCTTCGTTGCGTTGAAGTCTCGATTTAAAATGTTGGGTGCGATTTTACCAACAGTTCCTTTATATGAACGGTACTTTTTCATTCGTACCGTACATTTCAAACCAAGTTCACTCATGATTCGTTGTACTTTTTTATGGTTGACTTGGAGCTTTTCACTGTGCAATTGATCTCGAATTCGGCGGTATCCATAGCGGCCTTTATGCTCTTGATAAATGGCTTGAATACGGGATTTTAAGTCAGCATCTTTATCTGGTTCTCCGAATGTGTTCACCCAGTAGTAATACGTACTACGTGGTATCTGAGCCAGTTGCAGCAGAGCCGTAACGGGGTATTTCAGCCTTAGTTCAAAAATGACTTTCACTTTGTCTTGCTTTGTGATTTTTCCTTGCTTTGAACTAAGGCATTCAACTTTTTTAAGTAGGCATTCTCCATACGCAAACGTTCTATTTCCGCTTGTAACGCCTCGATAGAGCCTTCAACTGGAGTAGGTTTCTTGGATTCTTCTTTCATGGATGGACGCCCCTTTTTCTTTGATTTGAGGGCATCTACACCTTCTGTCTCTAGTTGGTTCTTCCAACGTAGTACCAGAGAATGTGTTGGTATATTGAAGATCGCAGCTGCTTCGCGGATAGATGTCCCATGTTCGTTTATATAATGAAGCACCTTTAGTTTATCTTCCACGGAATAGGTTGTATAGCCATTTTCAAAACCCTGTTCTCCATGATGTTCGTACTGTCGAATCCATGTTAGGAGTATACTATGCGATACTCCTATACTCCTCGCTATGCTTTTCTGTCCTTCCTTCCCTTCAAGATACCTTTTTACCGCTTGTATTTTTTCTTGTGTGGTCACTTTAGCCATTACAAAAACTGCACCTCCAATGTTAGATGGTGTCTAACAATTGGGGTGCAGTTCATTCCTTGAAAATGGAATGACAGTCTTTTCTTTTCGATTAGAGGCGAGTGAATTTGGGCGTAGAAACCAATTAAAAAAGATGTTGCTAAGTAACAGGAGAATATGATATATTATTATAGCTGTCTTTTCTGAGACAGTTAGAACACAAAGCAGAATGAAAATGCTCGAAAAATTCTCCTAAAAAAAGTGTTGCAAAGACTTAGAAAACGTGATATATTATTTAAGTCGCCGCTGAGATGCGGTGGTGAAACGAAGTAAGGCAAAAGCAAGATATGATTAGGTTTGATCTTTGAAAACTGAACAACGAGTGAGTACGGATTTTGCTTGCAAAATCCAACGCTGAGATTTTGGTACATGCCGTCAGGCTGTATAAAATGGAAGCGAACAATGAGATATTTTATCTCGTCAGTTTCAAAATGAGCGAATCGCTCTTTCTATAAACCAGCTTCGGTTGGTCTTTAATGGAGAGTTTGATCCTGGCTCAGGACGAACGCTGGCGGCGTGCCTAATACATGCAAGTCGAGCGGGGTTGTTTGAGAAGCTTGCTTCTCAAACAACCTAGCGGCGGACGGGTGAGTAACACGTAGGCAACCTGCCCCTCAGACTGGGATAACTACCGGAAACGGTAGCTAATACCGGATACATCCTTTCCCTGCATGGGGAGAGGAGGAAAGACGGAGTAATCTGTCACTGATGGATGGGCCTGCGGCGCATTAGCTAGTTGGTGGGGTAATGGCCTACCAAGGCGACGATGCGTAGCCGACCTGAGAGGGTGATCGGCCACACTGGGACTGAGACACGGCCCAGACTCCTACGGGAGGCAGCAGTAGGGAATCTTCCGCAATGGGCGAAAGCCTGACGGAGCAACGCCGCGTGAGTGATGAAGGTTTTCGGATCGTAAAGCTCTGTTGCCAGGGAAGAACGTCTTGTAGAGTAACTGCTACAAGAGTGACGGTACCTGAGAAGAAAGCCCCGGCTAACTACGTGCCAGCAGCCGCGGTAATACGTAGGGGGCAAGCGTTGTCCGGAATTATTGGGCGTAAAGCGCGCGCAGGCGGCTCTTTAAGTCTGGTGTTTAATCCCGAGGCTCAACTTCGGGTCGCACTGGAAACTGGGGAGCTTGAGTGCAGAAGAGGAGAGTGGAATTCCACGTGTAGCGGTGAAATGCGTAGATATGTGGAGGAACACCAGTGGCGAAGGCGACTCTCTGGGCTGTAACTGACGCTGAGGCGCGAAAGCGTGGGGAGCAAACAGGATTAGATACCCTGGTAGTCCACGCCGTAAACGATGAATGCTAGGTGTTAGGGGTTTCGATACCCTTGGTGCCGAAGTTAACACATTAAGCATTCCGCCTGGGGAGTACGGTCGCAAGACTGAAACTCAAAGGAATTGACGGGGACCCGCACAAGCAGTGGAGTATGTGGTTTAATTCGAAGCAACGCGAAGAACCTTACCAGGTCTTGACATCCCCCTGACCGGTCTAGAGATAGACCTTTCCTTCGGGACAGGGGAGACAGGTGGTGCATGGTTGTCGTCAGCTCGTGTCGTGAGATGTTGGGTTAAGTCCCGCAACGAGCGCAACCCTTATGCTTAGTTGCCAGCAGGTCAAGCTGGGCACTCTAAGCAGACTGCCGGTGACAAACCGGAGGAAGGTGGGGATGACGTCAAATCATCATGCCCCTTATGACCTGGGCTACACACGTACTACAATGGCCGGTACAACGGGAAGCGAAAGAGCGATCTGGAGCGAATCCTAGAAAAGCCGGTCTCAGTTCGGATTGCAGGCTGCAACTCGCCTGCATGAAGTCGGAATTGCTAGTAATCGCGGATCAGCATGCCGCGGTGAATACGTTCCCGGGTCTTGTACACACCGCCCGTCACACCACGAGAGTTTACAACACCCGAAGTCGGTGGGGTAACCCGCAAGGGAGCCAGCCGCCGAAGGTGGGGTAGATGATTGGGGTGAAGTCGTAACAAGGTAGCCGTATCGGAAGGTGCGGCTGGATCACCTCCTTTCTATGGAGAATCGTTTCCTGCAACGGAAACATTCAAATATGAAGCGTAAGCTTCAAACACTTACTCACTCGTTGCTCAGTTTTGAGAGCTCAAACTCTCTAGCTTCGACGAATGTTTCATTCACACATCCGTGTGGAACCGAAATATTCATCGGGTTTCGCTTCTTTGAAGCGAATTGCACCTTGAAAACTGGATACCGAAACGAAATTGCGTTTTAGAATATTCCTTTACGCTGATCTTGTGTAAACAAGTGAAATAAAGGTAGCTGCCTTGAATTTCATTCACACATTCGTGTGGAACCGAAATTCAAAGCAAATCGCATTTACGAAGTAAATGCTAGGTTAAGCTACAAAGAGCACACGGAGGATGCCTAGGCGCCAGGAGCCGACGAAGGACGTGGCGAACAACGATAAAGCCTCGGGGAGCTGTAAGCAAGCTTTGATCCGGGGATGTCCGAATGGGGAAACCCGGCTGTCTTCATCGACAGTCACTTTCTGCTGAATACATAGGCAGAACAGAGGCATACCAGGGGAACTGAAACATCTAAGTACCCTGAGGAAGAGAAAACAATAGTGATTCCGTCAGTAGCGGCGAGCGAACGCGGATTAGCCCAAACCAAGGAGCTTGCTCCTTGGGGTTGTGGGACGTCTCACATGGAGTTACAAAGGAACCGGTTAGATGAAGAGGTCTGGAAAGGCCCGCCAGAGAAGGTAAAAGCCCTGTAGTTCAAAACCTGTTCCCTCCGAGACGGATCCCGAGTAGTGCGGGGCACGTGAAACCCCGTATGAATCCGGCAGGACCATCTGCCAAGGCTAAATACTCCCTGGCGACCGATAGTGAAGCAGTACCGTGAGGGAAAGGTGAAAAGCACCCCGGAAGGGGAGTGAAATAGATCCTGAAACCGTGTGCTTACAAGAAGTCAGAGCCCGATCTATGGGTGATGGCGTGCCTTTTGTAGAATGAACCGGCGAGTTACGTTCCCGTGCAAGGTTAAGGTGAAAAACTGTAGCCGTAGCGAAAGCGAGTCTGAATAGGGCGACTTGAGTACGTGGACGTAGACCCGAAACCGGGTGATCTACCCCTGTCCAGGGTGAAGGTGCGGTAACACGCACTGGAGGCCCGAACCCACGCATGTTGAAAAATGCGGGGATGAGGTGGGGGTAGCGGAGAAATTCCAATCGAACCCGGAGATAGCTGGTTCTCCCCGAAATAGCTTTAGGGCTAGCCTCGGAATAAGAGTCGTGGAGGTAGAGCACTGATTGGGTGCGGGGCCCGCAAGGGTTACCAAGCTCAGTCAAACTCCGAATGCCATAGACTTGGTTCCGGGAGTCAGACAGTGAGTGCTAAGATCCATTGTCGAAAGGGAAACAGCCCAGACCATCAGCTAAGGTCCCCAAGTGTGTGTTAAGTGGGAAAGGATGTGGAGTTGCACAGACAACCAGGATGTTGGCTTAGAAGCAGCCACCATTGAAAGAGTGCGTAATAGCTCACTGGTCGAGTGACTCTGCGCCGAAAATGTAACGGGGCTAAACACGCCACCGAAGCTATGGCTTGATACTTAGGTATCAGGGGTAGGGGAGCGTTGAATGCGGGTTGAAGGTGTACCGTAAGGAGCGCTGGACTGCATTCAAGTGAGAATGCCGGTATGAGTAACGAAAAGATCTGTGAGAATCAGATCCGCCGAAAGCCTAAGGGTTCCTGAGGAAGGTTCGTCCGCTCAGGGTAAGTCGGGACCTAAGGCGAGGCCGAAAGGCGTAGTCGAAGGACAACAGGTCGAAATTCCTGTACCACCGTAATCCGTTATGAGCGATGGGGTGACGCAGTAGGGTAGTGACGCGGACTGATGGATGTCCGTCTAAGCAGTGAGGCTGGTGTGTAGGCAAATCCGCACATCGTAAGGCTGGGCTGTGATGGGGAGCGAAAATTGTAGTAGCGAAGGTCATGATCTCAGACTGCCAAGAAAAGCCTCTAGCCAGGAGAAGGTGCCCGTACCGCAAACCGACACAGGTAGGCGAGAAGAGAATTCTAAGGCGCGCGGAAGAACTCTCGTTAAGGAACTCGGCAAAATGACCCCGTAACTTCGGGAGAAGGGGTGCCTCGGTAGGGTGAATAGCCCGAGGGGGCCGCAGTGAAAAGGCCCAAGCGACTGTTTAGCAAAAACACAGGTCTGTGCGAAGCCGCAAGGCGAAGTATACGGGCTGACGCCTGCCCGGTGCTGGAAGGTTAAGGGGAGTGGTAAGTCCTTTTAGGGCGAAGCTATGAACCGAAGCCCCAGTAAACGGCGGCCGTAACTATAACGGTCCTAAGGTAGCGAAATTCCTTGTCAGGTAAATTCTGACCCGCACGAATGGCGTAACGACTTGGGCGCTGTCTCAACGAGAGATCCGGTGAAATTTTAATACCTGTGAAGATGCAGGTTACCCGCGACAAGACGGAAAGACCCCATGGAGCTTTACTGCAGCTTGATATTGAATTTGGGTACGATCTGTACAGGATAGGTGGGAGCCTGAGAGACTTGAGCGCCAGCTTGAGAGGAGGCATCCTTGGGATACCACCCTGATCGTATCTAGGTTCTAACTTGGTACCGTGATCCGGTGCGAGGACAGTGTCAGGTGGGCAGTTTGACTGGGGCGGTCGCCTCCTAAAGAGTAACGGAGGCGCCCCAAGGTTCCCTCAGAATGGTTGGAAATCATTCGAAGAGTGCAAAGGCAGAAGGGAGCTTGACTGCGAGACCTACAAGTCGAGCAGGGACGAAAGTCGGGCTTAGTGATCCGGTGGTACCGCATGGAAGGGCCATCGCTCAACGGATAAAAGCTACCCTGGGGATAACAGGCTTATCTCCCCCAAGAGTCCACATCGACGGGGAGGTTTGGCACCTCGATGTCGGCTCATCGCATCCTGGGGCTGAAGTAGGTCCCAAGGGTTGGGCTGTTCGCCCATTAAAGCGGTACGCGAGCTGGGTTCAGAACGTCGTGAGACAGTTCGGTCCCTATCTGTCGTGGGCGTAGGAAATTTGAGAGGAGCTGTCCTTAGTACGAGAGGACCGGGATGGACGTACCGCTGGTGTACCAGTTGTTCCGCCAGGAGCACCGCTGGGTAGCTATGTACGGAAGGGATAAGCGCTGAAAGCATCTAAGCGTGAAGCCCCCCTCAAGATGAGATTTCCCAGTATGTAAGACCCCTTGAAGACGACGAGGTAGATAGGTTGGGGGTGGAAGTGCAGTAATGCATGGAGCTGACCAATACTAATCGGTCGAGGGCTTATCCTAAAGATAGAACGCAATGGAGTTTCGGATCCAGTTTTCAGGGTGTAACACCTTGAAGGTATGTAGAAGATACATACGAATACGTTGGATTTCTATACACGCAGTAGCGTGGTACCAGAAATCTACACGGAAGAATTTACGATGTAAATTCATGTTTGGTGGCGATAGCGGAGGGGTTCCACACGTACCCATCCCGAACACGACCGTTAAGCCCTCCAGCGCCGATGGTACTTGGACCGCAGGGTCCTGGGAGAGTAGGACGTCGCCAAGCAAATCCTTATGATTACTATTCCCTGATAGCTCAGTTGGTAGAGCACTCGACTGTTAATCGAGTTGTCACAGGTTCGAGTCCTGTTCGGGGAGCCATATATGGAGAGGTGTCCGAGTTGGCCGAAGGAGCACGATTGGAAATCGTGTAGGCGCCAAAAGCGTCTCGAGGGTTCGAATCCCTCTCTCTCCGCCAGATATTATTTATTGTTAAGGCCCGTTGGTCAAGCGGTTAAGACACCTCCCTTTCACGGAGGTAACAGGGGTTCGATTCCCCTACGGGTCATAATATGGAGGCTTAGCTCAGCTGGGAGAGCATCTGCCTTACAAGCAGAGGGTCGGGGGTTCGAGCCCCTCAGCCTCCACCATTTATTTATTATATAGCATTCCCTAATATTATCGCGGGGTGGAGCAGTTCGGTAGCTCGTCGGGCTCATAACCCGAAGGTCACAGGTTCAAATCCTGTCCCCGCAATTAATTTCCCCTAAGGAAATTCTTTTGGAACTGTGGTGTAGAGGCCTAACATGCCTGCCTGTCACGCAGGAGATCGCGGGTTCGAATCCCGTCAGTTCCGCCATTTTTACAAAGTTGTACTACCCTGTTGGGAGCCATTAGCTCAGTTGGTAGAGCACCTGACTTTTAATCAGGGTGTCGAAGGTTCGAGTCCTTCATGGCTCACCATTCATGAACTTATATGTCATGGATATTATTGTATTGCGGACGTGGCTCAGCGGTAGAGCATCGCCTTGCCAAGGCGAGGGTCGCGGGTTCGATTCCCGTCGTCCGCTCCATATTTGCGCCCTTAGCTCAGCTGGATAGAGCGTTTGACTACGAATCAAAAGGCCGGGAGTTCGAATCTCTCAGGGCGCGCCATTTAACTTCATAAGCCGGTGTGGCGGAATTGGCAGACGCGCGCGACTCAAAATCGTGAGGGAAACCGTGGAGGTTCGAGTCCTCTCACCGGCATGTATTTCGGGATGTAGCTCAGCTTGGTAGAGCACCTGGTTTGGGACCAGGGGGTCGCATGTTCAAATCGTGTCATCCCGATTTAAAAGGAAAGTCGCTTGAAGAAGCGGCTTTTTTGTTGTACTTGTTGTCTTTTTTGTATAAATCAGTAATCGTCAGGTCACACTAACACAAAAAGTGGGACGGAAGGGATTACTGTGAAGCGATTAAGCTGGAAAAAACAAATTAAACGACGCTGGAAGCAGTGGAGAAGAACGGTGTGGGCCTGTACTATTTTTGGATCGGCTTGTTTGCTGGCAGGTTTAGGTATCCTGTTTTCACGTCATATGCAGACTATGCTGTCACAGCCCCTTGCTACTACCGTTATGGCGGACGTTGATACGGAGGAGCCTTCACACACGAGTCCGGCTGAAGTGCATTCCTCGCAGGTGCAGGTATTGCAAAGTATTCGTGCTTCTGGCATCAGCAGAAAGACTCATTTGTTAACTACCTATGTGTGTGGTACAGAGACACTTTCTTTGGGAACGTTAAGTTCGCAGCAGTTAGAGAGCTTGCTGAAGCAGCATCCCGATTGGAAGGGACGGTTAAATTCCAGGGGCGAGGTGTGGCTGGAGCGTAAAGTGGAGGATTTGTCGGAGTTATGCAAGCAGCACGCCTACATGGGTATGAGTATGGATGGACAGCTTACTTTGTTTGAAGGACCGCCTAAAAAGGAAAAAGTAATTCGGACTTTCTTTCAGCTGGATGTGGGATCAATGGAGACGGCTCTGCCCGAAGGAGTGTATGAGCAGCTCCAGCAGGGAATCCGTGTGCAGGATATGAACGAATACAACAGTGTGATCTCTACTTTTAGTGATTTTGCAGTGGAGCGAACACAGCGGGTATTGAAGCAGCAATATTGATTACATGCAAGAAAGAGGCGTGTAGGCTTTGCCCGGGGGGGAGGCGTATAACGTCTCTTTTTTGTGCTGAACTTAAGATTAAACTTTTTACTCTATTAGATGCAAAGTTTTGTTATAATGAAAGAACGACACATATGTTCGCTTTGTTTAGTATTTGGCAATGATTATGGTTTTGATATTGATCGTTAATGGCTAGTTAACGCCGTATTTTGGCGATAGGGGAGAGATTTTTTTGCGTTTTCTAGGAATTGATCCGGGCATTGCAATTGTGGGCTTTGGATTTGTGGACAAGATTGGCAGTAAGGTGATTCCTGTTCAATATGGCTGCATCCAGACGGAGGCTCATACACCGGAAGAAGAGCGGTTGCTTCATGTGTATGAAGGCATGCTGCAATTGATTGATAAATATAAGCCTGATGCGGTAGCGCTGGAAAAGCTTTTTTTTAATCGTAACGTAACAACCGCAATGTCTGTGAGTCAGGCGCGCGGTGTGCTGGTACTGGCTGCGAAGCAACGTGGTCTGCCTATAGGGGAATATACGCCTATGCAGGTGAAGCAGGCTATTGTAGGGTATGGAAAGGCTGAGAAGAAGCAAGTACAGGAAATGGTAAGAATGTTTCTGAAGCTTCAAGTCGTGCCCAAACCGGATGATGTGGCGGATGCTTTGGCAGTGGCTATTTGCCATGCGCATTCATATGGACTAAATTCAAAATTAAATGAGGTATTGCGAAAATGATAGATTTCTTGCGTGGTTCTGTGGCTCACTTGGAAAATGAATATGTCGTATTGGATGTACAAGGGGTTGGGTACCGGGTATTTTGTCCGAACCCTTATGCCTTTGCTAAAACAGAAGGGCCGATTGTCATCTATATTCATCATCATGTAAGGGACGATGCTACTTTACTGTTCGGGTTTGCGACTCGTGAGGAACAGCAGTTGTTCCGTAAGCTGATTGATGTATCCGGAATTGGGCCGCGTGTGGCGCTTGGTATTTTGGGAGGCGGTACACCCACTCATGTGGTAACGGCAATCTATCAAGAGAACATCGCGTTTCTCACCAAGCTGCCGGGCATCGGTAAAAAGACGGCGCAACGCATGATTCTGGATTTGAAGGACAAGCTGGACGGCATCGGCTCAGTCGGGATCGCGACCGGATTGTTTGCGGAGCCTGTCGTGGAGGAAGGCGAGGGTTCCTATTGGAGCGAGGCACGAGAAGCACTTAAGGCGCTGGGCTACACAGATGCGGAGCTGGATAAGGTATGGAGCAGAATGAAGAAAGACGCGAAACCTGATGAATCTGCCGATATTTTGATGAAACGGGCTTTGCAACTGTTGTTTGCCGGATAGGACGATGATGTCCGTTAAAAGAAGTCTGGTGAAAAGAGGAGCGATGGAATATGGATGACCGGATTATTTCCGCCAATTTGATGATGGAAGACCAGACGGCGGAGCTAAGCCTTCGCCCCCGTTATCTGAACGAATATATCGGGCAAAATCAGGTGAAAGAAAATTTGAAAATATATATTGAAGCGGCCAAGATGCGTAAAGAGGCGCTGGATCATGTGCTGCTGTACGGTCCGCCTGGATTGGGCAAAACGACGCTCGCCAATATTATCGCCAACGAGCTGGGCGTTAATTTACGCACGACCTCAGGCCCGGCAATTGAAAGACCCGGAGATTTGGCAGCGTTGCTGACCAATCTTCAAGAGGGCGATGTTTTGTTCATTGACGAGATACATCGCCTGCACCGTACGGTGGAAGAAGTCATGTATCCGGCAATGGAGGATTTTGCGCTGGACATTATGATTGGTAAAGGCCCGAGTGCGCGTTCAGTCCGTCTGGATTTGCCGCCCTTTACGCTTATCGGGGCTACTACGCGCGCGGGGCTGCTTTCTGCGCCGTTGCGTGACCGATTTGGTGTCATTAGTCGGTTGGAGTTCTATACGACAGACGAGCTGGCCTACATCGTATCAAGGAACGCGGATATTATGGAGATTGAAATTGTCGGGGATGCAGCCGAAGAAATCGCACTGCGTTCACGGGGGACGCCACGGATTGCGAATCGGCTGTTAAAAAGGGTGCGTGATTTTGCCCAAGTTGCCGGAGACGGTATTATTCATTCAGAGTTGGCCGCAGAGGCGTTAAAGAGACTGCAAATTGATCCGCGTGGACTGGATGAAATTGATCATAAAATGCTTAAGGCGATGATTCATTCATTCCGTGGCGGGCCTGTGGGATTGGATACAATTGCAGCGACCATTGGTGAAGAAAGTCAGACGATCGAGGACGTGTATGAGCCATATTTGTTGCAAATCGGCCTTCTGCAAAGAACGCCGCGGGGTCGGATGGTCACTCCAGCGGCTTATGCTCACCTCGGAATTCCCATGCCAACGGATTCAAGGTGAGCAGGGAGTGTGTATTTTTATCACTTGAGAACAGGCAGTAGCGGCTATTACGGAGAAAAATGTAGCTGTGATTAGTTCTTAACGTGATTACACGGCTTTGACAAATATGACATTGCAGGACGGATGGTATGGAGAAAGAGAGTGCGTGAATTAAGATTTGAGCGGGTTCAAGTTTAGGCGTATTTCGCCGATGTATTTAAAGGGACAGGTATGAGTCAAGTTCCCGCCAAATCATGCAGTATGCGTGCTATGACAGCCAGAAATGGGGGAGCCAGAAATGAGTGAAAAGGCGTTGAATCAAAACACTATTTTAGGCACATGGGCGGGTCGGGCCAAACGGGCGACAGCGGCTATAATATTAGCTGTAGTTTGCCTGCCTTGGTCTCCGACTGTTCATGCCGCTGCTACCCAAGAGGATATTCGTGTAGTGATCTTTGCGGATCTGGGCAGCAAATATAAAGCGACTGTACCCGCAGTAACCTTGAAATCATCAGGGGGGCTGAGTGTCGGACAAAACAGTGGGGGCAGCTTTCAGGCCTGGACGGGACTTCCAGACAGCACAGCACGTTTTAGTGTAGACAGCTATCGGGTGAAGGTACTTGAAGGAAATGAAGCAGCTGCGATAAAAGCGGCTCAAGTGTTGCAGAAGACCAATGATAAACCGACGGTTTTTATTGGCTCGAAAAACGGCGGCTCTGTCTATCAGGTGTATGCGGGTATATATGCGAGTGAACAGGCTGCACAGGCTGCTGTACAGCGCATTTCTACTGCAACCGGGGTACAGGCCGAAGTTACAGGGAACAAGCATTGGTCTACAGGGAACTATGGCAGTGAGCAAGAGGCCAATCTCGTCCGAACGACGATTGCCGCCGCAGGTTTTGATGCTTTTACCGTTATTCAATCGAGAGGTCAATATGCTGTGTGGGTCGGTGAAGAGAGTAATGACAGCAAGTTCTTAGCTTTGAAAACAGAACTGGAAAGCAAGCAACCGCGACTTACGCTCTCTAAGGTCAGCGCTACTCAAACTGGACTGATTGTGAGACAGGAAGCAGGAGTAACGACAGGCTCTCAGGTGATGACTCATTACGTGCTGAGTGGTTCTGATAATAGCAAGGTTACTGTCAACGGAGGCAACGATGGAATCCAAGTGGTTGAGAGATCACAGCGTACATATCGTGGCGACATGGAGATTGGCATGACGTCAGGACAGCTAGCACTTGTAAACGAAGTGCCGTTGGAGCAGTATTTGTATTCCGTGGTAGGAGCTGAAGTCTATTCCTCATGGCCGGATGAAGCACTAAAGGCTCAATCGGTAGCGGCTCGCAGCTATGCGCTTGCCCAAGGAAATCGGTTTCAGATCGGGAACGTGGTGGATGGAACGCTAAGCCAGGCATATAATGGCAAGGCCTCCGAGCATGCGAATGTTAGCGAGGCTGTTGATGCAACCGCTGGTGAAGTGATTAAAAGTGGCGGCAAGGTGGTTGAAGCTGTATTTTCATCCAATGCGGGTGGCGTTACAGCGGATGCTTCCGAGGTGTGGAACAGTGGCGGCGAATCGTTTGCCAGTGTAGATAGCTCTGGAGATATTTCGGCGCAAAAAGGAGCACAGGAGTGGTATCACGTGCTTCTCTCCAGCGGAAAGACAGGCTATATCCGAGAAGATAATGTTAAGGAGTTGGAGGGAGTCACAGAGGCGGGGCTGGACAAAGTTACCGTGACTGCTGAAAATACCAATGTGCGTCCCATTCCTCAAATTCAATCAAACGTGGCAGCAGTAGCCAAGGCACAGCCCGGTGAAGAGATGATTGTATTGGAAAAGGTACCTCAATCCGGCGACTACGCATGGGTACGGGGGCCCTTTACGGCCGCTCAGCTTGTAAAATCCTTGCAAGGGAAAGTAACGGGCACAGCACCGTCCTCTATCGACCATCTCGATGTCACCAAACGTGGTCCGTCCGGGCGAGTGCTGGAGGTTGAAGCGAACGGGTCGCCTTTAAAGGTGAAATATCCTGATATGTATCGTTCAGCAATGGGTGGATTGCCGAGCACGCTGTTTGATATTGTGAGTACCGGCAGTTATACTGTATTAGGCGCTGATGGGGCTACTACTCATGTAAATGGTGCACAGGGAACTACAATCCTGTCAGCATCAGGGAGCAGCACTTCCAGTGGTAACGGGGTGATCGTCATGAATGAAGATCGTCATGCGCGCGTCATCGACAAAACGCAAAGCTTTATTTTTACAGGCAAAGGGAATGGTCACGGTTTGGGCTTGTCACAATGGGGAGCCAACGGTTTGGCTGATCAGGGGTATGATTACAAGAAAATTTTGCAACACTATTACAAAAATGTGGATATAGTTAAGGACTGACCAATATATGAACGTAAACGATTACGATTTTGAATTACCTGAAACATTAATTGCACAGACGCCTTTGCTTGATCGAAGTGCTTCCAGATTGCTGACGTTGAGCAAGGGGAGCGGTGAAGTGGGTCATCATACATTTTCACATATTGTGCAGTATCTTCAACCGGGCGATACGCTGGTGCTGAATGATACGCGAGTGATTCCTGCACGCTTGTTCGGTATCAAGGAAGACACGGGAGCTAAGGCCGAGGTGTTATTGCTCAAGCAACTGGAGGGTGACCGATGGGAAGCATTGGTAAAACCCGGCAAGAAGTTGAAAAAGGGCGCGGTTATCGTTTTCGGTGATGAGCTGAAGGCGGTCATTGAGGAAGAAGGCGATATGGGCGGAAGAGTACTCTCTTTCTCATATGAAGGTATTTTTCAAGAGATATTGGATCGTCTTGGATTGATGCCGCTTCCACCTTATATCAAGGAGCAACTGGATGACCGTGAGCGTTATCAGACGGTTTATGCCCGGCATGAAGGCTCAGCCGCGGCTCCAACCGCAGGGCTGCATTTTACAGAGGAATTGCTGGACCGAATTAGAGAAAAGGGTGTTTCCATTGCCTTTGTCACCCTTCACGTCGGTTTAGGAACGTTCAGACCCATGTCTGTGGATACGATTGAAGAGCATGTGATGCATGAAGAATATTACTCATTGTCACAGGAAACGGCAGATGTGCTGAATGAAACCAAAGCGCGTGGCGGAAGAGTTGTGGCGGTGGGGACAACCAGTTGCCGGACGCTGGAGACGGTGGGCAATACATTCGGTGATGGGCTATTACAGGCCAGCAGCGGCTGGACGCAGATTTTTATTTATCCAGGTTATGAATTCCGTGTGGTAGATGCGATGATTACGAATTTTCATTTGCCTAAATCCACATTGGTTATGCTGGTCAGCGCATTGGCGGGCAGGGAGAATATTATGCATGCTTACCAGGAGGCGATTGACCGGGAATATCGGTTTTTCAGCTTTGGGGACGCAATGTTCATTTATTAATTAAGGATGGTAGAGAAAATATGGCACCAGCAATAAGATACGAACATATTAAAACCTGCAAACAATCGGGAGCTCGTCTCGGGCGTGTGCATACACC
This sequence comes from Paenibacillus sp. FSL R10-2782, assembly GCF_038592985.1. Lineage (NCBI taxonomy): Bacteria > Bacillati > Bacillota > Bacilli > Caryophanales > Paenibacillaceae > Paenibacillus > Paenibacillus sp. FSL R10-2782. Next base: position 4,045,507 of record NZ_CP151951.1, on the reverse strand, counting down.
TCACGGGGTTATTGAGACACCAACCTTTATGCCTGTAGGGACACAAGCTACAGTTAAAACGATGAGTCCTGAGGAACTGAAAGAAATGGATGCTCAGATTATTTTGAGTAATACGTACCATCTGTTTCTTCGTCCTGGTCACGATATTATTCGTGAAGCAGGCGGTCTACACAATTTTATGAACTGGGATCGTCCTATTTTAACGGACAGCGGCGGGTTTCAAGTGTTTTCATTGAGTGAAATGCGTAAAATTACGGAGGAGGGCGTTCATTTCCGTTCTCATTTGAATGGAGATAAAAAGTTTCTTTCGCCTGAAGTGGCCATGGAAATTCAAAACTCGCTCGGTTCGGATATTATGATGGCCTTTGATGAATGTCCTCCTTTTCCGGCTGAATATGAGTATGTGAAAAAATCGTTGGAACGCACCAGCCGTTGGGCTGAGCGCTGTCTGGAGGCGCATGCGCGTCCTCATGATCAAGGGTTGTTTGCCATTGTTCAGGGAGGGATGCATGAAGATCTGCGCAAGCAGAGCGCGGCGGATTTGACTTCCATGGATTTCCCGGGGTATGCTATTGGTGGACTGAGCGTAGGCGAACCGAAGCATTTGATGTATGAAGTGCTGGATTATACGCTTCCTCTGCTTCCCACTAACAAGCCGCGCTATTTGATGGGCGTAGGATCTCCGGATGCCTTGATTGAAGGCGCTATCCGTGGTGTGGATATGTTTGATTGCGTACTTCCAACACGAATTGCTCGCAACGGGACAACGATGACCAGCCAAGGTCGTCTTGTCGTTCGCAATGCCCAATATGCAAGAGATTTCGGTCCGCTTGATCCGGCTTGTGATTGCTATACCTGTCGTAATTATTCACGTGCTTACTTACGACACTTGATTAAAGCCGATGAAACCTTCGGGCTCCGACTGACAACGTATCATAATTTGCATTTCTTAATTCAATTGATGCGCAATGTCAGACAAGCGATTATGGATGACAGACTGCTTGATTTCCGCGATGAATTTTTTGAGCAGTACGGTCTTCATGATAATGATAAAGGTTTTTAAGTTTTAGGGGAGAGTATACGAAAGGGGGATTTAATATGTTCCAATTTGCTACAGCTGCAGCTGCACCCGGTGGAGCTGGGGGGCTTTTTCAAATGATTTGGCCACTGGCTCTGATGTTTGTAATCTTCTATTTCTTGCTGATTCGTCCGAATCAGAAAAAACAGAAGCAGCGTCAAACGATGCTTCAAGCCTTGAAAAAGGGTGATAAAGTGATTACAATCGGAGGTCTTCACGGTACAATTATGGAGATTACGGATGATGTGGTCGTTTTGCGTGTGAATGATGTTACGAAGCTAACCTTTGATCGCAGCGCGATCAGCAATGCGATTGCTAAAGATGCAGCTTCCGAGGAAGTTGTTTCCAAATCATAGAATATTAGCATATCATGCAAAAACCGAGCCTTTGAGAAGGGCTCGGTTTTTTGTGTTGTTTCGCCACATACACTTTGATTATCTGTTCAGGTTAATCCCAAACATCCCGCCCCCGGCTCCAATGATAAAGGCAATTCCCAAATGCAAAAGATCTTTGGCGTTCATGCCTGCATCCAGTGCCAGAAAACCGACCAGCAGCACGATTAGCCCATACAAAATGCCTGTAATGCCGCCTTGATACCAGCCTTTGTTCGTGGATCTTTTACCAGCGACGAAGCCGCCAGATACCATGGCGAATGCATGAACGATGTACGTATACAACGATAAATCCTGTTCCTGCATCTGTGTCAGCCACAAGAGTAGCGAAAGGATAAATGCGCCAAACAGCATCCATGCAAAAGCATAAAACAAACCGGATAGAATGGGATGGGCCAGACGAAACGAACACCAGCGGCGAATAAGCTCCATTGATAATTCCTCCTGTACCAAGGTTTGAACTATTATAATTCTATGGCCAAGCCTCCCGGCTTAGTACCAAGTCGTAAGCAGTCTTTGTCTTTATTTGAATAATTTAACCTTTTGTATTTTGTATGGTTGGTATGAGAAACGGTCAGAATACGTGTACAATGAACGGCGAATGTCTTGTTGCAAGTACAGGAGAGGAGGCGGACATGTTGGGTCACGATATTTTTGCACATATATTTCGAACATTGCTCATGTATTTTATTGTATTTCTGGTTATGCGATTAATGGGTAAACGGGAGATCGGAAAATTATCTGTTTTTGACCTCGTGATATCCATTATGATTGCGGAAATCGCTGTATTCAGTTTGGAAGATATAAAACGTCCGTTGTATGAAGGATTGATTCCTTTGGGCGTGCTTCTGATTTTGCAGATCGGCATTTCGTATTTCAGTCTTAAAAGTCGGCGTCTGCGGCTGCTGTTCGATGGTAAGCCCAGTGTATTGTTCTCCAATGGACAAATAAACAGGGAAGAAATGCTGAAGCAACGCTACAATTTAGATGATCTGCTGTTACAACTTCGGGAACAAAATATCGAAGGCTTGGACGATGTAGAATATGTTATTTTGGAAACGACAGGCAAGCTCACGGTCATAAGTAAAGATGATGACGTTGGAGATAGTGAATCTGAAAAGCAGAAACCAAATTTAGAACAAACGAATTTGATAAACAACGATCAACAGGAGGATAAAGTCCATCCTTCGCCTCAAATCGGCGGGAAGTTTAGATATGAAGGCCTTCCCATTCCGTTGATTATGGATGGCAAAGTGCTGGATCGGAATTTGGAGCGTATGGATATGAACCGTTTTTGGCTTAAAAATCAGATTCAAGCTCAAGGACATAAAGATTTTAAGGATGTTTTCTTGTGCTCGGTTAACCATAAAGGCGATGTATATATTACGCCGCCTGCCTTTGGGGAATCCTCGGATTAAGCCTGCTATGCCTTAAACCATCTTCTCAGGATGGGGATACGGTTGAGATTGTCCCAGTCAATCATTTTGGTCAGAGTCATCAGAAAAAGGTACAGAATAATGCCCAAGCCTGCGGCGAAAAGAAATTGCAGCCACATTTGACTGAAAACCGTTAGATGTCTGTAAGCATATAAGACGGCAGCCGCCATGATAATCATGCCGACTCCGGTTTTCCAGAAATCAAGCAGCCGCACACGAAACCGAAGCAGTCTGCTTACACTGAAGCCATGCAGAAGGGTGACTATGGCGCTGTTGATACAAATGGCAATGACTGCTCCATAGATACCGTATTGAGGCTGGGAAGCAAGCCAGACAATAAGCGCGATTTTGATAACGGCTCCGACAAAGGTATTGAATAAGGCGCTTCCGGGACGATCCAGAGCCTGAAGTGTTGCCTGAAGCGGGGCCTGAATGTACATAAAAAGAGCAAAAGGAGCCATGAGCTTAAGCATGCCCGCAATGTCGCCATTGTTGTAGAGCAGCAGGCACAGAGGCTCTGCCAATACGTACATAATGACAGCAAATGGGGCTCCTGCAACTAAAGCAAGCCGAAGGGATTGATGCAATCGCTTATGAATGGCTGTCATTTGTCCCTTGGCAGCAGCTTCGGATAAAGAAGGTACAAGGGAAACAGCCAGTGAACTGGTGAGAACACCGGGCAGTAATAACACTGGAATGACCATACCCTGCATGGCCCCGTATTGGGCGGTTGCCACTCCGGTGGCAATACCTGCTACGGCCAGGCTACGCATACATAGAATAGATTCGAGCAAATAGGACAACGATCCCACAAGTCTTCCGGCTGTTACGGGAACCGATATAGATAGAAGTCGTGACAACACAGACGGTTGTTCGGAATGAGCACCTGAAGATGGAGGAACTTCCGGTTGTAGGGGTATGTGACCTTTTTGCTGGTTCCATTTGTATTGCCATAGAAGAACAATCATGCCAATGAGTTCACCCGCCAGCGCGCCGAGCATCGCCCCTGCAGCAGCGTAGGCCACGCCATGTGGAAGGAGCAGGTAAGCAAACCAGATGACGCAAAAAATGCGCATGATAGTCTCGACAATGGAGGAGCTTGCGGACGGAATCATATTTTGTTTTCCCTGAAAATAGCCTCTGTAGGCAGAGGAAACAGCAACAATGACAATCATCGGACTCATACTGACAAATGTATAATAAACACGGCTGTCTGTCAGCAGGTGGCTTGTAATCCAGGGGGCAAAGAGAAGACAGAGCACCATGGCCAGCAGGCTAAGTGTAACAGTGAAGCGCAGGCTGGTGTGCAAAATACGCCGTGACATTTCCGGTTGACCCGCAGTTTCAGACTCGGCTACTAGCTTGGCTACGGCAAGCGGTATGCCCCCGGTAATAAGGGTTACCAGCACGATAAAAAAGGGATAACCCTGTTGGTACAAGCCGACTCCTTCGGGACCGATAATACGCGGGAGCGCGATTCGCGGAATAAAACCCAGCAGCCGATTGATAATTCCAGCCGCTAATAAAATAATTGCTCCATGGATGAATGTCTGCTTTTTCAATCGCAACTCCCTCTTCCCCAAAAATGAATTCCGCGTTTATGTGTTACTGTAAAAGATATGCTGGACCTGTCCATGTTCATGACAAGCTTTTCCGACTGAAAGCAGAGGGATCAGGACAACAAGAGAAGGAGTGGTGAATTCTGCTATTGACGATCGAAATGAATGCATATATTGTTGGTTTACGGCTATTTTCGACGAAAAAGAAGGGTTTTCCAGGATCAGGGCAGAAATGTTCTATAAAGCAGTCAATAACCCCGCTAATTGCTGATCTGCGGAACCGGAGTCGCTGGGAGGAGGAACGGCCATCGTGGGTATGGAAGAGCTGGATGAGCAGGATTGGGATGACGCAATTGAGATGCTGTGTCAAAGCAAGGCGGACGAGTTGATTCTCGTAGGCTATGAGCATGTCACAAGCAAGGACGTCTGGAATTGTGTCAGCCATAAATATGAAAAGGAGGGTATTCCTCCGCTGCACAAGCTCGTTAACGATATACTTTCCCTTAAAGCGACGAGCTTTATGAACTATTTGACAATGTCCGCATTACGGGGCTCCACTTTCGAATAGAAGGGGGTCTTTTTTTTGCGTTCAAATTGACTGCTTTTTGAGGGGTAGCTATAATAGGAATATTGAGAATGAAAGGGGAACATGGGACGGAATGAAGAGAATTCTAAGTTTCATCGTGGTCGTGCTCATAACCACTGGTGTTATGGTCGGGACAAGCCCGGGCCTGCTGAACAGTTTAAAACTAGGCCTCGATTTAAAGGGAGGCTTTGAAATTTTATATGAAGCCCAGCCTTTGGAAGCCGGGCAGAGTGTAACCAGACAGTCTCTCATACAAACAGCTCAAAGTCTGGAGAGACGGATTAATGCGCTCGGTACGACTGAGCCGGAAGTAACAACGGAGGGCACCAACCGTATTCGTGTGCGGCTTGCTGGTGTATCCAATGAGGCAGAAGTCCGCTCCATGCTGAAAAAGCCTGCCGAGCTGACGTTCCGCAGTGCAACGGCAGCGGATGCTAAAAAGCCGGGCCAATACAGCAAAGTTGAGCTTCGCGGGAATGATTTTGTGGAGAACGGCGCTGTTGTCGGCTTTGACCAACTGAACCAACCTGAAATTAGTATCAAAGTGAAAGACAAAGCCAAGTTTGCTGAAATTACAAAGCGACTTCTGAACAAAGAGTTGGCTATTTTCCTGGATCAGGAATTACTTTCTGCACCTACGGTACGTGGAGAACTGACGGATGGCAGTGCGTCGATCACAGGAAACTACACTCGTGATGAAGCGAACAAGCTGGCCGATACGATTAACCTAGGTGCGCTTCCGCTCAAACTGACGGAAAAATATTCTCAGAGTGTAGGCGCTACACTGGGCCAATTGTCACTCAATCAAACGATCCATGCCGGTTTGATCGGTTCGATCATTATTCTGGTATTTATGATTTTTATGTTCCGTGTACCGGGACTGGTTGCCAGCTTCTGTCTCATCGTTCATACCTGGCTGGTGCTTGCCATCTTCTACTTAGGCGGGTTTGTACTCACGCTTCCGGGTATCGCAGCGTTCGTGCTGGGGATCGGGATGGCGGTCGATGCCAATATCATTACGTATGAGCGGATTAAAGAAGAAATCAAGACAGGGAAAACGATTCGTTCTTCTGTTATCGCAGGTAGTAAGGCCTCGTTCCGTACCGTAATGGATGCCAATATTACGACAATTATAGCGGCTGCTGTTATGTTCGGTCTGGGAACAGGCTCGGTTAGAGGTTTCGCTCTGGTGCTCATCGTTGATATTGTCACCAGTATTTTGACGAATATCTTCTTCTCCCGTTTCTTGCTCAATCTGCTGGTTAAAGCGGATGCTGTGAAGAAGCCCAAGTATTTTGGTGTGAAGGAGAGTGATATCAGTGCGCTTTAATTGGGACTTTAAATATATCAAGATGAGCAAGTGGTTTTACACGTTCTCGATTATTATCACGCTGCTTGGTATTTTGAGCTTGTCGATTTTCGGTTTGAATTACGGTGTTGATTTCCGTTCCGGTTCCAATGTGGATGTCAATTTGACCAAAGCAGTTACACAGGAACAGATTCAAACTTTGCTGGACAAGAAGGGTATCGGCAAAGAGGTGGATTATACGCCGGGTAAAGAGCGCTTTGGTATTCGCTTTTCGCAGGTATTGACGGATCAGCAAGTGAATGATTTTAAAACATCTTTCAATAAAGAGCTTGATCCGAAGGCTTCCTTTGAGGTTAATACGGTAGATACGGAAATGGCGCAAGAGCTGGAGCGAAATGCAATATGGGCGATTTTGTTAGCCTGTGTAGCCATTGCTGCTTATATCTCGATCCGGTTTGAATGGCGGTTTGCCATCGCAGCCATTGTTTCGCTGTTGCATGATGCATTTCTCGTTATCAGTATTTTTTCCATTTTCCGTCTTGAAGTAAATTTGACCTTTATTACGGCAATTCTGACGATTGTCGGCTTCTCCATCAATGACACCGTCGTTATTTTTGACCGTATTCGGGAAAATTTACGATTTGCAAAGAAGAAGTCCAGGGACGACTTGGAACAGGTGGTCGATCACAGTATTGCACAGACGATGACTCGTTCACTTGCAACGGTGTTTACTGTGTTTATTGCCTCCTTGTGCTTGTTCATTTTTGGCGGCGAGTCGATTCGGATGTTCTCGCTTGCAATGGTTATTGGTTTGTTGTTCGGTGCTTATTCTTCTATCTTCATTGCCAGCCCGTTGTGGGTAGCTTTGAAAGGAAAACAAAAGTCTCCGGCAGCAGGCGGTGGTGCCGCCAAGACTGCAAAGTCTTAAATTATGTTTAACATCAGCAGTATGAATGAAAGAAAAAGCCGCGTCTGCATGGGCGCGGTTTTCTAAGGTTTGGAGAATTTGAAATGGAGCATTACCGGGAAATTGTCAGTTCAGGATTGAGGGGGAGACGTTGTGAATAGCGAACGCAGCCGATCATTGGAAACTGCGGCGTGGAGCGGGATTGTGGGTAATCTTGCACTGGCTGTTCTAAAGGGAACCGTCGGTTATGCGGCAAACAGTAAGGCGTTGATGGGTGATGCGCTGCATACGACTACGGATAGTGCTTCCCGTTTGCAAGAGCTTTTGTTTTCCAAAGGTGCAGCAGAGCATGGTATACTGGCACGGTTGCGAAACGGTGAAAAAGTCCGGACTGTCATATCGGTAGTGCTGGCTATATTGGTGCTAATGAGTGGTCTTCAGTTGGGCATATCGGCTGTTCGTACTTTAAGCAGTCCAGATCCGCAGGCTCCAGGTCTGTATGCACTAATTACCGCTTTCACTGCTTTGGTACTGAGAGAGTCGCTGTTTCAGTTTCAATACCGTTACTCCATTAAACACGGCCATAAGGCTGAAGCAGATTTGTACGCTAATCATGAACGGTATTCGCTTTATGCATCGCTGATTGCTTTGATCGGCATGATTGGGGCAATGACAGGCGAAGCGATGGAGTGGCCTGCATTATTATATCTTGACCCGACTGCTGCGTTGCTGGTAGCCTGTCTGGTATTGCGTAAAGGATATCTGATGGTACTGAATACCGCCTATCCGGCTCCTGCGCAACCTCTGCGTGAGGAAGACTCACAACGCTTTATGGAGACGATACAGCGGGTGCATGGTATCGTAACAGTTGAGCATCTGCATGCACAGGAAGCAGGTCATTTTATAACTGTGGATGTAACCATTAGCGTGAACCCACGGATTACTGTGCAAGAAGCGCAGGAAATTGCTGATCGGGCAAAAAATCTGCTACTGGCACGTTTTCCGCAGGTGACCCATGTACAGATGCAGTTCGTTTCTTATCAAGCCGGGTATCCTTACAAGTCTAATCATGAACTACCGGATAATGATGTGTCGTCCTTGCTGCAATAATAGCAGGGCGACTATGAAAGAAAGGTGAATAGGATTGCTTCATTCGCAGTACCGATGGAAGACCCCGGAGGTTAGCCTGGAAGCGGCTCAGCCGTTGACGGAAGAGCTGGGGATTTCACCATTGTTGTCCCGGCTTTTAGTGAATCGGGGTGTCACTACGGCCGGGGAAGCAAACCGTTTTTTATACGGGAGTGCAGACGACATACACAACCCTTTTCTGCTCATGGGCATGAAAGAGGCAGTTCCGAGGATCCGTCAGGCGCTAGAACGTGGCGAACACATATTAATTTATGGTGATTATGATGCGGACGGGGTATCCAGTACGTCGTTGATGATTCAGCTTATGCGCTTCCTGAAAGCTTCGTATGATATTTATATTCCGCACCGCTCCAATGAGGGATATGGACTGCACAATCATGCCCTTGATTGGGCTAACCAGCAGGGGGTTACGCTCGTCATTACAGTGGATACGGGAATTAGTGCAGTAGAGCAAATCGCTTATGCGGCAACCTTGGGTATAGATGTTATTGTTACAGACCATCACGAGCCTCCTGCTGTGCTTCCTGAAGCGTATGCTCTGATCAATCCTAAGCTACCTGGCTGTCCCTATCCATTCAAGGGTCTTGCTGGTGTAGGTGTCGCTCTAAAGCTGGCACAGGCGCTGCTGGATGAAGTACCCGAGGAATGGTTTGAAATTGCTGCTATCGGTACGGTAGCTGATCTGATGCCGTTACATGGTGAGAACCGGACGATGGTACGCAGAGGGATTCAGTCTATGAGAAGCTCTGCGTTTCCGGGTATTCGGGCGTTGCTTGGTGTAGCGGGTGTGGATATGTCTACAGTGACCTCTGTCAACATTGCATTTGCCTTGGCTCCCCGGATTAATGCTAGTGGACGTCTGGATCATGCAGGACGGGCGGTCTCCCTTTTGACGACAGAGCAGGAGGAAGAAGCTGATCAGCTCGCGCATGCGCTGGATCTGCTCAATCGGGAGCGTCAGCAAGTAGTTGAACGTATTGTGGAGCAAGCCGAGCAGCAGCTGGCAGCCAAGCTGAATGGAGGCACGCTGCCGTCTGTAATCGTATTGGCTGGTGAAGGCTGGAACGTGGGTGTCGTGGGGATTGTGGCATCCAAGTTGCTGGATCGCTATTATCGTCCAACCATTATTCTGGGCATAGATGCAGAGACAGGAATGTGCAAAGGGTCTGCCCGTTCTATTCCGGCCCTGGATATTTATAGTGCTCTGACAGACAGTCATGACCTGATGGAGCACTTTGGTGGTCATCCTTCGGCTGCGGGTATGACGCTGTCTCGGGACAATCTGGCATCATTTGAGGAACGGTTAAATCACTATGCCGCTTCCATTTTGACGCCAGACAATCTCGTTCCTGTAGCCGAGGCAGATATGGTCTGTCGTCTGGACGAGGTATCTATACAGGTGGTTGAAGAACTGGAGTTACTCCAGCCCTTTGGTATGGGGAACCCTTCTCCACGTTTCGTGTTACAGGGGCTTCAATTGCGTGAGGCCCGTAAAATGGGGCGTGAGAAAAATCATGTAAAGCTGTTGCTGGAGCAAAACGGATTATCGCTGGATGCGATTGCCTTCCGGCGTGGTGATCTGGCTGATTTTTTGCAGCAGCAAACAGAGCTTGATCTGCTGGGCGAGCTATCTATTAACGAATGGAACGGCAAACGCTCCCTCCAACTGATGATGCAGGATATCCGTGTACAGGCTCCGCAAATTTTTGATTATCGGGGTGTATCGGACCCTTTTGCTGAGCTGGAGCGGGGGCTTAAGATTTTTCATCCTCGTATAGAAGAACGGAAAAATGACGTTGCTGTTGTGATGCATCCATCGTCCAGGCTTCGTCCGTCTCGTCCAGTGAACGCCGAATCCATATGGGTATATGATAAGGAGGGCGGCGTTACTCCCGGTGATGATCGAAGGGATACGCAACACTCTGTAAAGTCACTGTTCGTGTTGGAGCCACCGGATACGCCAGAGCAGTTGCAGGCATTGTGGTCTACGTTTGAAGATGTGAAGAATGTGTTTCTTCTTCATTCGATCAGTGAACGAGGCGGTCGACTCGTCAGCCCGGACAGGGAGCTGTTCAAGCGTATTTACGTTGTGCTTTCCCAAATAGGGACGCAGCCTGTGGATGAAAAAGCAATGCTGCCTGCTCTTAGCCGTCAATGCTCCTGTTCAGTACGAATGCTATCTAAAGTGCTGGATATTTTCGAGGAGCTTGAGTTTATAACCCGTACAAAAGGGCGATTCTGTTTTGTTTCCAATCCACCCAAGCGAGATTTAACGGCTTCTCCACGTTATCAGGAATTGCATGATATGGCTGAAATGGAGCGTTATTTGCTGGATGCGGATACAACCCAGATGACAAGCTGGATTATGTCGCTTATGAAGGGCGCGTCTTGAGGCGTATCCTCAAAGTCAATGTTGTAGGCTGGACATACTAATTAGAAGTTTACAGTAGGAGGAACTAAGTTGGACTACAAAGAATATATTCGGGTGATTCCCGATTTTCCACAACCAGGGATTAGTTTTAAGGATATTACGACCCTGATGAAAAATGGAGAACTGTATCGCAAGGCAATCAATGATATGAAGGAACTGGTATCGGATTTGAAAATTGATCTGATTGCAGGTCCCGAAGCACGGGGATTCGTTGTAGGTGCGCCTTTGGCTTATGCGCTTGGTGTTGGTTTTATTCCCATCCGTAAAAGTGGCAAGCTACCTGGTGAGACTATCGAGGAAGCATACGGTTTGGAATACGGCAAGGACATGCTGGCTATGCATAAGGATGCAATTGAGCCTGGACAAAATGTTTTGATTGCGGATGATCTGCTTGCTACAGGCGGAACCATCGCTACATCAGTGAATTTGGTACGTCAGCTTGGTGGAAATGTGGTAGGGACTGCTTTTCTTATTGAGCTGTCTGATCTGAATGGACGAGCGAAATTGCCTGACGTAGATGTATTTACGCTGATTACGTACTAAGCGTCTAAAGCCTGGGGTTTCCCGGGAAATATTTGAGCATGAATAACCTAAATAGCTCGATGGAACATCTCTTTTCTTAAAGAGTTGCTCCATCGGGCTATTTTTGTTTAGATATGTTTTTATTATGTATGTTTTTGGTTAGAAATGTAATAAACATAAACTTTCAATTCATTTACGAAAATCGTTATAAAAAAATTGAACGAATTGTCGATAAACAATAAAAAGGGGCAGGGGTGGTCATATTGCGTACATTTCAATTTAAAAGCTTACAAGCACGAACATTCTCTACCTTGGTTCCCCTTGTGCTTCTGACTTTGATTTTAATCAGTTTTTTGTCTTACTTTTTCGCTAAGCAAAAGTTGGACGCGGAAATTAGCCAGAATGCTACCCACTCTCTGTCGGGAGTTAAAGCAGATATTGCAGCTAATGTGGATCGGCATGCTTTACTTGTCTCCATGCTGGCCAAGAGTGCAGAACAGCTGGGGACAGGAACGAAAATTGAAGATTATGGACATTTATATGAACAAGAGTTGGCATTGAATGATATGACCTATGGTCTGGGTGTTTTTTTCGCCAAGGATGCGTATGAGCCTGATACGACATATCGATCCAATTATGTGTATAGAAATGGTAAACAGATGAAGCAAACGACTGAATATGATGATCCCCAATATAACTATTTAGCAAAGTTGTGGTACACAGGGGCTGTTGAGCGAGGTAAAGATATAAACTTTACGGAGCCATTTTACGATTCCAAACTGAAAGTAAATATGATTACTGCCGGAAAAGCATTTTATGACCGAACAGGTAAGCTGATGGGTGTCATTACGGGTGACTTAAGTATGGCGAGTATTCAAGCCTATATTGAACGAATGAAATTCGGTGCTCAAGGAAGAGCGGTTTTGATGGACAAGAATGGAGCGATCCTGTCATCGGGGCTACAATCGATCAAAGCAGGTGAGCCGCTAACAAAGGTGTTGACTGCGGAGGCGGCACAAGCTATCCAAAACGGTGCTTCCGGACAGATATCCGCGTCCATCGGGAATGAGGATTATCGGATATTGTACGATACAATACCGCAAACTGGTTGGAAAATTGGGGTGCTGCTGCCGGATTCGGAGTTGAATCGTCCTGCGAACGAAATGCTTAAGCTGCTCCTTATTGTTAGTGCTATCGGAATCCTGCTGATCATGGGGGCCTTGCTGGTTAGCAATTTGGGGATGGTCAGAGAGATTAAAAAAATAATGCAGATGACGAATCGCATGGCCGTTGGAGATTATACAGTTGAAGTATCTCATCATCGTAAAGATGAGTTTGGTCAAATGGCAGAGGGAATCAATGAGGTGATTGCTGCTACAAGGGGGATGGCAAGTCGCTTGAGCAAAGAATCCGGCGTGATTACGACGGTATCCTCAGCTATTTCGGGGGATATTTCTGGCGCAGCTGAGGATGCGAAGCACAATGCTGACGAGCTGGCTCAGGTAAAAGAAGGTGCAGAACTACAGTTGGCTGCTGCGGCAGAGAGTGCGACTGCGATGGAGGAAATGGCTGTTGGCGTTCAACGTATTGCCGAATCCATACAGCAGGTATCTGAAGCTACCACAGGCATTGAACATAAGGCTCATCAAGGAAATGAACGTTTGACCGAGGTCACCCGAGGAATGCACAAAGCGAAGGTATCTATGGATGAAGCAGGCAAGGTAGTAGGTTCGTTGAATGAACGGTCGGCCCAGATCGGCAGCATTATCGGAATCATTCAGGAAATTAGTGGGCAGACCAAGCTGCTGTCGCTGAATGCCTCTATTGAGGCAGCACGTGCGGGTGAGCATGGCCGAGGGTTCGCTGTTGTGGCTTCAGAAATTGGCAAGCTTGCTGTAAATGTCAGTCAGTCTGCGGAGCAAATTACGAGTCGAATTCGATCCATGCAGGAAGAAACGAAATTAGCAATGGAAGGGATGCAGCAGGGCACTCTAGAGATGGATGAAGGGGTAGCAATTTTGCAGGAGGTGGAACAGCGCTTTGCTGCAATGAATCAGGATATCCAGCAGGTGGCGATTGAAGTGCAGGAGGTTTCATCGGCTTCGGAGCAAATGTCAGCAGGCTCAGAGGAGGTTGCGGCATCTATTAGTTACCTTGCCGATATTGCAAAAGCTTCTGCTGAACGTGCTGGGCAAGCCTCCGAACGATCTGAACGGCAACTGGAAGCGTTGGAAAGTCTGGATAGCTCAGCGAAGTCGCTTACAGGTGTTTCTGACACGCTCAATCAGGTGGTATCCCATTTTCGTGTGTGATGTTGTTTAAAAATACAGGCGCTGCAATAAAAAAATCGCCGTTCTCCATGGGCTGTGGCTCAACACGCTTTGCCGTTTTGGCAGGTGGTGTTCATTCGCAGCCCATGGAGTCGGCGATTTTTAATGTGATGGGACAGTCATCAATCCGGTGTTTTTTCTGTCAAGGGTTCCTGAGTTTTATCATTGGACCAGCCGAGTACGTCAATCAGCTTGAAGAACAAGCTAAGGAGAATCCCGATGATTGTAGCCAACGCCATACCTTTGAGGGTAACAGCGCCCCAAGTGAGTGTAGCACCACTGATTCCGACGACCAGTACGACCGTAGCAAGCAGCATGTTAGTCGGCTTGGCAAAATCAACTTTTTGCTCCACGAAGATTCTTAGACCGGAAGCAGCGATGACACCGAACAACAGCAAGGATACGCCGCCCATGACCGGAGCCGGGATATTGGAAACAATCGCCGAGAAGGTGCCTGAGAAGGACAATAGGATGGCAATGACAGCGGCCCCTCCAATGACCCATACAGAGTACACTTTCGTTAAAGCCATAACCCCGATATTTTCACCATAGGTTGTATTGGGTGTCGAGCCGACGAAGCCAGAAAAGATAGTGGAGATACCGTTACCCAGCAGTGAACGATGCAGTCCGGGATCTTTGGACAGCTCGCGTCCGACAATGTTGCTGGTCACAAGCAAATGCCCGATATGCTCCACGATAACCACCAGAGCGACTGGAAGAATTGTCAGCATAGCCGAGGTGTTAAATACTGGAGTAGTAATTGCAGGGTGTCCGAAAAAAGGAGCGTCCGCAATTGCTTGCGTATTTACCATGCCCATAAAGTAAGCGAGCACATACCCCACCACGATACCGATCAGAATATGAATGATTTTGGCAAAACCGCGAAACAGTACGGCTCCCAGAACAGTGACCCCGAGTGTAACAAGGGAAAGGATAATGGTTTTGGGATCCGGGGTCCAGGCTTTGGTGGGATCGGCATTGATAATGCCTGCCATACCTGCTGCAACCGGAACCAGCTCCAGACCAATCAGGGCTACGATGGAGCCCATGACAGCCGGTGGGAATACAACGTCCAGCCACCGGGTTCCGGCATATTTGATCACCAGCGCAACAAGGCAGAAAATAATACCTGTAACAATGAAAGCGCCGAGGGCCATGGCATAACCATTGCCACCAGGGTTATTTTTAAGCACGAGACTAACTGGAGCGATAAAAGCGAAGCTGGAGCCGAGATAGGCGGGAATTTTGCCACGGCAGATCCAGATGTACAGCAATGTGCCAATTCCGTTCATTAGCAAAATCATGCCGGGATCGACACCGAAGATATTCGGTACCAGCACGGTACTGCCAAACATGGCAAACAAATGCTGTACGCTGAGCAGGAACCCGGGTCCTGCCGGAAGCTTTTCATTAACTTGAATTTCGCGTTGCAACGCAGTTCACTCCTTAGTTCTTTCAATTATTCTTATATACATTAATTACTTTTCGTATTTTTTTCAATATAATTCGTTTCATTTCGCCAACAATCCTGATTTCATTGACCTATATGTGTCGGAATGACACGACAATACCAAACCTGTAACAGTTGACGTGTGACGTGGTAACCGTCATAATTGTAGGAAATCACTTTTAAAAGGGAACCTTTGCGCGACATTGATCGGCGGGTTCCATTTTGCATAGAAAGGACACGGAATAGAGCAGAATGGGGATAGAGCAATTACTTAAAAAGGCCGGGGCCTATACCAGAGAAGCAGATCTTATCCGCATCAGGGAAGCCTACGATTTTGCCGAGCAGGCCCATTCAGGCCAGACTCGCAAGTCCGGTGAACCTTATATTCTGCATCCGCTTGCGGTTGCTGATATCGTCGTTAATATGCAGATGGATACCATCTCCATTATCGCCGCTCTTTTACATGACGTTGTGGAGGATACGACGGTGTCTTTGGCGCAGATTCGCGAGCATTTTGGCGATACATGTGCGATGCTTGTCGATGGTCTGACGAAGCTGGAGCGTATCCAGTTCCGTTCCAAGGAAGAACAACAGAACGAAAATTATCGAAAAATGTTTATTGCCATGGCACAGGACATTCGCGTCATTGTCATCAAGTTGGCGGATCGTCTGCATAACATGCGCACCTTGAAATACCAGTCTGAGGAAAGCCAGCGCCGGATCGCTTATGAAACGTTGGAAATTTTCTGTCCGGTTGCGAACCGACTGGGTATTTCAGCGATTAAATGGGAAATGGAAGATATTGCTTTGCGCTATCTGAATCCTCAGCAATATTATCGCATCGCCAATTTGATGCATAAGAAGCGGGCAGAGCGAGAGCAGTTTATTGATAACGTTATAGAACGCATCGCTGAGAAGCTGGAAGAGATGGGCATTCAGGCCGATCTATCCGGGCGTCCTAAGCATATTTACAGTGTGTTTAAAAAAATGACGACGAAAAACAAGCAATTCAATGAAATATATGATTTGCTGGCGATTCGGATCATTGTGGATAACATTAAGGACTGCTATGCCACACTGGGCATTATCCATACATTGTGGAAGCCGATGCCGGGGCGGTTTAAAGATTATATTGCCATGCCTAAGGCCAACATGTATCAGTCCCTTCATACGACAGTAGTAGGTCCGAATGGCGAACCAACCGAGGTACAGATTCGCACGGTGGATATGCACCGTACTGCTGAGTTCGGTATCGCGGCTCACTGGGCCTACAAAGAAGGAAATGGATCGAATAACACCAATTTTGAGGATAAAATCACCTTTTTTCGCGAAATTCTGGAGTTGCAAAATGAGGCGAAGGACGCGTCGGAATTTGTGGAATCGCTCAAAATGGACTTTTTCTCCGACCTTGTTTTTGTATTTACGCCAAAAGGAGAGGTTATTGAGCTGCCAGCCGGATCGGTTCCGCTGGACTTTGCTTTCCGGATCCATACCGAAGTCGGGAACCGCACAATTGGCTCCAAGGTAAACGGAAGAATTGTGCCGCTGGACTATCGGCTTAAAACCGGCGATATCGTCGAAATTATGACGTCCAAGCATTCCTATGGACCTAGTCAGGACTGGCTCAAAATTGCTCAGTCCTCTCACGCGCGCAGTAAAATCAAGCAGTGGTTCAAGAAGGAAAAGCGTGAGGAGAATGTCGAAAAAGGCCGTGAGAATCTGGAACGCGAGCTGAGAAAACGCGATATAGAGCCTTCGGTGTGGATGAGCGACGACAAGCTTCAGGAAGTTGCGCAAAAGTTTTCTTTTAACGATATCGAGGATATGCTGTCTGCCATCGGTTTTGGCGGGATTACAGCAGCGCAGGTCTGTACACGTCTAACCGAGAAGCTGCGCCGGGAGCAAGAAGAGGCACGACTGATTGAGTTGACGTCTGAGGTCAAGGAATATAAGCCGCAGGGCGAACGGAAAAAAACACCGACCAATGGTGTCAGTGTCAGAGGCGTCGACAATTTGCTCGTACGTTTTGCACGATGTTGTAATCCCGTGCCTGGAGACGACATCATCGGTTATGTAACACGTGGACGCGGGGTATCTGTTCACCGCACGGATTGTCCTAATATTCCTTCGGGTACAGGCGAAGATCAGGCGCGTGTGATCGAGGTTGAGTGGGAAGAAGCCGCAGAAGTGAATTACAGCGTCGATATTGAGATTACGGGACATGATCGTAACGGCTTGTTGAACGAGGTGCTTCAGGCTATTTCAGAAAATAAAACCAGCTTCTCAGCCGTTACAGGCCGTACAGACAAAAATAAAATGGCGATGATTCACATTACGATTCTCATCCGCAATACGGATCATTTGCACTCTGTTGTTGAACGAATCAAACGGGTGAAAGATGTGTACACTGTTCACCGGATTATGCAATAGACCATGTGGGTGTGAAAATAGGTTTACAGCCTTTGTAACGCATTTTGGTATAGAGACACGTTATGTTGCTAAAAGAGACGTGGCGTGCCTGTAGGAGGCTTTTAAAGGGCAAGGATAAAGGAGACATCGGACAGGCGATGAAGATTATTATTCAACGCTGTAAAGACGCTCAGGTAGCGGTTAATCAAAAGGTGGTCGGCAAGATCGGAACCGGATTGATGCTGCTGGTTGGTATTGGTCAGGGAGATACGGCGGCCGATGCCGTTTATTTAGCGGACAAAACAGCGGGATTACGTATATTTGAGGATACTGAAGGCAAAATGAACGACAGTGTGCTGGATGTTGGCGGAGCTATTTTGTCCGTCTCTCAGTTTACGCTGTATGGTGACTGCCGTAAGGGCAGAAGACCGAACTTCATGGGGGCGGCCAAGCCTGAGGAAGCAGAGAAGCTGTATGATTTTTTCAACAGTCAGCTAAGAGCAAAAGGCTTGGAGGTCGAGACGGGAATTTTCGGGGCCATGATGGATGTGTCATTGACCAACTGGGGTCCGGTAACGCTGATTCTGGATAGCGAACGTTCGTAACCTGGAGCAGTATAAAATGACCGTTCAAGGGGAGGATAATGTCATCTCCGCTGGTGTTTAGCCAGATGGATAGCTTTAAGGGTGACAGGAGAGACGAAACTATGCGTCAAACCCCCAAAATGAACGGTTATCGAACTGCTGCACTTTTTTTTCCCGGTAGCATTCAGGAGGCAACCAGCCTCGCTCGTGAGAGTGATACGTTATTGCAGCATGTTGCATCAGCTATGGACAAGCCGGGACGTGGCGCTTTGCCACGCAGGTAGGGAAGGAGCCGAGAGGCTCCTTTTTCTTTTTCACTGCTTCGAATTGTTATAAAAATAGATCAAGCGGGTAATAACAAAGCGTGGTAGACAAATGAAAATTGTTACAAACTTAACTTACAACTCATCTTGAGGATAATCGGAAAGGAGATCTGAACGATTATGAGTAAAATTGCGTTTTTGTTGGCCGACCAATTTGAGGATTCCGAAATGCAAGTGCCCTACGATGAATTAAAGAAAGCCGGACATGAGGCGGATATTATCGGGCTAAAACAAGGCGAAAAGGTAAACGGCAAGCAGGGAAAAGCAAGCTACACTATCGAAAAGGCCATTGCGGATGTGGAGTCAAGTGACTATGATGCTGTCGTTATTCCCGGCGGATCATCCCCGGAAAATCTGCGCCTGGATGCGTATGTTCTAAAATTTGTGACTGAAATTAATGAAGCAAAGAAAACGATCGGCGCGATTTGCCACGGTCCGCAAATTTTGGCGAGCGCTGATTTGTTACAGGGACGGACGATTACAGCTTATCCTCCTTTGAAGGATGACTTGATTAATGCGGGTGCGCATTTTGAGGATCGCGAGGCGGTTGTGGACGGAAACTTTATTACGTCTCGTACACCTAAAGATGAGCCTGCTTTTGTGCGTGAGCTGTTGAAGGTACTGTAAATTCCACTGGAATTCATGCCTGTACAATCCCATTTTGAGGAGGATTTGGTATGGAAAAGCAAATTCAGGCTTATTTTCGCACGGAGGACGAAGCTGAGGGCGCCAGAGCCTCGCTGCAAGCCTATAGAACGGAGCATTTGGAGGTAGGTGCGCTGGATGATGCGCTCGGCAGGGACACGCGGGTATTAATCCCAATGTTACCCTATAACAACACTGGCACTGCTGGCACGGCGATACCTGTCGCTGGGGCTTATGGTGAGAACATTATTCCAGAGGCGGAGAATGGCGAGGCTGACCGTGACACTGCACGCAGGGATTTGAACGAAGACCGCAGCGGAACGACGGATCACGACACAGGCCTACTTCATGCGACAGACGTCTACATTAACGGTGATCAGGATGAGTTGCGGTATGTATTGTCCGCGAAGGTGAATGATGCAGATTACGATGAGGTCATTTATAAGCTTCGTTCAAATCGCGGTTATGTAGCACGGCTGGATTAAAGCTGAAAAAATCGTCACAGGTTTGTCGACAAAATGAGGAATTCAGTTGTTATAGAAACGGCTGTAATACAAATGTAACATTCGAAACATCATTCCTTAATATTCGTTGTTTATAATAACAGCATGACCCCCTTTTGATATATCTTTTGAACCTGCGGACCGTTTCCGCAGGTTATTTTCTTTTTATAGGACTTATTTGTCTTATTGTGAAGGGAATGTCTTGACTTTGTCGAAGCGGTTCTTTAAAATCATAAAATAATGAAAAATGATTTGATGACGGGACCAAGTACTCCGAACCCACAAGCGCAGAGAGGAATTTCCAGGCTGTAAAAATTCCCTTGATGAGCGGACGAATGACTTCCCCGAGAACAGACGGCGAACAATTGAGGAATATACGCTTAGAGTACATGGTAATTGTACCAAATAGCCGATGATCCTGCATAATAGCCGTACTGCGCGTTACGGGCGTTATACGTATGAGCGGAGTCAGCGCAATGCTGACGGGCACTGAGCGTTTTTTACGCTGGTTGTCCAGGCAAACTCCGGAATGTGGGTGGTACCACGGGTGATTCGTAAACGACAATCTCTCGTCCCTGTTAATTTAACAGGGCGAGGGATTTTTTGTTTTATATTGAAACAAGAAATACACAGACGGGGGGATATGTTAATGGCCTTTCAAAAACCAACGGGAACGCAGGATTTGCTGCCGGGCAATGTAGAAAGATGGCAAGTTGTCGAGGAAAAAGCCCGTGAAATTAGCCGCCGCTTTAATTATCGTGAAATCCGTACACCAATGTTCGAGCAAACGAATTTGTTTGTTCGGGGTGTGGGTGAAACGACGGATGTGGTGGAAAAGGAAATGTACACCTTTGAGGATAAAGGAAAACGTAGTATGACTTTACGTCCGGAAGGGACAGCAGGTGTGGTTCGCTCCTATGTGGAGAATAAGCTGTACGGGGAGCCGGATGTAACGAAGCTGTATTATATCGGTCCAATGTTCCGCTATGAGCGTCCACAGGCTGGACGTCAGCGCCAGTTCCACCAATTTGGTATCGAAGCTTTAGGCGCAGTAGATCCTGCACTGGACGCAGAGGTTATCGCTTTCGGGTATCAGTTCTGCCGTGAGCTGGGCTTGAAAGGGGTAAAGGTAGAAATTAACTCAGTCGGCAATGCAGCTAGTCGTGCAGCTTACCGTCAGCATCTGGTGGATTTCCTGTTGCCGATCAAGGATACATTGACCAAAGAGAGCCAAGCGCGTATTGAGCGTAACCCGTTGCGCGTGCTGGATAGCAAGGATGACCAGGACAAATTTGGCGGTGCGCCTTCCATTTTGGATAGCTTGGACGAGGAATCAAGCACCCATTTTGAGAAGGTGAAGCAAAATTTGGACGCTATGGGTGTGGAATATACAGTCAACCCGCGCTTGGTACGGGGGCTGGATTACTATACGCTGACCGCGTTTGAATTCAAAGCCGAAGGGATTGGAGCTATTGACACCATCGGAGGAGGCGGACGCTACAACGGATTGGTTGGCGATCTGGGCGGACCGGATCAGCCGGGTATTGGCTTCGGTATCGGACTGGAGCGGATTCAGCTAATCCTGGAGCATCAGGGTGTCCAACTGAACGAAGCCAAGCCGCTGGATGTATATATGGTGGCGTTGGGTGAAGCGGCAGAAACGGAAGTAACCAGACAGTTGTTCAAGCTGCGCCAAGCCGGATTTTCCGCTGAGCGAGATTATCTGGGTCGCAAAATGAAGGCACAGATGAAATCAGCAGATCGTTTTAAAGCGCGGTACACTGCGATTTTGGGCGAGGATGAGCTGGTACGTGGTGAAATTGCACTGAAAAATATGGAAACTGGCGAGCAGCGTACCGTCAAGCTGAATCAACTGGTGGAAGAGCTGGGTTAAAACTCAGATCATCTTTAATTATCACCTGTGATGCAGTAGCACGAAACAAACAGAACAGATATGTATCGAAGTTCGAGCAACATTCAGTCGGGTGGAACTTCCTTCGGCTGATCAGATATCATCAACCACTAAAATATAAACAGGAGTGTGTATTATGAAAAGGAGTCATCAATGTGGGGCATTAACCCATGCACATATCGGAGAAACAGTTACATTGAATGGTTGGGTACAAACCCGTCGTGACCTGGGAGGCGTACTTTTTATCGACCTGCGTGATCGCAGCGGGATTGTACAAATCGTGTTTAACCCGGCATATTCTGGTGACGCGCTGCAAATTGCGGACCGTGTTCGTAGTGAATACGTTCTGGAGGTTACGGGTACAGTGGTCAAGCGTGATGCAGAAACCATTAACGCGAACCTGCCTACAGGTGAAATTGAAGTACGTATTACGGAAATCGAAGTATTGAATGCAGCTAAAACACCTCCATTCTTCATTGAAGATGGCGTGGAAGTGGATGAGTCGCTGCGTTTGAAATACCGCTATCTGGACCTGCGTCGTCCGGAAATGCACCAGACTTTGAAATTGCGTTCCAAAGCAGCAAAAGTATTCCGTGACTTCCTGGACGGTGAAGATTTCATCGAGGTGGAAACACCGATTTTGACGAAAAGCTCTCCAGAGGGTGCACGTGACTATCTGGTGCCAAGCCGTGTGCATGATGGTGAGTTTTTCGCCTTGCCGCAATCGCCACAGCTTTACAAGCAATTGCTGATGGTGGGTGGGGTAGAACGCTACTACCAAATTGCACGTTGTTTCCGTGATGAAGATTTGCGTGCTGACCGCCAGCCTGAATTTACACAGGTCGATATTGAGACCTCCTTTATGCAACAGGATGACTTGCTGCCAATGATGGAGCAACTGATGGTGAAGCTGTTCAGAGAGACGGTTGGAGTAGAACTGGAAACGCCGTTCCAACGGATTACTCATGCCGATGCGATGGACAAATACGGCTCGGACAAGCCGGATCTGCGTTTTGGCCTTGAGCTGATTCATGTCAATGATATCGTGGCAAGCAGCGGCGTGAAGGTATTTGCTTCTGTAATTGAAAAAGGCGGCGAGGTTAAAGTTCTCAATGCTAAGGGCTGTGGCACATGGAGCCGCAAGGAAATTGACGATCTGGGTCCTTATGCTGCACGTTATGGTGCCAAAGGTCTGGCTTGGATTCAAGTAAAAGAAGGCGAATTCAAGGGGCCTATCGTTAAATTCTTTACACCGGAAGAAATCGAAGCTTTGAGAGAGCGTACGGGAGCCGAAGAAGGCGACTTGCTGCTCTTCTCTGCGGATAACAAAAAAGTAGTCGCTGATGTATTGGGCGCGCTTCGTCTGAAAATTGGCCGTCAACTGGGTCTGATCGACGACAACGTATACAAATTTGCATGGGTTGTAGACTTCCCGCTGCTCGGCTACGATGAAGAACAAAAACGTTATGTAGCAGAGCACCATCCGTTCACTCGTCCGAAGGACGAAGACCTTGCCGTCTTGGACACAGACCCGGGTCAAGTTCGTGCCCAAGCATACGATATCGTGCTGAATGGCTACGAAGTGGGCGGCGGCTCGATGCGGATTTACAAACGCGATGTTCAGGAGAAAATGTTCAATGCTCTCGGCCTATCGCCAGAAGTAGCTAAAGAAAAATTTGGCTACCTGTTGGATGCATTCGAATATGGTACGCCTCCACATGGCGGTATTGCCTTCGGCTTTGACCGTCTGGTGATGCTGCTTGCGGGTCGTACAAACCTGCGTGAAACGATTGCATTCCCGAAAACAGCCAATGCGACTGACCTGTTGATGGATGCACCGTCCGAAGTGGATCAAGCTCAATTGGAGCAGCTTCATATCCGTCTTGCTCCGAAGCCGGTTGCTCCTAAAGCGTAAGATGAATGTTTGATTTTACAAGTACCTTATAGGGGCCTGTGAATAGCTAAGAAAAATGCCATGAACCCGTTATCCTCTTATGGATAATGGGTTCGTGGTTTGTATGCATAAAGTTGAAGCATAGAGTTAAAATCAGTGAGGGAGGACATGTACCATATGCTGCATCAATTTTCACGAACAGAGCTGGCCATCGGAACTGAGGGTCTGGAGGTTATGAAAAATAGCACGGTAGCCGTGCTGGGTATCGGCGGTGTCGGCTCCATTGCTGTAGAAGCGCTGGCGCGGACTGGTGTCGGTCGAATCATTTTGATTGATAAAGACGTCGTAGATATTACAAATATTAACCGCCAAATTCATGCGCTGACGACAACGGTAGGCCAAAAAAAGGCTGATCTGATGGTAGAGCGCGTGAAGCTGATTAATCCAGAATGTGAAGCGATTGCCCTGAACATGTTTTATACGGAAGAAACGTATGAGGAACTGTTCAAGTACGATCTGGATTATGTGCTGGATGCCTCGGATACGATTATTTACAAAATTCATTTGATCAAGGAATGTTTGAAGCGGGGCATTCCGATGATCTCCAGTATGGGCGCGGCCAATAAAATGGACCCAAGCCGTTTTCAGGTGGCGGATATCTCCCAAACGAAAATGGATCCGATTGCCCGTGTAATCCGCACCAAGTTGCGTAAGGAAGGCATTACAAAAGGCGTCAAGGTCGTATTTTCGGATGAGGAACCGATGAAGCCGCGTGAAGAGATTACGAAAAAAATCGTACCTGCGAATGCACCCGAAATCCGGAAGGCGAAGCAGCCGCCTGCGAGCAATGCTTTTGTACCTCCCGTGGCAGGATTGATCATGGTTAGTGTGGCTGTCAAGGATTTGTTAAACAACGCTGGCGTGTAAGTCCGAAAATAGTAGGTACAGATCGAACAACTAGCTGGAGGGTTTTGGTATGAAGGGTGGACTATGGTCCAGAAGTCTCGGTTTCAAACCCGAGCATCATTGGAAAAAGGAAGTGGCTGCTGGCGCCATTTCCTATTTTTCCGTTATATATATTGTCATGGTCAATGCGACCATTTTGGCAGATGCCGGGATTCCATTACAAGGAGCTATGCTGGGTACACTGCTCACGTCGATTATTGGCTGCTTGCTTATGGCCTTTGGCGGAAAGTCCCCAATGGTTGTTGTACCAGGGATGGGGATTAATGCTTTTTTCACTTATACGCTCGTACACTCTATGAAGCTGAGCTGGCAGGAAGCATTGATGGTGGTCACCATTACAGGTATTATATTCGCCGTTGTTGCATTTACGTCCTTGTACAAGCTGATTAGTCAGGCGATTCCTCATAATTTACAGCACGGAATTACGGTAGGAATTGGTTTGTTTTTGACCTTTATTGGATTGCAAAAAAGCGGCATCGTGATTGCTCACCAAACGACTTTTGTCGCGATCGGCCATTTTAATGATCCAAAGGTAATCACGGCTTGTGTAACATTGCTGCTCGCTATTGTGCTGTTTGTGCGCAACGTTCAGGGAGGACTGCTGATTAGTATTTTGGCAGGAACAGGGCTTGCTTACGTGCTGGGAGCTGTAGAACCAACAAGCGGGGTACGAACCTCTGAAACAGTGCGGCAGTATGGGCAATTGTTTGGCGAGCTATCCTTTTCAGGCATCGTTTCAGTAGCCTTCTGGATCGCCGTTTTTCTGCTACTGCTCATTGTTCTGTTCGAAAACATTGGGATGATTGCTGCACAGACCAACATGATCGGAAGACCGGATACGTTCAAGAACAGCTTGCGAGTGTTGGCGGTAACCAATATTTTCGCCGGTATTTTAGGGAGCAGTCCGGCGGTAGCGGCGGCGGAATCCACGGCGGGTATTGCAGCAGGAGGCCGCTCAGGAGCGACGCCGCTGGTCACTGCCATTTTATTCGGGGCAACCTTCTTTTTCATTCCGTTACTAGCTTACATTCCGGATAGTGCCATTGCGCCCGTGCTCATCATCATTGGCGGTCTGATGGTACAAAATGTCCGTGAGATGGATTTTAGTGATTTTACCGAGGCGTTTCCTGCATTTCTGGTCATGGTGATGATGCCCTTTACGTATAGCATTGTAGACGGAATGGCATTTGGCTTTATTGCTTACCCCGTAGCCAAACTGGCAGCAGGGCGTGGCAAGGAAGTGCCTGTCGCATTGTATATCATTTCAGTATTGTTTGTGGCTAACTTTGTGCTTCATTCTCTGGTGTAGTAAACTCAAATTTAGGCTGTACTGTTCATACCCGCGCTCAGCGCGGGTGTTGTTGTTTGGACAAGAATGGTTAGACAGGAAGCGAGGTACATGGTTTATGGAAAAGGAACATCATCTACAGCGGGATGAACAGCAGGACCTAATGAAGGAAAAGCCGGATAAAAAACCCGATAAGGCTGGCATGGGCCGATTTGTCAAATTGATTGCAAGCGCACATCCTCCCAAGGCCATTCTCGTGATCGCCCTGATTCTGACCTTGATCCAGACGATTGCCGGTTTAATTGTACCGCTGATGACCAAAGGACTGATCGACGGTTTAACCTTTTCTTCATTGAACCGTATAGTCATTTTTGGCCTGCTGGGGGCCTTTGTGCTTCAGGCAGTGGCTTCAGCGGTTTCCATTTATATGTTGAACTATGCCGGACACAAAATTGTCGCTAATTTGCGCAAACGCTTATGGCATAAAATTTTGTCTCTTCCCATTCCGTATTTTGATCGGAATCGTTCCGGGGATACGATGAGTCGTGTCACCAATGATACAAGTCTGATTATGAACCTGATTACGGAGTATCTTGTGAATCTGATTTCTAACGTGATTGCCATTATTGGCGGTATCGCTTTGTTGTTTTATCTGGATTGGGTTATGACACTTATTATCATGGCTATTGTGCCGTTAACAGCGCTGATTTTATTTCCGGTGGGCAGGAAAATGTACCGTATATCCAAAAAGCAGCAGGATGAGATGGCTGATCTGACCTCGGTACTGAGTCAGGTAATCGGAGAAATCAGGTTGGTAAAGGCGTACGGGACAGAAAGCAGGGAAGCACAGGCCGGGGAGGATCGTATTTACCGGATGTTCCGCTTTGGCTTGCAGGAATCCCGTATTTTGGCCCTTGTTGGTCCTATCTCTACTTTCTTGCTGACCGCCGTGCTGGTTATTATTTTGGGTGTTGGTGGTGTTCGCGTCGCATCGGGCGTGCTGACTGCCGGGGATTTGGTAGCTTTTATTTTACTGCTGTTTCAGGTCATTACACCGATGGCCCAGTTCACAACTTTATATTCGCGTCTGCAAAAGGTGGTAGGAGCAACGGAACGAATCCAGACGATTTTGGATCATGAAGAGGAGCCGCTGGAATTGAAGCAGGAAGCGACAAAAGAGAGCAGAGATATCGTGCTGCGTGATGTTGTCTTTTCCTATACTGAAGGTGAAGAGGTTCTTCATCATGCCAGCTTGGTCATTCCGGCTAACCGGACAACTGCATTTGTCGGACCGAGCGGGAGCGGCAAGTCCACTCTGTTTTCGTTGCTAGAGCGTTTTTATGTACCAGATACAGGAGAGATTCGTTATGGAGACGAGCCGATATCATTGTATACATTATCCTCCTGGCGCTCTAAAATCGGCTATGTGTCCCAGGAAAGCTCGATGATGACCGGAACGGTCAGAGATAACATCACGTATGGCTTGGGACGGGAAGCTGATCTGGAGGAAGTGAGACAGGCAGCCACGATGGCATATGCGGATACATTTATTATGGATTTACCGCAGGGCTATGAGACTGAGGTGGGTGAGCGGGGGATGAAGCTCTCCGGCGGACAGCGTCAACGGATTGCTATTGCGCGTGCGCTTCTTCGCAGCCCGGACATTCTTATGCTGGACGAGGCTACATCCAGTCTGGACAGCTCTTCCGAGCATGAGGTGCAGAAAGCACTGGCGAATCTGATGGAAGGTCGTACGACGATTGTTATCGCTCAC
This sequence comes from Paenibacillus sp. FSL R10-2782, assembly GCF_038592985.1. Lineage (NCBI taxonomy): Bacteria > Bacillati > Bacillota > Bacilli > Caryophanales > Paenibacillaceae > Paenibacillus > Paenibacillus sp. FSL R10-2782. The sequence goes on along the minus strand of NZ_CP151951.1, from coordinate 4,018,060 downwards.
CGTTTGTCTACTGTGGTTCATTCCGATCAAATTATTGTGTTGGACAAGGGTAAGGTAACCGGTGCAGGAACTCATGCCGAGTTAATAGAGTCCCATCAGGTATACCGCGAGCTGGCTCAGAAGCAGTTTGTGGAAGTGTGAGGAGCGGAGTATGGAGCGCGTTTGAGGCCGCTTCGCGTGTGATTTGATCCTCCGATCGCTGTTACTTCTGAATTCCTCTAATTGTAATAAGACAGAAGGTTGGAATTCAGAGGCAAAGGTCAACGCTCCGCTTCTTCGGATTCAAATCACCCGCTTCGCTGGTGCCGCAAGGGTCCATACTTTTGTGAAAGGGCCGGGAAGGTCAAGGGCAAAGTTCAAAAACATGAGATCAACACCATGAGTGCACTTCACTGCACTAGAGAAGTTACACTCACAACAGCAAAGTGGGCGGAGTTGGTTTTTCCAAAATATTGACGAAAAGGTTTTATAAAGATATTTAACAAGGAATCAGGGAGTTTTTTGAAGCTGTATGACATACAACATATAGAGTTGTCTAAAATGATGCTAGATTAAAAAGTGGACATCGAGAAGCGAGAATAGGAGGAAGGGAAAGCTGTCGCCCAAGTGGCGAGAGAGCTGGGCATTTTCGCAAGCACGCTGTATCGTGGGATTGTCGAAAAGCATTTTTCTTCCCTCACCCGCACGCATCTTACGGATTATAAAAGCGCATACCCGACGAGTGCACTTGTTGACATTTGTGTTATCATTTAAGAAAGCGCTTAATATATAGCTGGAAGGTGAGAGGAAAATGATGAAGAGACAGGAAATCCTTGACTCAAAATTTAAATTCAATGTGCCGGATTCGAAAAAGGTAAGAGTCATTGTTCACGCAGATGCCAAAAACGAGGCAGATGACCAATTCGCTATTGTCCATCATTTACTTACTCCCTCGTTTGAGATTGCCGGAATTATTGCCGGTCATTATGGAATAAAATTTAGAATGTCTCAGAATGAAGAACAACCTGTATGCAGCATGTCAGAGAGCTACACAGAGATTGATAAGCTTCTTCACCTGATGGGTATGAATGACATTCCTGTTCAGAAGGGTGCCACAGGTCCAATAGATCTGGATGATAACTTGCAAGTGAGTGAGGGCGCTGACTTTATTGTTGAAGAGGCGATGAAAGACGATGAGCGACCCCTGTTTGTGGCTCTTCAAGGATGTCTTACAGATCTGGCGCTGGCATATCGGAAAAATCCTCAAATTTCCAACCGTTTGACTGCAATCTGGATCGGGGGCGGAGATTATCCGCTAGGAGGCAATGAATTTAATATGTATCAGGATGTTCGGGCAGCACAGATTGTGTTTGACTCATCCATTCCGATTTGGCAGATTCCCATGAGTACATATAGACAGGTAGAGGCATCTTTAGCAGAAATTCAGGATAAGGTACACGCATGTGGACCCATCGGTCGATATCTGTTTGAACAATTAGTTGATTTCAACACGGATATGGGATTAAAGTATCCGGACTGGAGATGGCCGCATGGGGAGACCTGGTGTTTGGGGGATCAGCCGACAATAACTGTGTTGCTATATGGTAAAGATCGGTGCACATACCATATGGAATATGCGCCGATCATTGGAGAGGATATGACCTATGAGATGAGAACGGAGGGCAAGCAAATACGAGTCTACGATTATATAGATGTGAGGATGACGATGGAAGACTTCTATTCAAAGCTGCGGATCTGTTATGGTTAATGTCGTGCGAAAATCACAACGTAAGCGCTATCATGAGAGCTATAGATTCACAGTAAGGATAACTTCTAAAATAGAGAAGTCTTACTATGTTCCTTTCTAAACTGGAAAGGGGTAAGCCCAACATTTTTCTTGAAGGCATTGGAGAAATGCGGATTACTATTAAAGCCGAGGGAACTCGCAACGATATGCATGGGTATACTGGTGTACTGCAGCATGTCTTTGGCTTCCTCGATCTTTCTCTGGGTGACATATTGATAGGCTGAAATTCCAGTCGTTTGTTTAAACAGCGTCGTCAAATATTCCGGAGTCATTCCCATGTATCCGGCAATATCATCCAGAGTTAGCGGGGAATGCAGCTTTTGTTCAATATAATGAATGCATTTATCAATGGGATACCCGTATGAGACTTTTCGTCGACTTTGCAGCAGATCTTTGTACCGCATAGCCATTTCATCAAAGAGTGCTGATGATTCTTCTGTTGTTTTAATTGTATCCGCCTTGTGAATAAAGAAATCACCCGTGCTGTATGCATGTTCCGAATTAACATGGTTATCGATCAAATACGAGGTTAGTAGAAATACCGTACCTGTGATCGTCAGCTGTAAATTTTTAATCTCGTTATCCGAAAGAATGCCCATATCACCGTCCAGATTATTGCAAAATTGTGAAGCAACTCCGGAACTATGGGGACGGTTAAAAAGGTTAAAGAGAAGCTCCACGTTCCTCTCGGGTGTATGATGTTCAAATTCGCTGGAGCGAAGCCTGAACAAAAAGTCATAATATTTTAGCATGGTGTCCTACCCTTCATCCATAAAAGTGTGCTCATAATATCAAGGTGAAAATCCATATTAGTATTTTAAAATTATCTTAGTATTATGTAACATCATATATCGTAATTTTGGTACATTGTCAAATGAGACAAGAATACTGTGTTATCACTTCTCTTCAACAAGCAACTAGAGGATGGATATCAACATTACGCATTGGAGGCAAAAAAAGTGGACTTTAAAGATTTTCAGTGGGTGAACGGAGCCCAACATAATGTAACGGAAGATGGCATAGAAATATTTGCTCCAAAAGGCTCGGAATATTTTGTTCATCCCGGGAATGGGGATGTAAATACAAGCGCACCTTTTTTTTATCAGTGGGTTGAAGGGGATTTCGTGTTGCGAGCGAGAGTAAGTCTGGCTTTTGTCAGCACGTTTGATGCTGGCGTTCTTCTTGCAGTAGATCATGATAATCTATGGGCAAAAGCTTGTTTCGAAAGAACGGATTTCGATACGCATTCCGTAGTAACCGTTATGACCAATGGGCTATCGGATGATGCCAATGGATATAATGTTGAGGGGCAAGAAGTATGGCTCCAATTAGCTCGCAAAGATGATATTTTTGCTACACACTATTCATTGGATGGAGAAAGATATATAATGGCTCGTCTTTGTAATCTTCCGATGCAAAAGAGAATCAAGGTAGGACTCGAAGCTCAGTCTCCGATTGGAGAGGGAGCATTGATTCATTTTAAAGATGTCTCCTTGGAGCTGAGAGGCCTGGAAGATATTCGTGGAGGAAATTGTTAAATTTTAGTCAGGATGCGTTGAAGACATTGCCTTTCTCCGTTATGAATTTTGCGGGACAATATTCATCTGACTATGGTTCACAGTTTGCGGTAATGGTATTAACCTCTATTCCAGCGATCATCATTTATGCCATTTTCAACGAGAAAATTACCAAGGGTGTCACAACTGGTGCAGTGAAAGGCTGATGCACAACCCAGATTCAAGGAACGATTTCTGTCAAGGCGGAGATCGTTCCTTTTTTTCAAAAGATTCCGTTGCTGTGGCTGGTTGACATATATTTTCAGTATTCGGCAATTACAAACTTTCCACTATTTCTCTCTACTGATTCAGTAGAAGATCGGTTGCTAAAATAAGAAAGCGATATTATACCCTGAAATTCTGAAGGGGATACATATTTTGGTGATCGATTACAAATTGGTTGCGAAGTTTATTCGACAGGGGAAGAAGTTTTCACTATCCTTGCTTGCGGCAGTCATGGTGAGCACATTAACCTGGTCAGCAAGGAACGAAGTATTACATTAGCTGGACAATATTACGCTGTGATGTCAACGAAGAGGAACTCTTGGGTGGCATTGCCAAATGTGAGTCTGGACGGGGTGAATAAGCTCAAATTACGAGTCAGTTCACATAATAACAGTTCAATCATTGAGGTGAGAGCAGGATCACCTGACGGAGCCAAACTGGCGACTTTGAAATTTGGCCCAACAGGAATGTCTTCATATGAGATTCCAAGCTTGAATGGAACCGGAGCAACGCTGAATGAAATGAAATATTCGGATGTGATCGCTGAAATAACCCACAAAGTGAAGGGCAAACAGAATGTGTACCTTGTTTTCAAAGATAAGGATATCCGTGTAGATCAGATTCAATTGATTCACTAAATTGACGTAGTATTGCAGAAAGAAAAGAGCAAAGCCCAAGCGAAGGATGCTTGGGCTTTGGCTTTCGTAGCATAGACTAAACCACACTACTCTATGAGCTCTCTAGATGGTTTCAGGCCGTAGGTATCCCTGTACTGTTTGGGTGTGGTTCCAGCCACCTCTTTAAAAATTTTACCAAAATGGCTTTGGGAGCAAAAGCCCAGGCTTGTTGCAATCTCGCTGTAGGTATACTCGGAATAGATCAGTAAATTACGGGCAAGATTCATCTTTTCCTGCATGATGAAGTCACGGATCGTCACTCCTTCCGTTCTACTGAACAGATCTGCAAGGTAATTTGCATTGACGTTCAGTTCCTTGGCAATCCCGCCAAGTGTGATCTTGTCATGCAAATGTTCAAAAATATAATCCTTACATCGAGTAATTTTGGGGTTGGAATGCATCGCGGCAGGCTGCTTATGTCTCATTTGCTTGATATCGTATACTAAACGGGTATATTCATACTCGGCGTTACGGCATAACTGATGAATGGTGTGGCGATCATTTAATTCTTCCATTTTGTAAATGTAGCTGTCACTTAAGGAGTAGGCAATCTCGGGAGAGACCCCTCCTTCAATAGCTGCGCGACTTGCCAGCGTAATTACGACAATGCATATGTTTTTTAGGGATCGAAGCGGGTCGTGAGCAAGAACGCCATAGTGTCCGCTACTTTTTTCGCTTAGACTGCGTTCTAATTGTTTGAAATCTCCGTTACGGATGCTGCTGATCTCCCGAACCTCTTGATCATACGGATTGTGCATTTTGCCTGACTCCTGATTTTGAAAAAGAATATCGGAGAAATGTTTTTTTACGTTTTGTTCTGCACGGGTATCCAGGTTGAACTCCAGCAACTCTTTTCGGTCTATCGGATCATTCGAAAGCAAATTACGCATCAAAAGTGTATGTTGCAGCAATAGATCAAAGTCACAGAATACAACGTGTTCAGTGTTCTCAATGATCCCCCAGTCCGGCATGACGTGCTGAAAGGGGACTTGTTCCAGGATTCGCACCGGGCCGATCTGAAAACAGTAATTCGACACAATCATGATGACATAGACCTGACAAGAACGATTTTCTATAATGACAGGCAAGGATTTAGGATGTGCAGTCTTGAAGATTACAGGCCATTCTGATCGGGCTGAATCTACTGCCCCCTCTTGGGATCCCGAAATCTCTGTATTGAGGATATCTCCGGCCAAACTGTATTGAATTACGTTAGTCTGTAACTGGGTTGAAAGGTATCTCATGAGATAGGGAATATTCATAGAGCCTCCGTTTGGGTCACAAAGTTTTTTGAATCAATCTAAATTTTGTGATAAATAACATGAATTCATGATATAAGATTACGCCATTAATTCATACAATTCAATCAAGCACAAGAATAGATCATGATCGGGAGGCGGTTTAATTGGAAACCAACTATATCAATGGTGTAAACCTGGGGAATTGGCTTGTTCTGGAGAAATGGATGAATCCCGGAATGTTTGAAGGTACAACGGCTGACGACGAATATTATTTGCCAACTCAACTGAGTCCGGAGGTCTATGAAGCAAGAATTCGATTGCATCGCCATGAATATATTACGGAGCGTGACTTTGCAACGATACGTTCATATGGAATGAATGCCGTACGTATCCCGGTTCCCTATTTTATTATGGGAGATTGTCCGCCATATATTGGTTGCATTGAAGAACTGGATAAAGCATTTGCATGGGCGAAGAAGTATGATCTTCAGGTGTTGATCGATCTTCACACGGTGCCTGGAGGACAGAACGGGTTCGATAACGGTGGTATCTCCGGTGTATGTAAATGGGCACAACAACCGGAGAGTGTCGAGTTTGCACTTCAATTGCTGGAAAAATTGTCCAACCGTTATGCTGCACATCCAAATCTATGGGGCATCGGCGTACTGAATGAACCCATTACTGAGCGGACATGGAAATCTATGGACGTTCAGAATCGGTATAAACCAGCTGATCCGGAGCTTGCAGCCGGGAGTGCTCCCATCTCTATGGAATTTTTGCGGACTTTCTATGTAGATGCGTATCACCGGATTCGTCGCTATCTTCCGGAGGACAAGGTCATCGTAATACATGATGGATTCGAACTGACAGCATGGAAGGATTTCATGCAGGAAGAACAATATAAAAATGTTGTGCTCGACACCCATCAATACCTCATGTCAGCAGAGATGTATGGTTGTGAGCAAACGGTAGAGGGATACGTCAAATTTGTTGAAGAGTACCTGACCAAAGAGATTGTAGAAATGCAGAAATATTTCCCGTTAATCTGTGGTGAGTGGAGTTTGTTCAATTCGTATGGAACCGGAATTGATACTTCAGGTGGACTTTCACCTGTCAATGGTGTTGAAGCACATGAGGACAAGCTGGATGTCGAAGGGCGAAAGCAACTGTACAGTACAGTCGCTAATGCACAGCTTGAAGCATGGAGCAAGATGAGTGGTCACTTTTACTGGAATTACAAACTGTTACTGGATACCGTTAATGATGCAGGCTGGATTGGCTGGGATAGTTGGGATCTGGGGAAATCGGTAAGCCTTAGGTGGTATCCGGTTACAACACAAAACTAAATCAATAAATTGGATTATTCTCAATCAGAGAGGAAGCAAATATTATGATCAGGAATCCGATATTTCCCGGATTTAACCCGGACCCTTGCATTTGCCGAAAGGGAGAGGATTACTACGTAGCTGTATCAAGCTTTGAATGGTTTCCGGGAATTCCCGTGTATCACTCCAAGGATATGAAGAACTGGGAGCTGTACACGCATGTACTTACTGATGATGTACAGGTGGATTTGAAAAAGTTGCCTTCAGCCAAAGGTGTATGGGCACCTTCATTGACTTATAGTGAAAAAGAGGATCTCTTTTATGTGGTATATGGTGCAATGAATTCGATGAATGCCAGATACTTTGATATAGATAACTATCTTATCACTGCACGGGATATTCAGGGTCCTTGGAGCGAGCCGGTATACCTGCATTCGTCAGGTTTTGATGCCTCCATCCTGCATGATGACGATGGACGAAAATGGGTGGTGGCGCTTGAATGGGAAACGAGAGAAGGGTACGAGAAACCAGGTGCCATCTGTCTGGTGGAGTATTCACCAGAGAAAAGGGAGATCGTCGGTTATCCGAAACGAATCTGGTCAGGGGGCACAGATCGAGGGTGTATCGAAGCACCGCATCTCACCAAACGTGGGGAGTATTATTACATCATGTGTGCCGAAGGTGGAACGGGTTATGGACACAGTGTAACGATGGGACGTGCTAAGAACGTTTGGGGGCCTTACGAGGGTGACCCAATGAATCCAATCGTTACTTCCGTCCCAGGTGATTTCTACGAGAGGCATGACCCCGACCATCTGAAGCCCAAATATTTCAATCCAGAGTCAGTTCTGCAGAAATCAGGTCACGGCAGCTATGTAGAGACGTCACTTGGAGAAGTCTATCTTGTACATCTGTGTGCACGTCCATTTGTTCCTGAACTTCGCTGTACGCTAGGGCGGGAAACGGCTATCCAAAAGATGAACTGGACCGATGACGGCTGGCTTCGCATGGAGGACGGAACGAATCTCGCCAAGGAATATGTGCCAGAAAGTCAGTTGACCGAGCATCCGGTAATGGAGATTCCAGGTTATGATGACTTTGATTCACCGGAATTGGGAATCCAGTATTATGCCCCCAGAATGATGCCACAATCTTTTACCGATTTGAAGACACGTCCAGGTCATGCCAGAATCCGTGGACAGGAGTCGAGAACGTCCCTGAACAGGGTCAGCATATTGGCGAGAAAATTGACTTCCTTTTATGCAACGGTGACAACCAAAATGGAATTTCTGCCTGAGGTTCCCCAGCATAGTGCAGGGGTGATTTTGTATTACGACAACATGAACTACATTAATCTAAGAAAGTATTCTAGTGAAACGTTGGGACAAAGTGCGTTGTCTATTATTCATCTGGATAATGGCGAGAAGACTGAGCTGTTGAGCACCCGTGTTCCAGTTAAAGATGTACCCGTATATCTGCGACTGAACATTGTGGGCAGGGAAACATGGTTTGAATGGAGCTATGACGGAGAAGTGTTCGAAGCGATCGGTGATAAATTCGATACCACAAAATTTTCTGATGAATACAGCAATTACGGGGAATTTACAGGATGTTTTGTAGGTATAACCTGCGCAGATCGGGTAAAGCATCAGCACTATGCGGACTTTGATTTCTTTGAATATTTGGCTAACGATTTTAATTAAAATAATAAGGTTAAGTTGACTGCGCGAAATAGCGATTGTCAACTTAACCTTAATTTTTTTGGACTACATCATTAAAAGTTAGTTTTTTTACGATTTTTAACGAAAGATGAAGAAGAGTAGACTGCAAGTCCCAGCCATATGAAACTAAATGCAATGATATGTGCATTAGTTAACGTTTCGTGATAGAGAAAAATACCAGTAATTAATGCGATCGTAGGGGAAATATATTGAAGGATACCTAGTAAAGATAACGTTACTTTTTGAGCACTCTTTGTAAATAGAAGCAGAGGCAACGCAGTGACGACACCAGTACCAATCAATAGTAAGCTATTCGGAACCGATTCAATAAATTGTAGTCTGTTTTCAATGATTAAATATATTAGATAGCTCAAAGCGATCGGAGTAATTACCATAGTCTCAAGGGCTAAACTAACGGTAGAGTCTGTATTAATTTTCTTTTTCAAAAGGCCATAAAATCCAAAAGTCAATGCCAAGCACAAGGAAATCCAAGGGAAAACTCCATATGCCAAACTAAGTGAAAGAACGCCTAGATCTGCTAGTATAAAAGAAAGAGTTTGAAAAACAGTTAACCTTTCCTTTAAAGCTAAGACCCCAATGATCATACTTGTTAAAGGATTAATATATTGCCCGAGACTTGCTTCTACAATCCTCCCATTAATTACAGCCCACATAAATATTCCCCAATTAGAGCTGATAAGTAAAGAAGCGATAACAAGTAATGAGAGTAACTTTAAGTTTTTTAGGAGCCCTTTTGTGAAAGTGATGTAATCTCTCCATTTTTTTGTGACTATGATTAGAAAAAGAACAAAAATATAAGACCAGATCACACGTTGAGCTAAAATTTCACCAGAGGATATATGTTGAACTAGTTTCCAATATAGAGGAGTTAATCCCCATAGTATATACGAAAATATAGCATACATAACACCATCTTTTTCATTATTCATTTTCTTAATGCCTCTTCCTCTTAGTTCTTTATGCTAGAATGCATAATATCAAAAAAAATTGTAAACCGATAAATAATAATATGGTTTACAATTAAGAGTGTCAAGCAAAAAGATTGAAACATATCATCTAAATCTGTGTCTTGATGTTTGCCGCAACAGGCGGGGTGAACACACATAAAGGCCTTATTTTTTCGCTAGGAATTATTTGTGCTGCTGCTGCGTATTGTTGTACGACACGAGCAACTGCTAGCAGGCTGGATGAACAAATCATTTGTGAGACCATTGCTCAGATGACCAAAGGTTTATGTGAGAGTGAACTTGTATTCCTGGAAAAATCAACAGACTTAACGGTCGGCGAACGGTTGTACAAAGAGTGGGGCATGACGGGTATACGTGGTGAGGTGGAAGCAGGCTTTCCAACCGTGCGAGAGCATGCTCTGCCCGTCTATCGTGAGTTGAAGTCATCGCAACGATACCATGTGAATGATATCTGTGTTCAAACTCTGTTACAACTGATGGTTGTCAACGAAGATACGAATGTCGTTGGTAGACACGATAGGGCAATGCGGTTCATAGCCGATCCATTTTAATGAAAAAGGGCTGTCCCCAAAGTGATATGTTCCCCTTACAACAGACAGGTTAATTCGTAAAACCTACTGCTGTAAGGGGATTTTTTATGAAAAGAAATAATTGTGAATGAAGCTGTGTAGAAGCGAGCCTTGGTTTTTTAGAGGATTAGTGTAATCCATTAATTTGCGTGTTTAATAAGAGGTCTTTCGTATATGGAAATGGGCGTACTAGGAAATAAGATTGGATTTTTTGGGGTTAATGTGTTACGCTTACTTTTCTTTTTTTGTGTCGGAGCAAGTGAATGGGATGCAGAAATCGAGACTTGATATTCTTAGGAGGTAACTGAAATGGAGAACGGGTTTCAAAGTGCCTATCAAGAAGAACAGCACAGGCTGTCGCTTGCTATGGAGGAAATTGATCGCAGATTGGAACGGCTTCGCAATACGCCGGTGTACACGGGACATGATTTTACGGAGCAGGTGCTGGAATCCGGGCGGGAGGAGAAACGTCAGGCTTTGGCAAAAAGTGCGCAGGAGCCTTATTTTGGACGCATGGATTTTGACGAACGTGGCAGGGGACAGCGTAAGCCGCTCTACATCGGCAAAATCGGAGTGGAGCGCGAGGAAGCGTCTGCGTATCCGCTTGTGATTGATTGGCGCGCGCCGATTGCCAGCTTGTTTTATTCTTTTACAGGCGGTGAAGAAACCGCGTCCTACGAAGCTCCTGAGGGAACGATTGAGGGCTTGGTGTATTTAAAGCGCAACGTTGTCATTCGTAAGAGAATACTGGAACGGGTAGCCGATACGTACAACCGTGAAAGCGACGAGCCTGCGGTTTCCGATGAATTTCTCGTCTATCGTCTGGGAGAGAACAAGGATAACCGATTGCGGGATATCGTATCTACGATTCAGGCCGAGCAGGATCAGATCATCCGTGCGGCTAAAAATACAGCCCTTGTCATTCAGGGGGTAGCGGGTAGTGGCAAGACAACGGTAGCGCTGCATCGTCTCGCATTTTTGCTGTATCAATACAAGGAGCAAGTATCGGCGGACAAGATGGTTATTTTTGCACCAAACCATATGTTTCTCGATTATATTTCAGATGTACTTCCAGAGCTGGGAGTCGGAAATATTCAGCAAAGTACATTTGCGGACTGGGCACTTAACCTGTTGAGTCTGGATTTACCTATAGCTGATCCTGCTGAAACGTTAGCTTATTGGTTTGAGAGCGGCAGCCTCAGAACGGAATCTATGGATGAGGCGCCAGGGCGATTCAAAGGTTCGATTCGCTTCATGAAGCTGCTTCAAGCCTTTGTGGAACGGCTGGAGCCTGTCTCGGTCCCGGAGGGAGATTTTTCACCATGGGATGGGGCGGCGCTCCCGCGAGCCGAGATTTTGAACTGGTTCAATGAGGAATACAAGCCCTATCCGCTTGCGAAGCGAAAAGAACGCGTGCTTGCAAGAGTCCATCGCTGGATTGAAATGGAGCTGAAAAAGTCGCCCTCGGCGGCTGCGCTCAAGGAACGCAAGAAAAAAGCGGGACCCCGGGAAAAGGCATATGCTAAAAAATGGCCCCAATACGACGCGCTGACGCTTTACAAGCAGCTTTTTCAGGCAGCTAAAGGATTACCCGCAGACACGGCTGCGGAGCTGAAGGCTTCTTTGCCTGCTGCTATTTTTAAGACCACACAGTCGGACCTGCGTAAACAGGTTATCCGCGAAGAGGATCTTACTGCCTTGGTATATCTTCATGTACTGATTCATGAGGTAGAATCGTCTCAACGTTTTGACCATGTGGTCATTGATGAAGCGCAGGATTTTTCACCTTTTCATATCGCATTGCTGGATTTGTTCGTTAAAGGGCATTCCTTCACGATATTGGGTGATCTGTCGCAGGGTATTCACGAATACCGTGGCGTACATGCGTGGGAGGAAATGAGTTCTCTTTTTGCGCCGGAACATACGGGATATTTTGCACTTACCCGAAGCTACAGATCAACGCTGGAAATTATAGAATTTGCAAATACGATTTTGGAGCAGGGGGTTCGCGGCGGCATTACGGCAGTTCCGGTATTCCGTAGCGGCGATCCGGTGCGTACTCTGCCATATGGTACATCGGGGCGTGAACAGAGTTTGCTGACCGCTCTGCAAGAGCTTTCTTCCAAGGAATATCGCACTGTATCTGTGCTGACGCGTACCTTGAAGGAAGCTGTGGAGCTGTATGAGGCTTTTACGAATGCAGGGTTAAATGTGAATCTGATTGACGGCGGTAAAAAGCAATACGAGGGCGGATTGTCCGTTCTGCCTGTGTACCTGTCCAAAGGGCTGGAGTTCGACGCAGTCATTGTGGCGGATGCCGACCAAAAACATTATGGAGAGCTGGCATGGGATGCCAAGCTGCTGTATGTGGGCTGTACCCGTGCGCTGCATGAGTTGTGGCTGTTACATGAGGGTGCGCTTCCGAATTATGTACAGGAGCAGGCGAAGTAAGGAAAGGGTATTTTAAATTAGCGCCTGAGTTGATGTTTAAGTAACTGCTTAAGCTACCATAATGGTGAACATCATGGGAGTCATATCAGCAATAAGAACAGCCACGAAATTCTCTTTCGTTCGGCTGTTCTTTCTTTTGCTTACAGGATTACAGACATGTAAATATATAGTCATACCGTGACCGTGCTATCTGCAACTTGTCTGCGGGTATGGTAGAATAAAAGGCGGTTCATACCGTTTTTAGGATAGAAATTTCAAGGTTTCAATCGCATGAGCGAACGCGATGTATATGGACCCCGTAGGGGGGAGTGTTCCCTCATATCACCATAAGGAAGTGAATGAAATGGACTTATTTTCATATTCCCAAGAGTCGATGCCAAACAATCGGTTGCTTGCTGATCGGCTGCGTCCGACTTCGCTGGACGAATATATTGGACAGGAGCATGTCGTCGGTCCGGGCAAGCTGCTGCGAAGAGCTATAGAGGCAGATCAGGTTTCTTCCATCCTCCTGTACGGGCCACCGGGATGTGGCAAGACGACGCTGGCGCATATCATTTCACAACACACGCAAGGCGAATTTGTCCGCCTGAATGCAGTAGAAGCGTCTGTGAAGGACGTGAGGGAAGTGATTGACCGCGCACAAACGAATAAATCGATGTACGGCAAAAAAACCATCCTGTTTCTCGATGAGGTACATCGTTTCAACAGCTCGCGTCAAGATGCATTGCTGCCAGCGGTGGAAAAGGGTACGATCGTGTTTATCGGCGCCACAACCGAAAACCCCTTTCACTACGTAAACGGCGCCTTGCTAAGCCGCTCTACGTTGTTTCAGCTCCAATCGTTGACGCAGGAGCATTCGCTGGCAGCCATGCGCCGCGCCTTGGGTGATGCGGACAAGGGGCTCGGTTATATGCAGCTTCAGGTGGACGAAGCTGCGCTGGATCACATCGCGTCCATGGCGAACGGCGATATCCGTCGCGCCCTGAACGCGCTGGAACTGGCGGCGCTCACGACGCCTCCGCTGGCAGACGGCACGATTCACGTGACGCTGGAAGTTGCGGAGGAATCCATTCGCCGCCCGATTGTCAAGGCAGACGAGTCCACACAGTATGACGTGCTGTCCGCCTTTCACAAAAGCATTCGCGGCTCCAGCGACGCGGCGCTGTTCTGGTTTCTCTACGCCGTAGAGAAGCTCGGCATGGACCCGATGACCTTTCTCCGCCGCCTCATCGCGGCGAGCAGCGAGGATATTGGCCTGGCAAATCCGCAGGCGATGGTGCAGGCAGTGAGTGCGCTTGAAGCTTATCGCAATAACGGCTGGCCGGAGGCCAAGCTGAACATCGCGCAGGCTATTTTGTTCGCCGTGGAGAGCCCAAAATCGAATGCTGTATATACGGCGATTTCACGGGCCATGTCGGCTATGGACGACATCACATCCGCTGAGGTTCCGCTGCATTTGCGTGATGCACATTACAAAGGCTCGGAGAAGCTGGGGCATGTTGGCTATCAGTATCCGCATAATTATCCGAATCATTATGTGAAACAGCAATATTTGCCCGATTCGATAGCAGACCGAACCTTTTATCAAGCTACAGAGCAGGGGAATGAGTCGAAAATCAGACAAAACCAGCAATGGCGGGATTCACAGTCGTAGAATATATGTAGCAGACGGATATATGTAGTGAATAAGATCAGAGGTATAGCCACCGTTATGGTTGCACCATGAATATTGCAAAAGTGAAGAAGGGGACATAAAGATGAAGGACGTGCTATTCGTCGGGGCGGGAGGAGCGCTCGGAACCTCTGCCCGTTACGGCGTGCAAACATTGCTGCCTGCGGCAGGGGCTGATTTTCCACTTGGTGTGCTGTTAATCAATTGGATCGGCTGTCTGTTTCTCGGCTGGTTTTTCACCGTAACCTTACGGTCGTGGCGAATCAAGCCTCGCTGGCGACTTGCCATCGGAACAGGCTTTACAGGAGGCTTTACCACTTTTTCCACCTTTGCAGTGGATGCTGTGCGCCTGACGGTTCATGATCGTGCGCTTACGGCTGTGTTGTATCTGTTGTTCAGTGTATGTGGAGGTCTGTTTTTGACATGGACAGGTATTCGTCTGGGCACGAAAATGACGCAAGCTGCCCCCAAGGAGGATAGCTTATGATCTGGTGGGCGGCGGCAGGTGGAATGGTCGGTACATTGGCGAGATACGGGCTTGGCATGTGGGCCGGAAAAAGGTTCGGCATCGCATTTCCTTGGGGAACATGGATCATTAACATCAGCGGTTCCTTTCTACTCGGCTGGCTGTACGGCGAATTTACGCAGCATAATCTGTCTCTTGCACTTTGGATGCTGTTAGGAACAGGCTTTTGTGGTGGCTATACCACCTTTTCAACATTCGGGTATGAATCTCTCCAATTGATGGAGCGCAAGGAATATCGGTGTATGGCTGTGTATGTGCTGTCTTCCGTGGTGGTAGGAGCAGCAGCGACTGCTGTTGGATTTGGGGTTAGTTGACGCAATAAAGCCTCCAAATCCCTCGCGTGGCATTTTCAGCCATGAGTAAGGCTTTGAAAGCTTTTTTTATTGGGTGTGTTAACAAACACATGATAGAGTACTTGCGCCTGCGAAGCTATTTTTTATCCCGTTCTTTATACAGCTCAGGCAAAAGGGATTCCAGTTCCGGTCTTGGTTCAGGATCGGACAGCTTCATATCCTCCAGCGTTTGGACGGCAATGCGCAGTACAGTATAATCCCTGTACCATCGGTTATCCGCAGGAACGACATACCACGGAGCCTGCTTGGTTGCGCTTAGCTCCAGCACGTCCTCATAGTATTGAGTATATTGCTTCCAATATTTACGTTCCTGTAAATCACTCGGATCAAGTTTCCAGTTTTTATGCGGCTTTTCAATCCGGTCGATCAGCTTCTCCAACTGGAATTGCTTTGAAATATGTAAAAAGATTTTGACGACCTTTACACTGCTATCCAGCAGCAGTTGTTCAAAATGTTTGATGTGTTTAATATTTCGTTTGGCCTGCTTGTCGGATACCTGACCATGAACACGTGTAATCAGTACATCCTCATAATAAGAGCGATTGAATGCCGCGATATATCCACGTGCCGGGGTTACGCTGTGGGCACGCCACAGGAAATCGTGACTTAATTCTTCGGCTGTAGGCGATTTAAAACTGTGGACAGTCACCCCCGCCGGATTGAGGTTGGAAAATACCTGCTTGATGACGCCATCTTTTCCGCTGCAATCCATACCTTGAAATACAAACAAAACGGCTTGTTTTTTCTCCGTAAATAATTTGCTTTGTAATTCCGCGAAGCGTTCCTTCAATTGATCGGTTTCCTGCTGAATTTCTTCTTTATTTTTAATATCCTGAGTATCCTTGGGGTTCCACTCTTTTAAAGAAACTTTTTTACCCGGTGTCAGCATTCCTAATGAATCAGACATAAAGGCACGCTCCTTTTCAATTGAAGTAAGATATCTTGTCTACATCATATACCCAAATGGGGGTGTTATCAAAATTTCCTTATGTATCTTGCTTTTCTTGGTTTAAACGGCTACATTTTCGACATTCTGGTCACGCTTTTGGTCACAGAATTTTTCTTCAATTTCTAGTGGACCAGATCCTTCTTTTTTACTCAGTAAATTACTCAATCTTACTGCTGCATCTGACTGCATTTTTTTCAATAAATGTGAATAAGTATCCAAAGTTATAGTTACACTACGATGTCCCAATCTTTCGGAAACAACTTTTCTTTTCATCAGCCTTGTAATTGTGTTTGGGAAAACTTGCTTTCCAATATTTATGCAACAGACTAAATCATTATCTACATCCATTTCGAGTAACCATTATGCATTTATTCCTGTAGTCAACATTCCTCCCTTGTCTCATCCCTGTGTGTATTGCCAAGAAATAGACGATGTAATGTCTATTGGACTTTCTTTCTATATTAGACCACAATTTTTCTGTCTAGAAGAGTGTAGCCGATCCAGTATATTGAGCCTGAAGCAGAGCTATAAACTTACATTTCAAGTAGGAAAAAAGAATCAAATTGATGTCGAATTATGAAATATTTTGTTTAAATGGTAGATTGTTGTAAAGGTAGACTGTATATTAATAGTGGAAATGTCCAAATAAAAAGGGAGGATTGAGTTGAAAACAAAATAACATCTCAATGATTCTAGTTGTAGTGGCTTTCTGTTACGTCAGGAATGATAATAAGATTTCCAAATTTCCTAAAAGGGGTGCTAACCTTGAAAAAACTATTAGCTTCCAAGAAAAAACTTTTTTCCATGGTCGGAATATTATCTATTGCCGTGATTTCTATTAGTTCCACTTCTTTTGCAACTAGCTTTACCGGAGGGAGAAGCTCAGCCAATTTTAATGCATATTATGATTCCTCTGTTTCTACGAATGGCTATACCAGTGCCTATGATACCGCACGTTCTGATTGGAGCGCTGCGTCTGGATCAGTAAACATTGGTAAAACGACATCGACGAGTGGGACTCCAGACAGATATTATGTCGGTTCTACAGCTACATCTGGTTTATTGGGATTGACAACTCCGTATAAAACATCTGGTGGTGTAGCAGGTGTAAGTGATAGCTGGGCATATGCCACGGTGGTGATTTATCATAATCAGATGCAGGCTTTCGGTATGAATTCCGCACAAAAAACCTCCAACGCAACCCATGAGGTTGGCCATACGTTATCTCAAGCGCATCCATCAACTTCTAGTAGCTCTGTTATGAAACAAGGTATTCAGTCTATCGGTGTTCAAGCATATGACAAGCAATCCTTAATTGCTAAGTGGGGAAACTAATTAGCATAATAACTAATTTAAGGAAGGGGCACTATTATGACTTTTAATAAAAAAATAAAGTTGGGTATTTCTGTATTAGCGGTAGGGGGACTGATTGCTTCAGGGAGTCTTTTTTTTACATCCACAAATGCTTCTCCAAAATTTTCAGAATTAAATACTCCAAAAATTTCGTTAGAAGCTTCTTATATTGATTATAAAACTGTAAGCGAATTGGACTCCAATGCAGAGCTTATTGTGATAGGGACTCCTTTGCAGGAGTTTGATGATCGACAACATATCGTTACAAGCTTTGATGATGGTACGATACAAGACTTTTATACACTTACGAATATAAAAATTGATAAAGTGATTAAATCACCCGAAGGGGCAGCATTAAACGTAGAAGAGCCATTGTCTATCGTGGAGCCGATTTCTTATATTGATGATGCCGAAGGCAAGAAAAAAATAGCTTATGAGGATTATACTGAATTGAAGCAAAATGAAAAAAGTATTATTTTTCTCAAGAAAAATACACAAGGACAGTATAGCGTAATCAATATGGATCTCGGAAAGTTTGCTATTGCACCTTCTTCTCAATCCCCTAGTATTTCGGGGGAAAAACAAGATTCAAAAGAACAATTCCGAGAATCAGTATTGGAAAAATATGATTTGAAATAAAATCAAAAAAGGTCTGTTCTTTATTTAAACAAAAGAACAGACCTTTTTAGTTAATCTTTAATTCTCTCAAGTAATTTATTTATCGAATTTGTGGAGTTGACTGATATCTTATACGCAGTATGAGTATCGTCCTTATTCACATACATAGCATTGCTGGTTGGATCGTTATTGTTAATCCATAAATAATAAGAATCTTTTGTTCCATCTTTTTGGAATGTAACTTCGTAATTTGGAGAATCCGTATTAGCTATACCTAATATCTTTTCTGATTCCTTAATTGCATTGATAAATATCATAGTGTCCGAAGTATCATTAAATGTAGCAATTACATCTTTTTTTGTTTGTTGTTGCAGCAGTGTGGCGTCCTTCTGTAGTTTGTAGACTATTATTTTCTCCTGCCCCTTCCCACTTTGAGAAATAACTATTTTTTCAGCGTTAGAGCTACAAGCTGTTATTAACAACAACACGATCATCAAAAACAAAATTCCATTCTTCCGCATAATAGAACAAATCCCCTTTCTGAAATTTACTCTATAGACGATCCGAATTGGTGAAATGTTTCAGTTTAAAGAATAATTTTGTTTTAATGTATAAAAATAGATAATAGTGTGTTTTGTTCATGAAATATCAAGTTAAGTGGAAAGAATTTTGACTTACCTCGCTATCAGGCAATGCGGTTAATGATTCGTGAGGGTGATTTTGGATAATGAAACTTTGTTTGATAGTCGCTGAAGGAATAGAGGTAGTCAAAGCAGCAGGGGTGAAATTTGATCGTCCTATGCAGTAGATCACGCCTGACTTTGCTATGGTATATGACAAATGGAAATCTGGAGTAATCAAGGCTGTGGAGGCAATGGAGAAACTAGTCATGAAAAACAGGACATTCTATCGTAGAGTTAAAGAATGAGAACAGCAGAAACAAGTAGGATAAAATAATGCACATGTATATGTATGCAGCCTAAATAAATCCTGTCTAGGTTTCTTAGTCATGTCTACGTGACCCATATTAGCAGTAGCAGTATTGCCCAAAAGTTAAATATTAATACTCAGCAACTTAGAAACTATAAAAAACCCCTAACACTCATTCCTGAATTACAGCATATGCTTGAAGAACAAGATTTGAAAGCGACGACTGCTATATCCTAACTTAAGCATCATCTAACAGCGATGAACACTACTTTAGACATAGTAAATCTATTTATATCAGTCCATTTGTCATATAATTTAAAAGGGAATTTCAGGATGATAGTTGGATGTCCCTAAACATCTCCTTCTGATAAGATTATTTCCATCTAAATTAAAATGGACGTGATCAAATGGGTAGAATATTGGTTCCACCTGACAAACTGATGCAAGTGGCTGACCAATTTTTGCAAGGCAAACAGCAAATGGGACACATGTGTGATCAACTGAATCGGCAAATGATGTTCGTCCAAGGTGGATGGGAAGGCTTGACAAGTCAGCGATTCTTCCAAGACTTTCAAAGATCACAACAATCCATGAGTGTGACGCTTGAACGATTATCGACGGTAGCGCAGGAACTCATTTTTATTTCAAAAAGTTTCACACAGGTAGATGGTGAGGAAGTCGTACTGGATGTGCCGGGAAATGGTGTACCTATTAAAACGGCATCCAGCAGTGAAGGTTGGCTACATAAAATTTTTGAACAGATCGGACAGGCTGAGATCACCAAGGCTGAAGCTCAGATGGAAGCTAGCAAGTTGCAAGGTGAAATTTTATGGGATACTGCTCAGGGAGCAAAAGGTGCGATTCAGGAGGATTTAACCTTGGGAATGTTGCCCGATAAAGATCGTGGCTATGACCATCCCATGGCAGCTAAAGCAGGTGAAATTCTAGGTCATGTAGCTACTACATTACAGGGTGTTGCTGAGGTGGTGGTTGGAGCAGGTGGAGAAACATTATCAGCCGTTGTTTCAGCTTCAGGCGTAGGGAGCATCGTTGGCGTACCGGGATTGATTGGATCAGCAGCTTTAGCGGCACATGGAGGTACAACCGCATTCAAAGGAGCTAGTGGGATCGGAAAAAGCTCAGCGGAATTGTGGCAGATGACAAAAGGAGAAGGTGGGGGTTCATCTAAACAAACACTTACTTCCAACAAGGGAACGTCGATAGATGTTACTCCTTCATCTAATCATACAAGTACGACAACGAATCCACATCCGGCTAAAGGTGAACCTAACTCATCTATTGATATTCTGGATAAAAATACAGGTGAGATAAAAACAAGAAGATATTATGATGAAAATGGAAGAGCTACACGCGATGTAGACTATACGAATCATGGAAATTCAAAGCAGCATCCAGAGTGGCCTCATGAACATGTTTTTGAATGGAAAGAAGATGGGACATTTAAAAGAGTTAACAAGAAGTAGGAGGGATTGTTTTGGAATACAATGAATTGGTGGAACGTTTTGGAATGGGGGAAGAGTTTCAGTTCTACTATAAAAACGATAGCTATTGGATTAGCCAGAATGAAGAAGAGTACTTTCTTACTCGTGAAAGAGACAGTTTTTCGCAATCGTTTGAATCAGCAAGAGAGTTGTTTGTTAATGGGAAGATTGATGATAAGACTATTTTAGAGTTGTGGGATAGTATAGAGATTTGAAAAGTACAATTTAAGCTTACTCCTTAACAATAAAAACGGGAGTGGGCTTTTTTTACATAGTTAGCCTATCTGAATAAAGAGGGATGAGATTTGCATACACCTTATTATGGATACCTTCAGCTAATGGTGATTCGATATGACTAGATGAGAAGCTTGTTGGAGAAAAGAGCATCTTTTCATAAAAAAAGCGTCTCCCCATAGATAGAAGAGACGCCTCCTGTTTAAGCATTTATACCAACATCAAACGGGGATTACTTTAAACCGTTTCAGGCTGGAGCTTTTTAACCTTGTCAATGGTTCCGCCACCCAGGCAACGTTCACCATCGTAAAATACGACAGCTTGTCCTGGGGTAATGGCCTTTTGATGTACGTCGAATACGACATGTACGGTTCCATCCCCAAGCCATTGTAAAGTCACTTGCTGATCAGGCTGGCGATAACGGAATTT
Source organism: Paenibacillus sp. FSL R10-2782 (assembly GCF_038592985.1). Taxonomy (NCBI): domain Bacteria; kingdom Bacillati; phylum Bacillota; class Bacilli; order Caryophanales; family Paenibacillaceae; genus Paenibacillus; species Paenibacillus sp. FSL R10-2782. The sequence continues at coordinate 3,996,954 of NZ_CP151951.1, read as the reverse complement.
GGCTGTACAACGGAATTCGCCGAAAGGACGTGTTTCCGTGCCTGCTATCCAGTTCACATCGGTTGCGATCAGGCTGGTGGAATACAAGCTATGGTGACGGTCACCCTGTACCACATACAAAATGTTCCGCTCCAGATCCTTGTCGGCTACGAACCATGGTTCGCCTGAACCGGAGCCGCCAATACCCAAGCCTTGCCGTTGGCCGAGTGTATAGTACATCAGACCATCGTGGCGCCCTTTGACTTCACCTGTAGCGATATCGACCATGTCTCCGCCTTTAGCAGGCAGATACCCGCTCAAAAACTCCTTGAAATTACGCTCGCCGATGAAGCATACGCCAGTGCTGTCTTTCTTCTTGGCCGTATACAATCCTGCGGCTTCCGCAATTTTGCGGACTTCCGGTTTCGGCAAATGACCAATAGGGAACATTGCCCGAGACAATTGTTTTTGGCTCAATGCATTCAGGAAATAGGTCTGATCCTTGTTGCTGTCCACACCGCGAAGCAAGGTGAAACGACCGTCTTCCTCCACAACCCGGGCGTAATGTCCTGTAGCAACATAATCCGCGCCCAAATCCAGCGCTTTATTGAGAAATTCCCCGAATTTAATTTCGCGGTTGCACATGACATCCGGGTTTGGAGTACGTCCAGCCTTATATTCATCAAGAAAATACGAGAATACTTTATCGAAGTATTCTTTTTCAAAATTGACGGTATAGTAAGGAATGTCGATCTGCTCACAGACACGGCGTACATCCTCCGCATCCTCCTCAGCCGTACAACGGCCAAATTCATCCGTGTCATCCCAGTTTTTCATGAAGATGCCGATTACGTCATAGCCCTGCTCCTTCAGCAGCAGCGCGGTAACGGATGAGTCGACGCCCCCGGACATACCGACGACGACACGGGTTTCATGATTGGCTTTAGCCATGGTCATCACCCAATTCTTTCAATATTGTTGTAGAACCCTCCTATTGTAACATAAACGATAACAAGTTACGATGGCTGGACGATCCAACGACACGGAGAACGATGGGAGAAAGTTCTATAAAATGGGCCAAAGCCGTTCCAAATCGCCTGAAAACAACTTTTTTTAAGATTGTTACCGTAATATTTCCCTTTACCTGCCCTAATATGTTAACATAAGCTGAGGGTTAAGATCGGAATAGAGAGGTTTATAGCACCAGTTATTCCGCGTGTTTAACGGAATTGTTACTATAAGTGAGGTGGCACAATTGAAAATATCAACAAAAGGCCGCTACGGCCTGACGATTATGATGGAACTTGCAGCCAGGTTTGGCGAAGGTCCGACGTCTTTGAAAAGTATAGCCGAGAAAAATCAGCTCTCCGAGCATTATCTGGAGCAGCTTATTGCGCCTTTGCGCAATGCAGGTTTGGTAAAAAGTATCCGTGGTGCTTACGGCGGTTATATTCTGGCGGGTGAACCGGCAGGGGTAACGGCTGGAGACATTATCCGTGTATTGGAAGGTCCGATTTCTCCGGTGGATTTCACTGAAGAAGACGATCCGGCGAAGCGTCAGCTATGGCTACGGATTCGTGACAGTATTGCAGAAGTACTGGATTCCACTACGCTCAAGGACTTGATCACATACCAGGAACATGATGAATTGGATAACTACATGTTTTATATTTAGCCAAGAGCTAGTTATATAGCCAAATTGCCTTATCTGGCAAGGGTTTTCGAGGTTATGGATTCGAGCGAGTTACCCGCAAATTACCCACACTCTTTTAACTGTTGATTGCCCATTCGAAATCATCAGCAATCTCAAATTGCCTATTCTCCGTGACGTGGAGATAGATCAGTTCTGTAGCTTTAGAATTGCTCTTGTGCCCGATTCGTGCCTGAATCTCTGGCAGTCCAACTCGCGGATTAGAAGCGAGTAATGATACATGGGTATGGCGTAAACTGTGTGCAGTAAGATTGATCGGTAGTTCAGCTTTCGCAAGAACCTTCCGCATATAGTCGCCCACTCCTACAATAGTCTGAGAGCCTTGGCTACGTTATCTCCAAAGCTTACGACACGTTCGTTCTGTTCATTCTTTGGAGGGATAAAGGAATATTTGAGAACGCTTGTACCGTAAATCTGTTTGTTTACATCAATTGTTCGGGCTTCAAAATCAAGCATGAATCTGGATAATTGTAGAAATTTTTTTCAGTTCGTCCTTCTTAAGAAATTTGGGGAGGACTTGTCTTTTTTCTCCTTTGGTATAACTGCATCAACAGAACCTAGACTACTGTCAATAGAATGGACACCCAAAGTCGAGAACTTCAAGGGGTTTTTCGATACAACCGTTCATCTTGCGTACTGATAACAACATATTCTGAAGCATCGGTGACACCCTACTGGCTAAGCTAGTGGGGAGTTTTTACGTTTAGGGGATACGTTGAAACGTAATGAATCAATCGAAATACAAAAGACTCCATCAATATCGACAGAGTCTTTTGTATGAATAGTTATAAGTATTGGTTTTTAGGAGGGGAAAAGTGTTTCGGAATCTGCAGAACCGCCGTCACCAAGCCAACGGTTAGGGCCATCAAAGGAGAAAGTTTTCCCGTTTCCAGTTATTTTAATATTAGCGATTTTCCAACCTGGTTTATGTCCAGCTCCATCAGTCCTAATAGTAACTTTTCTGATGTCACCAAGGTTGCTAGTGCTGATTCTTATTGTATCAGAATCTCCTTGTTCAAAACTTCCATTGAGTGTAGCAGTAGCATAATCTCCATTAGAACCATACAAAGTTATAGAGATATTTGAGTCTGTTCCAGCATCTTTAAGATTGGCTGTATTTACAGTAACAACGTATTCAACATTAGCAAATGGCGTAACTGACTCTATACTTCTATTAGAGTTTGAACTATTAGTGTCACTTGTGACCTGATCCGCAAAAGAAGGTGCTGCGAAAGCTACAGATGAGATAAGCACTGCTGATGCTAATAGAGATAATTTTTTCATTAATTGTTACCACCTTTCTAGTATTTGTATTTAATGTTATACATGTGTAATGTATGTGTATATAGTCCCATCATGAACCATACATATAAAGTGTTAAAGTCGGATACCGAACTGTTTGCAACTGCATTAAGCCAGGTAAGGGTATATGTCGTTCAGCAATTGGGAGAGGATTTGATAGATATTGCGGAGTAGTGGAGAAGATTACACCGGAGTCGATTAAGATAAACGGATCGTATTTCTTCCGTAATCAATTTGAATTTAGAGTAGATGTCAAGAAGGCTCGACTGGTATTTGATCAGTATGAGCCCTTCTTTCATGCCTAATAAAAAATAAATATGCAAATATTTAGATTATATTTATAGATCAGCAAGTTTATGTTTAGACACACTTTTAGAATTAATTTACCTTAGTAATTGTTCAACAAACCCTAAGTGTAATAAAAGAAATATTGATATTTTTTAATTTTAAAAACTCAACTTTCGCAGAGTCAAAATCGAGTTGACCCCACATTGAAGTCTTTTTTAAATGCACCAAGTCCTTGCTGCGTCTACAAAAAGAGTTTCAAGGCCGCTCCTACGATTCGCTGTTAGCCATACCACGATTGTCTTTTCCCGCTATATTCTGCTGGCCTGGCAGCATCGGCAAAGCACCGATCAACGGACGCTCGGCGGACTGTTTTATTTGCTTTGTGATGAAGTTGGCACGTTGGATTGGGCCGTTGCTTTACAACAACTGGTGGAATTGATGAACGAAATCGCCAATCAAGTCGGTAAGAAACTATCCGCTATGATTAAAAGTCAACTCCAGCATTGGATTTCCGCTCTGCCCAACTACATCAAGGCTTACTTGCCGTTTTCCAGCTGCGAAAGTTGAGTTAGAAACAAAAAAACCATTGTACATTATTAAGAGATCTGGTAATATTACCCTCAAGCATTAAAATAGAATAGTTGAGAAAAGGTGAGCTGAGATGAGTAGAGCTGAGATGAAATTAGATCTGAGTCGTGTAGTTTTTATCGGAAGAACATTTTACGAGTATATGTTAATGTTCAATTTATCAGAAGATGAATTAATTGGTCGAAAGATTCTTGACTGTCCCGCAGGTGCTTGTTCTTTTACAGCAATTGCAAACAAGAAAGGGGCAGTTGTTACTGCAACTGATATTGCTTACTATCATCCCTTCGAACAACTTGCAAAAAAAGGATTCGATGATCTTGAGCATGCTATAATAAATATGGAAAAGGTACAAAGTAATTATATATGGGATGATTTTTTTGGTTCAGTAGCAGGGTTAAAGCAACAAAGAATACAAGCATTGACCGATTGTTCAAATGATATGAAAGAATTTTCTAGTCGATACATTCCTGCCGTGTTACCTGTACTTCCATTTAAAGATGATGAATTCGAATTAACACTGTCTGCACATTTCTTGTTCATGTACGCTGACAGGCTTGATTATGAATTTCACAAGCAAACAGTACAAGAGTTACTACGTGTTTCTAGTCAAGAAGTTCGCATATTCCCATTAATAGACCTATCCTGCAATAGATATGAACATTTAGATGATTTAGTTGATTTTATTCAAACTCAAGGTTATGTGACTGAAGAAAAAACAGTTCCATATCAGTTTCAACAAGGTGCTAACAGTATGTTAGTAATAAAGAAGAATTGATGTGGAGATAGAAAGTCCTAGGACAAAGGCTGCCGAGTATGCTGGCAGTCTTTGTTTTCATAACATCTAGAGCGGGAACAGCTAAAGCTATCTAAATATATCTTACATTATGGTTTATTAACTCAACTTTCGAATCTGGAAAATTGGCCTAAACCCTTGAGGATGTAAGAATTCAAAACATTTACTCATATTGACAAAAAACACCTCGCTTGTTTGGTATCATGGAAGTGTCGAGCAACCATGCCAACAAGAACGGTGCGTAACTCTACGTTACAACAACATTCCCTGTCTGAACAGTCTCGCTTTTCCAAACTTTTTGCCACTTTCCACATCGGGAAAGCCTTACGGCAGGCAGGCATTTCTAAATCCTCTGGTCTTCGAAGGGAAGAACTGGGGCGTCGCTTATTTCATCGACGCGTGTACGAGTGTTCATTATCGACGATTCTGCTTTGAGCCGAAACCGCAGCAAAAAAGCTGAGCTTTTAGCACGTGTATTTGACCACTCCACAGGCAAATTCACCAAAGGCTACACCATGCTAACACTAGGCTGGTTGGACGGTTTTAGCTTTGCTCCGCTTGACTTTGTCATGTTGTCTTCCACCAAAATTGCCAATCGGTTGTGTGAAATGGCTTCGAATCTTTCCAAACGCAGCAGCGGGTACAAACGTTGAATGGAGGCCTTTTCTCGGAAGCCAGATACGGTTGTTGCCTTGCTGGAACGGGCTTTTCGTTCAGGCTTCACCGCCGACTACGTGCTTATGGATAGCTGGTTTATGCAGGCTCCACTGCTTCGTGAGCTCACCGCCAAAGGGTTCTGTGATTGGCATGGTCAAGTAAATGAAGCAGCGCTATCTGGTTCAAGGCAAGCGAATGACGCTGCGCGAAGTGTTTCAAAGTCTTCCCCCATCGAATGCCAAAGACATTAAAGGCTCTGTTACTGTACACACGACCTGCGGTCTGCCCGTAAAGCTTGTTTTTGTGCGTAACCGGAATAAAAAACGTGAATGGCTGGCGATTTTAAGTACAGATGTCACGCTGGAGGCAGCTGAAATTGTACGAATCTATGCTATGCACTGGAGTATAGAGACCTTTTTCAAAGTCACCAAAAGCTATTTGAAACTGGGAACTGAATTTCAAGGCCGTTCCTTCGACCAAGTGATTAGCCACACCACGATTGTATTCAGCCGATATTTGGCGATGGAATACGAACGGCGTCAATCGAGTGATGATGTTGACACTGGGAGGACTCTTTTTTTCTCTTTGCAGATGAGGTTCGCGATCTGGACTTCCAGTTGGCGCTTCAGCAACTCATGATTTTATTTCTCGAAATGTCAGAGGCCAAAAATAAGAAGAACAAAACAGCTGTTCTTTGTCAACTGCAGGAATGGATCTCTAGTTTACCCAGCTATAACAAGGGTTTATTTGGAGATTTGAGCTGCGAAAGTTGAGTTAAAAATCCAAGTAAGTACAATGGGCTGATAAGTCTAATTTGCGGGATATCGTCATAATAGAGGGCTGGGATCGTGATCAAAAGGTGGTCGCACCAACAGGAGACGATAAAAGGTATTTTAGAGAATATTAAAATTTCAGAAATATCATTGCTACTTCGTATACCTCAATATACAATAGAAGGAAATTGTTGATGAGAACGGTTTATGTGTGAGTATTTCGTTTTTTTTGAATCACAAAAAATCACATAAAAAATCACAATTCCGGCGAATACCCGCGAATACTTGCGTTTGAAATCCTCTTACAAAAACTTTTAAAGTGCATTATGTTAAGAAAGAAGTATATAATTGAACTTCGGCAATACTAAAAACAAGATGTTTTATATTGAGGTGAAACGACATGAACAGAATTTATCTGGATCATGCCGCATCGACTCCTATGCATCCTGAGGTTGCGCAGACTATGATGGACATCATGACCGGCCAATTCGGCAACGCTTCAAGCGTTCATGGCTTTGGTCGGGATGCCAAGCGCACCGTCAGCGCTGCGCGGGATGCCGTTGCGGCCTCTTTGGGCTGCAAGCCCGAAGAAATCATATTTACAAGCGGAGGGACAGAAAGCGATAATCTGGCTCTGTTCGGGACGGCTACAGCAGATGGCCGCACTTCCGGTCATATCATTACGACAGCTATTGAGCATCATGCAGTGCTTCATGCTTGCGCTGAACTCGAAAATGCGGGATACGAAGTGACCTTTGTGCCAGTCAACTCCTTTGGGCGCATCAATCCAGCGGATATAGCGGCTGCGATCCGGCCGGATACTTTTTTGATCAGTATGATGTATGTCAACAATGAGGTAGGAGTAATTCAGCCGATCCATGAGGTGGGGCAGCTTGCGAGAGAACATGGCATCGTATTCCATGTAGATGCGGTACAAGCTTACGGTCATACACAGATAGACTGCCAGAGCCTTCCAGTTGATTTACTCAGTGTATCCGGTCATAAGATTAACGGCCCACAAGGTATTGGAGCTTTGTATATCCGTCAGGGTATACGTATCCAACCTTTGATGCACGGGGGGCTTCAGGAGAAGAAACGCCGTGCCGGTACGGAAAACATTGCCGGGATTGCAGGTTTGGCTAAAGCAGCAACTCTGGCCAGCACCTCTATAGAGGAACGTTGGGCGCACGATATGACTCTTCGGCAAACTCTGCTGAAAGAGCTGGAAAACGCTTTGGGTACAGACGCTTTTGTAATCAACGGCGACCCTGAGCATTTTTTACCGAATATGCTAAATATTAGCTTCCTGGATATCGGTACGGAGACTATGCTGATGAATCTGGATATGGAAGGAATTGCAGCGGCCAGCGGTTCAGCTTGTACTTCCGGGTCTTTGGAATTGTCGCATGTGTTGCAGGCGATGGATCTTTCTGAAGATGTTTTGAATTCAGCGATTCGTTTTAGCTTCGGTTTGGGTAATACTACGGAGGAAATGGAATACACAGCCAAGAAAATTGAAACCATATGGAAGCGGCTACGTACTAGGTACTAGGGTTTTCTCCGCACTTTAATAAGAAGGGAGGGGCGGTTTTCCATTTCATTGCATGAACGGAACCAAGGTCTGACACGCATGAAGGAAAGGACCGCACCTCCGTTCGGATTGCAGAATGAGGAGGTACCCTATTATGAAGCTTCAGGATATGATCGGACTTGCCGTTTTCGACGTAGAGGACGGGAAGCAGATTGGTAAAATACAAGATTTTATGGTGACGGCTGATTGGAAAATTACAGGGATCGAGTTGGAGGGCAAAGGCCTTTTTTCATCTCAAGTAAAAATGGTGGCTTGGGATGACATCGTCGCTTATGGCGAAGATGCGATTATGATTCGCAATCAGCAAGCTGTCCGTAAAACGGAGGCCAACGATATTCAACATACGTATTTGCTTGGACCCGGTAAACTGAAGGATTTATCCGTGCTTACAGAGGAAGGGCTTATGCTCGGACACATTTCGGATGTTTATTTTGACCAGGAAATGGGCAATAACATAATAGGCTTGGAAATCAGCGATGGTTTTGTATCGGATATTATAGAAGGGCGGAAATGGCTGCCCTGCACCGAAGAAATGTCCATCGGGGAGAATGCCATTATGGTGCCCCCGTTAAGCGAGCAGCGTTTGGAAAAAGCCATATATTCTGTTAATGGATAGGGTGAGTTTATTGAGATGTCCGAATTGTAATTCCAAAGATATCGGCAAAATTGGCTCCCATCAATTTTATTGTTGGGGATGCTTCATCGAACTTCAAGTGAATGGTGAAAAAATGTCCGTCTACCAAGTGGAAGAGGACGGTACGCTCAGTTCACTGGACGACCTGTTCTTTGGAGATGACATAGTACAGCAGGACCTGCCGCAGATCCACGCTTCTTCCTAAGCTTAAACTTGAATCGAGGACAGGCTGTAAATCTATATGGGATGTGACTATATCGTTCAGCAGTTGAACGGTCAATTGATTGGACCATGCTTGATGAGTAACGAAGAGGGTGATTCCCGATGGCTATAATAGCCTGGGAGTCACCCTCTTTTTCATATAGATCCCTGTCCAGATGGATGGAATGCTACTTACTTATTTTTTAGCAGATATGCTTTATAGCTTAAAGCGTCTAACCTCTTCCAGCAGCATGTCTGCGTGAGAGTCCAGTTTGGCGGAAAGCTCGGCAATATTGTTCATGGAATGCCCTTGTTCTTGTACGGATGAAGCCACTTCCTCAGTAGATGCTGCGCTTTGCTCGGAAACTGCGACAACGCTGGAGATTACATCTGAAATATGTCCGGCGTTGGTACGGAGATGATCAGCCGCAGCGGATACGTCCTCAATCTGAGTAAGCATATGCTGAGAAGCTCCCCGTATGGACTCGAACGCCTCTCTCGTAGCGGTAGCCGCATGCTCCTGTTCTACTGTTACAGACAGAGCCTTCTTCATTTCCTCTGCGCTCCGCAATCCCGCAACCTTGATTTCCTCCAGTTTGTGCATAATGCTGTCACTGGAGCTTGCTGCTTGCTCAGCCAGCTTGCGTACTTCCCCGGCAACGACGGCAAAGCCTCGTCCGTGTTCCCCAGCGCGGGCTGCTTCAATGGAAGCATTCAGCGCGAGCAGATTGGTTTGGGCTGCGATATCATGAATGGCTCCGGCCAGCCGCTCAATATCCTGTGTTTTCAACGTGAGCGATTCTACAGCTTTACCTACAGCGGTTGTGGTTTGTCTGGACTCGGCTGCAAGCTTCGCTTGACGCTCTGCTGTTTCGTACCCGGCCAGCACGGCAGAGTCCGTTTCTAGCACGGCGGTTTGGGTTCGCTTGACGCTTTCACCGATCTGGTTGATGGAGCCTGTCATATGCGACAGCTTTTCAGAGCCGGAATATACAGCTTCGGCCTGATCACTTGCTCCTTGGGCAAGCTCCTGAACGGCACTGGAGATTTGTGATGCAATGGTCCCGGTATCCTTGGCATGCTGGTGCATGTCATGAGAAGCTGAGCTGACCTCGCCAGCCGTATCTGCCACTTTGCGCAACAAGTGAGAGAGATGTTCTGACATGATATTAAAATCCGTACCCAAGCTGGCAATTTCATCTTTGCCCTTAACATCCACACGTGCTGTCATATCCCCTTCAGCCACCCGCTTGACGTTCGCTTGAAGCCTCCGAATCGGCTTGATAAAGCTGTTCGCCGCCCAGATCGCCAGTACCATAGCAACGACAAAGATGATAGCAACGATAATGAGTAAATAATTACGAATGGAGTAATACTCCTGAAAAGCAATATCCTTTGAAATAGACAAGCCTACAATCCAGCCCGTGCTGGGCATTTTCTTAAAATAAAGCTGCCGATCACTGCCACTGTAATTGTAGTCGGCTTTGCCCGAAGGGGCGCTGAGCAGGGCCGCCGTTGATGAACCCAACTCGGGCGTATCCTTGAGATTTTTACCAGCCAGCTTGCTGTCCGGATGCGCGACCACGATTCCATTCTGGTCAATCAAAAATGCATAGCCTAATCCGTTCAGGTTCATGTTTTTAATCATTTTTGTCATGTCGTTTAACATAATATCCTCACTGATCACCCCAGTGATAGAGCCATTGGAGTTCTTAAGAGGCCTCGCAATGGAAATGGTGAAGTCCTGGCTTCCTGCATCAACGTACGGTGAGGAATAATACAATTCCCCCTTGGTTTTGGCATCCTTGTACCACGGACGTGTGCGAGGATCGTAGCCCGCATCAGACCAGCCGGAGCCATCCCAGTAGGTTCCATCCTCAAATCCTGCATAAATGTTAGCAATACTTTGATCCTTATAGTTTTGAAAGGCCGCCTTTAGAGAAGCTATTTTGGCATCTGGTGGAATATTGCCTGATTCCAAACCTGCAGCTAATGTCTCGATAATTTTGGCATTGCCGCTTGTCCATCCGTCGAGCTTATTGACGGTTTCGGTGGCTTTACTGTTCATAAGCTCTTGTATGTCACGGTTGGCCTGATTTTTAATGCTTGTCATGCTAATGACGGACAAAGGCCCAGTTGCAACGATAACAATACAGGTGAAAAGGAGAATAAGCTTCATTTTTAAGTTCATGTAACGACCCCCAATGATTCAGAAATGTGAAAGCTCAAATAGTTCTTTGTACTTATATCGTCAGATAGAATGACTTTGTTAATCATTTTCAATTGTTTTCATTCTTTCTTCATAGTCATTATTTAAGGCGCCTCCACAGTTATAGGAAGGATTAAAGTAAAGGTACAGGCATATACTGAATAGAGGCTAGTCCGGCAAGGGGGCACGGTATGGAGCAATTAACGAAAAGCAGGCTGTTCCGATACGGAATATGGACGCTGCTGGGACTTGTCATTCTATATTTTATCTGGCTGCTGCGGCCTTTGTTTTTGCATCTGTATGATTTTCTGAAAACAATTATTGCGCCCTTTGCGGTGGCGATGATTATTTCCTATGTGCTTAATCCTGTGGTCAATATGCTGGGCGGACGCAAAGTACCTCGAAGTGTAGCCGTCCTGCTCATTTATGCTGTATTTTTGGGCAGCCTCGTCGTTATTCTGATGCACCTGATTCCGATGTTTATTGATCAACTGGATGAACTGAATGAGCATCTGCCTGAGCTGACCATGCATGCACAGGGATTAATGACCAATATGGACGGGAGTATTTTACCCCAAGGGGTACGCACAGGAATGAATCAGTGGTTTTTCCAACTCGAAAATCGGATGGCTACAGGCATTGCTGCTTTTATGGACAACATCGGCGGGATGATCAATATGTTGTTCAATGTATTCATTGTGCCGTTTCTCATTTTTTATATTTTAAAGGATTTCGATGTGTTCGAACGGGCTATTGTGTCTTATCTCCCGCGATCCCGCCGCAAGGCCATTGTAACGGTGCTCAAGGAAATTGATCAGGCGCTCGGTAACTATGTACGCGGACAGCTGTTGGTGTGCGTCATTATCGGGGTGATGTCCTATATCGGTTATATGCTGATTGGGATGCCTTATGCGCTGCTGCTGGCAGGAGTGGTGGCTGTATTTAATATCGTGCCGTATTTAGGCCCGTTTTTGGGAGCTGCTCCGGCGGTCGTTATGGCTTCTACGGTTTCCTTTAAAATGGTACTTATGGTCGTAGTCGTCAACACCTGTATTCAAGTGCTGGAAAGTAACGTCATTTCTCCCCAGGTGGTTGGACGAACCTTGCATTTGCATCCCATTTCCATCATTTTCGCCCTGCTGGTGGGCGGGGAAATAGCGGGAATAACGGGGTTAATTTTAGCGGTTCCGGTGATGGCGGTCTTGAAGGTGGCGCTTCAGCATTTTTTTGCTTATTACGTGAAGCGCAAAACGATCTAATTTCGTCCATATCCCCGTCTGAAATCGCGTTGACACGGCTAAATGACACGGATATACTGAATTGAGTGTGTTTAAATGTGTTTATCCAGTAGGGAAAGCTCATTTCGGAGTGCGGGCTGAACCCGCCGGGATGCTCCCGTTACCAGTGAAAACAAGGCGATCGCTCGTCCGTTAAGCAGATGTTGGGTGTGCAGCTTGCACATGTAGCATTTCGTACAGAGGGGACGGCGATAACCAGGGTGGTACCGCGATACAATCGTCCCTGATCCGTTCAGGGGCGTTTTTCTGTTTTTATGGCCTGTGCCAAGAACAAGTGACACCATAACTAGGAGGCTACTTATATGAAAGCTAGTGAAATCCGCTCCAAATGGCTGGAGTTTTTTGAAAGCAAGGGACATGTGATTGAACCAAGCGCACCGCTTGTTCCACATAAAGATCCTTCCCTGCTGTGGATTAATGCGGGGATGGCACCGCTTAAGCCTTATTTTGACGGACGTGTGAAGCCTGAAAATCCGCGTATCGCCAATTCGCAAAAATGTATTCGCACGAATGACATTGAAAATGTCGGCAAAACACGCCGCCACCACACCTTTTTCGAAATGCTCGGTAATTTTTCGATTGGTGACTATTTTAAGGAAGAAGTTATTGTGTGGGCGTGGGAATTTCTGACTGATCCGAAGTGGATCGGCTTTGATCCGGAGCGTCTGGCTGTAACCGTGTACCCTGAGGATGAAGAAGCGTACAAGCTGTGGAATGAAAAGGTAGGACTTCCTGCTGAACGTATCATCAAACTGGAAGATAACTTCTGGGATATCGGCGAAGGCCCTTGTGGACCTTGTACGGAAATTTTTTATGATCGCGGTGAAGCTTACGGCAGCGACATGACAGACCCTGAAATGTATCCAGGCGGGGAAAACGAGCGTTATCTGGAAGTGTGGAACCTCGTATTCTCACAATTCAACCATAACAAGGATGGCAGCTATACGCCGCTTCCGAACAAAAATATTGATACAGGCGCCGGATTGGAGCGTTTTGCATCCATTTTGCAAAATGTGGATTCCAACTTCGATACGGATATTTTCCAACCTATTATTCAGAAAACAGCCGCTATGGCAGGGGTTAAATATAACGAAAATGTGGATAGTGATGTAGCGCTCAAAGTGATTGCTGACCATGTTCGTACCGTAGCTTTTGCGATTGGTGACGGTGTGCTGCCTTCCAACGAAGGTCGTGGTTACGTGATCCGTCGTTTGCTGCGCCGTGCTGTGCGTTACGGAAAAATGCTGGGCATGAACCGTCCATTTATGTTTGAACTGGTGGAAACGGTGGGGGATGTCATGGGCGTGTACTACCCTGAGGTGGTGGACAAGCGTGATTTCATCATCAAGGTGATTAAAACAGAAGAGGAGCGCTTCCACGAGACACTGACAGACGGATTGGCTATTTTGGCTGATATCAGTGCTCAGGCGAAAGCGGAAGGCCGCGATGTCATCAGTGGAGCGGACGCATTCAAGCTGTATGACACGTACGGCTTCCCATTTGACCTCACAGAGGATTATGCGGACGAGCAGGGCTTGAAAGTAGACCGTGAGGGCTTTGATGAAGCGATGCAGGGACAACGGCAACGTGCGCGTGACGCTCATCAGGACAATGCCAGCATGAAGATTCAGGGTGGAGCCCTGTCTGACCTGGCGGTTAAAAGCGATTTTGTTGGATATAATGACCTCGTAACCGAGTCTAAAATTGTGGCTATTGTATATGAAGATGTGCTGGTGGACAGTGTTAGTGAAGGACAGACTTGTCAGGTTGTGCTGGACGTGACTCCTTTTTATGCTGAAAGCGGCGGACAGGTAAGTGATCACGGCTTGCTGCGCGGGGGCAAGGTAACGGCGAAGGTCGAAGGACTGTTCAAGGCGCCTCAAGGCCAGCATGTACATCAGGTCGTCGTGGAAGCCGGTGAGCTTAACGTTGGCGATACGGTGAAAGCGGAAGTAGATCAAGCATCCCGCGGTGAAATCGAAAAAAATCATACGGCTACGCATTTGCTTCACAAAGCGCTTAAAGAAGTGCTGGGCGACCATGTCAATCAGGCAGGTTCCCTGGTGGAGCCTGGGCGTCTGCGTTTTGACTTTTCCCATTTTGGTAGCATTACGCCGGAAGAACTGGCGGATATTGAGCTGCGTGTAAATCGCGCCATTTGGAGCCAGTTGGATGTAAATATTGAACTGAAACCGATTGATGAAGCCAAGGCTCTCGGAGCGATGGCGCTGTTCGGTGAAAAATATGGAGATATCGTACGTGTCGTCAAGGTAGGCGATTACAGCATTGAGCTTTGCGGCGGCTGTCATGTGAGCAACACCTCACAAATCGGATTGTTCAAGCTTGTCAGCGAGAGCGGTATCGGATCGGGTGTTCGCCGTATTGAAGCGGTGACCGGACGCTTTGGCTTTGAATATATGGAAGGGCAGTTGGAACTGTTAAAAGTATCGGCAGGTCTGGTGAAATCCAAGCTGTCCGAGGTGCCCAAACGCATCGAATCCTTGCAGCAGCAAATTAAGGACCTCAGTCGTGAAAATGAATCGCTGCAAAGCAAGCTGAGTGTTATTGAAGCGGGCCAGTTGACCGATCAGGTCGTGCAAGCTGGCGGAGTACAGCTGTTGGCTGCACGTGTACAGGCTTCCAGTATGGATGCGCTGCGTGCGATTGCGGATGAGCTGAAAGGCAAGCTTCCAGCTGCTGTGCTGGTACTTGGGGCTGCAATGGATGACAAAGTCAATTTTGTCGTAGCTGTACCGGCAGAGCATACCAAGGCTGGGCTTCATGCAGGCAAGCTTGTGAAGGAAATTGCTGCTGTATGCGGCGGCGGCGGCGGCGGCCGTCCAGATATGGCGCAAGCCGGAGGCAAGGATGCCAGCAAGCTGGACGAAGCACTTGTGCGCGCCCGTGAATTGGTAGTGGCGGCCACTCAAGAATAAAGTTCGATAATTTTTGCGGAATTTTGGAAAAAACCGAACTTAGACATTTCCTTGAAGGGCTCTGCTTATGGTATGATGTATAAGAATAAGCTGGCATAAACATGTACACATGTTTTGTGGAAGCGAGGTGTCAACAGTGGATTCCATGGACAAAACGGTCAAATTCAATGTCAAGGCGGATGAGAAGGAAGCTTCTGCTCAGGAGATTTTGTTGACCGTATATGATGCTCTGGTAGAAAAAGAATACAATCCGATCAATCAGATTGTCGGGTATTTGTTGTCAGGTGATCCGGCTTATGTGCCACGGCATAATAATGCCAGAAGCCTGGTACGCAAAAAAGAACGCGATGAATTGATTGAAGAGCTGGTTCGTTTCTATCTGGCCAAGCACCGTTAGGAGACAGGCATGAAAGTAATGGGATTGGATTACGGGGACCGCCGAATCGGGGTCGCCGTAAGTGATGCCTTCGGCTGGACCGCCCAAGGATTGGAAGTCATAGAACGACGCGGTGACGACAGCGAGTTCGGTAAAATTGCAAATCTGGTCCGTGACAATGAGGTCGGCGAGGTTGTAGTAGGCTTGCCGAAAAACATGAACGGTACCGTGGGTCCACGCGGTGAGATTTGCATTGAGTTTGCGAACCGGCTCAAGGAGTTACTGGGTTTACCCGTTCACCTTTGGGATGAACGGCTGACGACGCGTTCGGCAGAGCGCACGCTACTGGAGGCCGACGTCAGCCGAAAAAAACGCAAGCAGGTGGTAGACAAACTGGCCGCAAGCCTGATCTTGCAAAACTATTTGGACGCACACAGTACAAGGTGAGGGGGATTTCGTAATGGCTGAAAATCAAGTGGGTATGGAAGAAGAGCCGGAAATTATTTACATTGCCGATGACGAGGGCAACGAGGAAGAGTTCGAGGTCATTATGAAGTTTGAGGTAGACGGTTCCGAAGCGAAGTACATGATGGTTGCGCCAGTGGACCCTGAAGCCGACGAGTCCGATGTGTACGCCTTCCGTTACGAGGAAGAAGGCGATGATATTAAATTGTTTGTGATCCAAGACGATGCCGAGTGGGAAATCGTTGAAGAGACCTTTAATACATTTGTGGAAGAAGAGGACGAGGAAGACGGGAAATGACGAACTATTCACGTGAAGACCTGAGCTGGACTTCTGATTTGAAGGAAGCGTTCGGCGGCGATGTAGAGCTACAGGATGAACAGGGTCATGCGGTACGCATGGAACTGGAAGCAGAGTTCAAGGTAGGAGAGCAACGGTACGCCGTATTGCGCAAACCTGGAGCTGCTGAAGGCGAGCATGAGTTGTATCATGTGAGCCCATCCCCGGAAGGCGATATTTCCATCACCACGATTGAGGATGACGATGAGTGGGAAGATATTTCCGAGCTGTATGATGAATGCACGCTGCCGGAAGAGCTGTAAGGTCTGGATAACGAGGAGATCAAACCTGAAAGGGCGGACCAGTCCGCCCTTTTTGGCTGTGAAGGAGTTGGGTGGAAGTGAAGCGAAGGACGACGTTGGTTACGTTGCTTCTGTTGATTGTGACCATAGCAGGCGTAGCAACTCTCTATATTTGGAATGCCATGCAGCCTGTTCAGGCAAAAACGCAGCCGGTTGCATTTACAATAGTGAAGGGAACGGGCACGTCCGCTATAGCAGATACACTGGAGCAAAAGGGACTCATACGTAATGCGCTCGTATTTAAGGCTTACCTTAAATTCAAACAGCAAGGCAGCGCGTTTATGGCTGGAAAATATGAGGCTCAGCCCGGTGCTACCTTCGATCAGCTGATTGCTAAGCTCTCGGCAGGGGACGTTGTGAAAGAGGAAATGATCCGTTTTACGATACCGGAAGGATTTACGATCAGACAGATGGCTGATAAGCTGCAAAAGGAAGGACTGGCGGACCAGAAGCAATTTTTGCAGCTGGCCAACGATCCGTCCGCTTTTGACGTCGCGCTGGTGCGGGATATTCCAAAGCAGGCGGGGCTTCGCTATGCGCTGGAGGGCTATCTTTTCCCGGAAACCTATGAGCTGAAAAAGGGCAGTACGACCAAAGATATTATACAGGCGATGCTGGAACAGACGCAAAAACGTCTGGAGACCGTTCCCGATTTGGACGCCAAGCTGAAACAGCGGGGCGAAACACTGCATCAACTGCTGACGGTTGCCTCTCTAGTAGAGCGCGAGGTGGTTGTGGATAATGAACGGCCTGTCGTAGCTAGTGTCATTTATAACCGGCTCAAGCAGGATAAGAAGTTGGAAATTGACGCTACCGTTCAATATATGCTGGACAAGCAAAAGGAACGGCTGTACTACAAGGATTTGGCTGTAGAAAGCCCATATAATACGTATTTGCATCAGGGACTTCCACCGGGGCCGATTGCAAGCCCCAGCCTGAAATCAGTGGTGGCGGCTTTACAGCCAGATGCTACGGATTATTTATTTTATGTGACCAAAAAAGATGGAACGCACGGACATTTGTTTGCCAAGACATATAAAGAACATTTGCATAATATTCAGGTAAGCAACCGTAAGACAAATTAGGAGGTGAGCCTGTGGCTTACAAACCCGAACTATTGGTAACTGCCAGCTCTCCGGAGGATGCCTGTCAAATGCTGGAGGCTGGCGCGAGCGCATTACTTATTGGAGATGACCGCTTTGGGATGCGGCTCCCGGGACATTTTACACCGGACCAAATCCGTGAGGTTGTGGAAGAAGCTCGAAAGCATACGGCCCAGGTATATGTATCCATGACCAACTTAATGACGAATGAGCTACTGCCGTTCCTTCCCGAATACGTGCAGACGCTTGCCGGATGCGGCGTAGATGCCATTGAGTTTAATGATCCGGCCGTATTGATGGCGGTAAAGGAATATGCCCCTCATGTGAAGTTGTTCTGGAACGGTGAGATGATTTCCACCAACTTCGCAACCGCCAACTATTGGGGAGAGAAGGGTGCCTCTCGCGTCATTTTGGCCCGTGAGCTGAGTATGGACGAAATTACGGAAATGGTGCCAAAGCTGAACATGGAGGCGCAGGTTCAGGTGCATGGCATGACTAATATTTATCATTCCAAGCGCAAGCTTGTACAAAGTTATATGTTGCATCAGGGTCGCCCGGTGGAAGGTGATCTGGGCAGAGATCGCGGCTTGTTTCTGATCGAAGCAGAGCGACAGGAAGAGAAGTTTCCGATTTATGAGGATATCAACGGAACGCATATTATGAGTTCGGATGATTTTTGTATTATGGAGGACCTGCATATTTTGATGGAGGCAGGCGTGCACAGCTTTAAGATTGAGGGCTTGTTGAAGCCTACGGCTTATAACGCGGCGGTCGTTCGTGCTTATCGCAAAGCGATGGATACCTTTACAGCCGATCCTGAAGCTTATGTTTATGATGAAAGCTGGCTGGATGAGGTTCGCCGTCTTCAAGATCCTGAACGGGAACTGTCCTTCGGATTTTTCTATAAAGAACAGGTTTATTAATTTTAAAAATGAGTGCACAGAGGGGGGAACGTCATGGGAACGATGACCAAAACGAGAAAATATACGGGCAAGCGGAATCGTCTGGATAAGCCAGAGCTGCTGGCTCCTGCCGGAAATCTGGAAAAGCTGAAGTTTGCTATTCACTATGGTGCGGATGCCGTGTATATTGGTGGACAAAAATACGGTCTGCGCTCCAATGCCGATAATTTCAGCTTTGAGGAAATGCGGGAAGGCGTAGAGTTTGCGAAAAAATATGGCGCCAAAGTTATTGTTGCTACCAATATTTATGCGCACAATGAGGATATTGCGGGGATTGAAGAATACCTGCGTAATTTGTACAAGGCGGGTATTCATGCTGTCATTGTCGCTGATCCGGCGATTGTATCTGTGGCATTGCGTACGGTGCCGGAGCTGGAAGTACATTTGAGCACCCAGCAATCGACGCTGAACTGGCAGGCGGTAAAGTTCTGGAAGAATGAAGGACTGCCGCGTGTGGTACTGGGGCGTGAGACCAGCTTGGAGGAAATTGAAGAAATTAAAAAGCATGTGGACATCGAAATCGAAGCCTTTGTCCATGGTGCAATGTGCTCTTCATTTTCTGGTCGCTGCGTACTGTCCAATCACTTTACGGACCGGGATTCCAACCGTGGGGGCTGCTGTCAGTCCTGCCGCTGGAAATACGATTTGTTTGAGGATGCCCGTCAAGACGAGGTGTGGATATCAGAGGAAGAGGCGCAGGATAGCAATGTTCTGAAGCAGTTCCAGCTTGGTGTTAATCAGATGCCATTGTTTGAAGAAAGTGATAATGCCTTTTCTATGGGTTCTAAGGATCTGTGCATGATTGAAAATGTCCCTGATCTGATTGACGTCGGTGTGGACAGCTTCAAAGTAGAGGGACGTATGAAGTCCATTCACTATGTGGCTACGGTTGTAAATGTCTATCGTCAAGCGATTGACTCGTATATGGCTGATCCTGAAAATTATGTGCTCAAACCGGAATGGATAGATGAAATAAACAAGGCGGCTAATCGTCCGCTGAACACTGGCTTTTTCTACGATACACCGGATCACGAAGATCATATTTATGAGCCGGAAGAAAAGGCTGCGCCTTATGATTTTGCCGGACTGGTTATGGACTACGATGCGGCGAGTGGTATAGCTACCATTCAACAGCGTAACCATTTTAAACCG
Source organism: Paenibacillus sp. FSL R10-2782 (assembly GCF_038592985.1). Taxonomy (NCBI): domain Bacteria; kingdom Bacillati; phylum Bacillota; class Bacilli; order Caryophanales; family Paenibacillaceae; genus Paenibacillus; species Paenibacillus sp. FSL R10-2782. Next base: position 3,977,297 of record NZ_CP151951.1, on the reverse strand, counting down.
GGGCATGAAATTGAATTTTTTGGTCCGAACGGAACGTTCTTTAAACAAACGGTTGGAACGATCTGGGATGAGGAAGGCAACGAACTGGATGCTGCCCGTCACCCGCTTCAACGGATCAAAATGAAGGTAGATCAGCCTGTATCCTATTTTGACATGATGCGTAAAAAGAAGTAATTAAGTCTTAAGTCGTGGAAAAAAAGATTCCAAAGCCTCTCCTATCGGTTGGAGGGGCTTTTTTTTGAATACTTTTCTAGGAAAAAAGTTTCACAAAATTTAGTGGTTGTTGAAAGGAAAGCTACATTCCTTGTCGAATAAATCCGATAGATATGATATAGATAATTAATAGATACATAAAGGATACGTGGATCAGGAAACTAATTATAGGGTGGTAGGTGAGAGAAATGATTTTTTGGAAAAAAAAGGGGAATACAACGAAGAAGCAGCCAAAGAAAACAGCTCTAGTTAAAGGATTAAAGGGCAGCAAGACGACAACGGCTAAAGGAGACAAAACAGTTGGGGGGTCTTTGAAGGACGCTTCCTGGTTGTCTAAGGCTACTCGTGTAGGCGCATACAATTTAAAGCGCTTACTCAAGCCGGAAAAATACAGTAAAGATTTTATGCATTTGGTTAAAAATTATAATCCGATTCGTTCAGTTGGCATGAAGCTGTTTTTGATTTTTTTTACAGCGATTATGTTGTTTGTGATCAGTTTGGGAATGATTTCATACTTCAAAGCCAAAAATACAATTGAGCAAAATGCGGCTACGGCTTATCAGCAAACGGTTCAACAAACAGCAGAGAAGCTGGATATCATTTTAGAACGCTTTCAGGATACCTCGACACAGGTGTTCTTCGATAGTGAATTAAGTGATCAGCTACAAAGGGCGGCAAAGCAGGAGAAAAACTCGTTTGAATCCTTTGTTGCTATGGGTGAAGTAAACAAAAAGTTAACGAATATTGCATTTACGAACAAGGAAATTGATTCGCTTTATCTGTATCCGGAACAAACGGATCAGGCTGCTATGGGCACAGGAACACAAAAAGATGTGCGGCAGGAAGCATGGTTCAAGGGTATTTTAAAAAATAAAGGGATCGTCTGGTTGCCTACACAGGTAAATGAAAACGGTAGCAAGACGTTTCGTCTGGCTCGTTCTATGAACAGCATGTCCGGCTTGGGTGGGACTTATGTTTTGGTTATGGATTTGAAGTCCAGTGCCGTGGATGATCAGTTGAAAAGTATAGATCTGGGTGCGGGCAGCATGATTAGCCTGATTACACAGGATGGTGCTTTTATAGGCTCGAACATTGAGGCGCTGGCAGGAGGAAAACAAAAGCTGGATTACGTTTCGAAACTCCAGGGTATTGAAGGAAATCAGATTTTGGAGCAGTCAGCTAATGGAAAAGTGCAAAATGTGCTGGCCGTGCATAATACGCTGGGCACCTCCAAGTGGATTCTCCTGGGTGTCATACCTGTATCAGTGCTAGTTAAAGATGCTGAAGGAATTTTAACGACGACCTGGATTTTTGCTGTAGTGGCTGCACTGATCGCGTTGTTCATCGGTTTGTGGATGGTGCGACTTGTGGCGCTCCCTTTAACGCATTTAAAAGATCTGATGCTGGAAGGAGCCAAGGGCAATCTGCAGGTTCGTACCCACTACAACGCTAAGGATGAAATCGGGCAATTGTCTGAAAGCTTTGATACGATGATGGAGCAGATTACTTTGCTGGTAGAACAGACGAACGTTTCAGCCCAAGAGGTGTTGAATACAGCGACGGAACTGAGTGATGCGTCAAAGAAAACGGCCATCTCAGCCAAGGAAATTGCAGCAGCAACGGAGGAGATTGCTCACGGCTCCGCCAGCTTGGCCACAGAGGCTGAACGTGGCAACGGACTGACCGGAAACATTTCACAGCAAATGGATACGGTTATAGCCTCCAACCATGAAATGAGCAAGGTTGCACACGAGGTTGAGCAATCCAGTGAACAAGGAACGGTTCAATTGAAAAATCTTCTGGGTAAGACCAAGGTTACCGAAGAAACGACACATGCGCTTGTGAGCAAAGTAGACAAGCTGAAGGAAACAACCTCCGATGTCTTTAAGGTGCTGGACGTGCTACAGGATATTGCGAAGCAAACGAATATTTTATCGCTGAATGCTACGATTGAAGCGGCTAGGGCTGGAACGGCAGGGCGTGGATTTATGGTGGTGGCCAATGAGGTTCGGCAACTGGCTGAACAATCACGTCAAGCCATTCGCACCGCGACGGGAATTATTAATAACATCGTCGGCGAGATGAATGAGACGGTTCAGGCGTTATCGGAGGTGTACCCACTGTTCCGCCAGCAGATGGGAGCGGTGCAGGAGACGACGGACATTTTCCAATCGGTACAGCAGCAAATGGGAGAATTTGCGCTTCGATTAGGTACGGTTACCTCATCCATTCAGGAGTTGAGTGAATCGCAGGCGATTTTGTCGGAGGCGATGACCAATGTGAGTGCGGTAGCCGAGCAGTCCTCCGCCACTTCGCAGGAAGTCGCTTCTCTCAGTACCGAGCAGGCGAATATCGGCAATCAGCTGGTAGGATTGTCTGATAAGCTGGAAGGGGTATCGGTCAATTTGAAGGAGCAGCTTTCACGGTTTACAGTGTAAGGGCGTGCGTCTTCATAAATTGTAGGAGCCTGCTGACGTTTGAGGATTATCGTGCTATATGAATTTATTGTTTACCCAGAAGCCCTTTCCTTCATCAAGACCTTGCATAGCCTATACAGTACGCTAAAACAAAGGAGGCGTTCTTGTGGGGGGAATGGAAAGAGGCTTCGGAGGAGTGTGGACATCAATAGCTGCTATCCTGACACTGTTTATTTTGCTAGTGATCATCTTGAAAACGTTTCTCTTATAACATTGGAGGCTCTACCGCGTTGTATGGGTAGAGCCTTATTTGTTTGCCTGAATGCCCTGCCCTTGAGTAATCTTCTACATATATTGAAGTGTACTTTCATCGAAGGGGGGATCAAGCCATGGGTGGATTTGAAGGTGGTTGCGGCGTGTGGACTTCTACAGGTGCAATTTTGGTACTCTTTATTCTGTTGGTTATCATCACTAAAGCCTGTTGGGTTTAATTTGTAAAGAATCGTGAAGGAATGTTTCAGTACCACCCAGCTTTTCAAGCTGGGTGGTTTTCTTTTTTCAACAAATGACATGCTATACAGCATACCGATTGGAAAAAACATTTACAGGACATACTACTGGAAAAAAGATGAAAGAAGGATGCATGTGCCGAGGCGTGGCAGTAGTTTCATTCGTAAACGTCGAATTGCATATACGGCTGTGGGCATTACGGCTTTGCTACTCATTTTGCTGTTGCGGCTGGCCTGGATACAGGGGACGGCGGGTATCCAAATGTCTGCTTACGGGGGGCATTCGCTCAAGGAAATGTCTGTGCGCCAGCGGCAGGAGGGCATTGCAATCGACTCGGGGCGGGGACAATTTACGGATCGGTACGGACGACCGTTAACTGGGGGCGTGGTATGGACGCCAGTGCTTTTTCCTGATGTAGACGGTAAAACAGCCGGGCATGGAGAACAGCTTGCCAAGCTGCTGCGGACAAATAAGAAGGAGCTACTGGCTCAATGGAAGGAGCTGCAATCCCCGCTGTTATGGCGAGACGGACACGGACAACCCCTGCATATCAAGCCGGATGAAGCGGATCAACTGCTTAGCCTCGCACCTTCTCTGGTAGAGCTTGTACCGTATTCGACACGCTACAACAATGTACCCAATGGCAAGCAGTGGCTTGGATTTCTGTACGAACGACCAGATCGACCGGGGCAATTGCCAATCGGGGCAGCCGGGCTGGAAAGAACGCTGGAGCCACTCCTGAGTGGTGTGGGTGAAACCTTCGTTTCCCGATTTGTGGATGCACAGCGCCGTCCGCTGGCTCATTTGCCGTTGCGTGTCAGTGCCCCTTCCAATGGCCACTATCCTCTACAGGTCCAGACGACCATTGATCTTCCATTACAGCAGCAGCTTGAAAAGCTGACGGAAACCAATCATCTAACAGAAGGGGCGGTGGTTGTGCTGGATGCGGGGAACGCCGATGTGCTGGCGATGGTGTCTCGTCCTTTTTATAACCCTGGTCGCGTCGATCCACACCAGACAACAGGTTGGTCTAATCGTGCCCTCAAGGCGGTGACGCCTGGCTCCATTTTTAAGCTTGTTACGGCGGCTGCTGCGCTTGAATCGGGGGTAGTCCAACCGAAGGAGCAATTCCATTGTCATGGGACCTATGGGAAGTATGGTTTGGCTTGCTGGAAAAAAGAAGGCCACGGTACTCTGAACCTGGAGGAGGGGCTGGCCGTATCCTGTAATATTGTGTTCGCTCATCTGGGTGAACGGCTTAGTCCCGCCCAAATTCAGGCGACAGCCTCTGCGCTCGGATTGAGCCGGACCGTCGGCTGGCAGGAGCAGAATATTGCGGGCATAGCGCAGTTTAGTCCGTTGGATCACGAAGAAAAGGGAGCCGTTTTCGGCTCCCATACAGATGCGGCTAATCCGGGTGTACGTGTCCAGACAGCTATCGGTCAGAGAGACGTACTGGTCACGCCCCTCCAAGCCGCCAATCTTATCGTGACATTGCTGCATGATGGTCAGGTACATGCTCCACGGCTAGTGAAGCACATTGGCTACGCAGACGGAGGCACGTTGCTGGATTTGCCAGCCCATGCTTCTCCATCACCCGAAGGAAGCCGTCCAGTTCACGCTTCAACAGCCCGCGCGCTTCGTGAAGCGATGGAGAAGGTTGTAGCCCACGGCACAGGTACATCCTTGCGTGGCAAGTCTTGGCATCTGGCTGGAAAATCGGGCACAGCCCAAGCTCTAAAGGACGGGCAACCCGTGAATCACCAATGGTTTATCGGTTATGGCCCGGTGGAGCATCCTCGTTATGCCGTTGCCGTCTTGGTACAAAATGCGCCACAGCATTCTGCAAATCAGGCAACAACACTGTTCGGTCAAGTAATGGACCTGTTGGCTCAATTTTCCTCGGTTCCACGAGGAGCTACACGATCTTCCTCCTGAATTTTGACGATAAAGGGAGGCTCCTCGAATTCTTCTGTCGGAAATCGAATCCATTGCTGTAAATAGCCTTGCTGCCATAATTCCTTCAGTAAAATGATCAGGATTGGAGACAGGATCAGCCCGGCCAATCCGAAGATCGACAGTGATATGATGGCAAAGGAAAGCATTAGATAAGCGGATGAAACACCGATGGAATGACCTGTGATTTTAGGCTCTGCCAGTTGGCGAACGATTACCGTAACAGCCATGACAATGAGCAGCCCTATAGCCAGGCTGGTGTTGCCTGTGATGAACAAATAGACTGCCCACGGAATAAAAATAACAGGTACACCCAGTAAGGGTAAAATATCGAACAATGCCGCCACAAGAGCCAACGACAGAGCATTATCCACCTGCAAAATGAGTAAACCTATAAATACGAGAACAAAGGTGATGCTTACCAGCATGGCTTGTGCCTTTAAAAAGGCCGAAATTGCTTTGAGTACATGATTTTTAAGAAAAAGATAAGCGGTTTTAAGCGTCTTGGGTGTTTTACTACGGGCAATGCCTTTCCAAAGATTAATCTCCATACTTAAAAAGAAAGCTAAAATAATGGCAACTGCAAAGTTGCCCATAAAGACTGTGAAGGAGCTGAGAAACTGTATGAAAAAGGAGAGCCCCAGCTGCGCCCATTTGGTGGCAATAGCAGTCGCAGTTTCAAAATAATCGTTAACACGTTCGGTAATCCCCGGCGGCAAAGCGGCAATTTTATCTTGGGAAAGATGAAGATACCGTGTGAATTCCGTTTGGATAATCTGGGTATACTGTGGGAGATTTTGCGCCACTTTCGTAAATTGTGTAACCAGAATCAGACCTAATCCAAAAAAAATAGCGAGTAAAAGGATGATAAACAGCAAAACAGAGAGTGCGGAAGCGAAGGGCTTCTTCATACCTTTCCGGTGGAAATAACGGGCCACAGGTTCAATGCACCAAAACACAACGAACGACAGGAACACAGGGGCCGCGAGCTGATACAGCTTACTGGATACGAACATAATTAAATACACGGTTAATACAATCAGGCCGATATCAAAAACGGTTCGCCAATATTTTTTGTACAATGGAAGCATGTGTATACAACGACTCCTTTAAGATTTTAACCTATTGTACACTAAATTGGATCTCTATGCTGCTTATACAGTCCTAAAATACAGAATCAAAACCGACAGTATAACCGCCTAAAGCAGCAACGGGTTAGCCCGGTAGTTGATCGTTATGCTCAAGAAAAGAATGCAGCAAAATCTCGGCACGCTTACGTCTTTGTGATAACATATAAGTAAGTGAGTTTTCCTCAGGAAGCCTGCTTGGTAGTCCAGAAATAGAAAAGTGGGGATAAAACGTGCAGACTTTACTGTTATGGATGTTTTACATTTCAACTTTTTATGCGTTTATTCCGGCGCTGGTCAGTCGAATGTTTGGATTCCGAGTGTTTCGGCGGGGCAAAAGTGAGCAAGAGTATGCGCTCACCTTCGATGATGGTCCTGATCCAGTGTATACGCCGCAGTTGCTTGATTTGCTGAAGCGTTTTGATGCCAAGGCTACTTTTTTTGTTGTAGGCATACATGCGGAAAAACACCCGGAGCTTTTGAAACGCATGCATGACGAAGGTCACTTGATCGGTATTCATAATTATGTGCACAAATCGAATTGGCTTATGCGGCCCGTCACGGTCAGAAGACAAATTGCCCGGACAGAGGCTGTTATTCGCCGGGTAACCGGGGAAGGAACGACCTTTTACCGCCCACCATGGGGAATTGTGAATTTCTTTGATATTTCCAACTCGAATGGTCGCCGAATCGTATTATGGTCCTCTATGTTTGGGGATTGGAAGGCAAGCATCGGAGCAAAACAGTTGGCTGAGCGGATGCTCAAAAAGCTGAGGGGTGGCGAGGTGATGCTGCTCCATGACTGCGGTACAACACTGGGGGCAGACGCAGGCGCTCCGCAAAACATGCTGATTGCGCTGGAGAAGCTGTTGGTGGTTGCCCAAGAACGGAAGCTGCGCAGCGTACGTGTCGATACCTTATTTTGTCGTGAGTCCGCCAGCAGACCTGCTACTACCGAAACATCCAATACGAGTTGGTTTAAAAGAACGTTAGTATTCGGATGGTTGCTGTATGAGCGGATATTTCACGTTCTGTTCCGTCTACGTCCAGTGCGTAAGGAGGACACGATCTTTTATTTCAAGCGTAGTACCTATCACGGGCCAAATGTGAACATGGAGAACGGTAGGTGGCTGGAAAAAGGGGACGCCGTGGTTGAGCTGCATTTTGATAATAAAATGCTGTTTCAGTTAGGCACAACCGCCAAGTCTATGGTACATTTGGCCATTCAACTGATTCGGATTGTAAAACGACAACTTCCTGATCTCGCCTATCGAATTGCGGATGACCCCAAAATGAACGGTATTAAGGCCGTCTATGCAGTGAGTATGATTAATCGGGGACCGGAGAAGCTGGGTTTTCAGATACGAGAGCTTCCCAAGGGACTGTTCAGGATAGCATCAACCTTATATTTAAAGCTGTTATTTAGTGTTATCCATCCTTCCGGCCCAGAGCGGTTGAATGAAAAAAGGGATGAGATGGTGCCGAAGATGATTGTGATGCCGATTGATACTCTGTTTGACCGCTTCTGGCTGAGGGATTCATACCCTACGGATCAAGGTCAAAGCAAAACAGATCCTGTTCAGGAAACAGTTAGAGCCTCGCAAGCAGCAGATACGAGATCAAGTAGTTGAATTAACGCTAAAAAAGCCTCCCAACCCCTGTGATCAGGGCGTTCGGGAGGCTTTTGTTTATTCGTTTTTAAAACCATCATGATAAGGATTAGATTTTCATAATACCGCCGTTGCTTGCATTGGTCACCAGCTTGGAGTAGCGTGCCAGGTATCCTGTTTTAACCTTCGGTTCGAAGCCTTTCCAGTTTGCACGACGACGTTCAAATTCTTCGTCACTAATTTGCAGCTCAATTGTACGATTGTTCAGATCCAGCTCGATAATATCGCCGTCCTCAACAAAAGCGATAGGGCCGCCCTCTGCTGCTTCGGGGGAAATGTGACCGATAGAGATACCACGGGATGCGCCTGAGAAGCGTCCATCTGTTATCAGGCCGACCTTGGCACCAAGTCCCATACCGACGATTTGCGAAGTTGGAGCGAGCATTTCAGGCATACCCGGTCCACCCTTAGGACCTTCATAACGGATAACAACAACGTGGCCTTCTGCGATTTTGCCATTGGCAATACCAGCCAGCGCATCTTCCTGTGAATCAAAGCAGATGGCAGGGCCTTTGTGATAGCCCCCAACAGACGGATCAACTGCACCGACTTTAATGATGGAGCCTTGCGGTGCCAGATTACCGAATAATACAGCCAAACCGCCGCGTTCGGAATAAGGGTTGTCCAGCTTGTGGATAACATTGGTATCCAGAATTTCCTGCCCCTCTACGTTTTCGCGGATCGTTTTTCCGGTTACTGTAATACAGTCACCATGCAGTGCGCCCGGCTTCTTCAACAATTCATTCAGCACTGCGCTTACGCCGCCTGCATTATGAACATCCTCGATATGATAGTCGGAAGCAGGTGCCAATTTGGACAAATGAGGTACGCGGTTCGCCACTTCATTGATCCGTTCGATAGGGTAGTCTACTTCAGCTTCATGAGCCAGTGCCAATGTGTGCAATACCGTATTGGTGGAACCACCCATGGCCATATCCAGCGCAAATGCGTTATCAATAGCTTCTTTAGTCACGATATCACGTGGTTTCAGGTCCAGCTTGATCAATTCCATCAATTGACGTGCAGATTGTTTAACGAATTCTTTACGTTCTTCCGCTACTGCGAGAATGGTGCCGTTACCAGGCATAGCCAGACCCATTGCTTCAGCGAGACAGTTCATGGAGTTCGCTGTGAACATACCTGAGCAAGAGCCGCAAGTTGGACAGCCGTATTGTTCTAATTCCAGCAGGCTTTGATCGTCGATTTTACCAGCCTGATATGCACCTACGCCTTCGAAGACGGAGGTCAGGGAGATGGAGCGCCCGTTCTTGTCTTTACCAGCTTTCATGGGGCCGCCGCTGACGAAAATAGTCGGGATGTTCACACGTAATGCGCCCATCATCATGCCGGGTGTGATTTTATCACAGTTTGGAATGCAGACCATGCCGTCAAACCAGTGAGCGGAAACGACAGTTTCCAGCGAGTCGGCAATAATTTCGCGGCTTGGTAGAGAATAACGCATACCGATGTGTCCCATGGCAATGCCGTCATCTACACCAATGGTGTTAAACTCAAAAGGTACGCCGCCTGCCTCACGAATGGCTTGCTTGACAATTTTGCCGAATTCCTGCAAATGGACGTGGCCCGGTACGATGTCGATATACGAGTTACACACCGCGATAAATGGTTTGTCAAAATCTTCTTCTTTAACGCCCGCTGCGCGCAACAAGCTGCGGTGAGGAGCGCGGTCAAAGCCTTTTTTAATCATATCGGAACGCATTTTCGTCTTTGCTGTCATGATGCTGGTTTCCCCCCAAAGTTAAAAAATTTTATGGCGTCCGAAGACGCCGAATTAGCGCAGATGTTTTCTAAAGAGTCTATCATACATGTGCGCATATTTCTACATATATGAGGATTTTGTGAAAATTCAAGAGCGACCTGTAATCGACAATATATAGATCGAAATGATTTGGTTCGTCTATATATTGCACCTTGGAGCAGCTGGAATTGAATTTTGTGTAAAATGCTGATGATAAAAAGTAATCGTTTGGATATTTGTGATGTCGCAAAATATGAAAAGGCCCACTCCGCAATAAAGCAGGATGGGCTTGAGCTTGCTTTTTATAGTTACAAAAGGTGTTTTATGTGGTACTTGATTCAATTTTTGCCGCCTTTGCGTCCAATATCCCTGTAGTAATCTTTGTCATGAGACTCAGCGGTAGCATCGCCGCCACGTTTACCAATTTCCTGATAAAATTCTTTATCGTGGGAGTTAGCGGTAGCTTGCCCGCCTTTTTTACCAATCTCCTGATAAAATTCCTTGTTGTGCTTCTTGGATGTAGCTTCCCCACCCATACGACCTGCCTCTTCGCGGCTCATTTTACCTTGATCCTGATTACGTGCCATTACAAAACACTCCTTTATGAAAAGTTGTTTTTTGTTGCGCGCATCCTTTACTTACCACATCATGCCTTGATGAAACAGGCCTCTTGCTAAGTAAAGAGGATCCGGGTCCGCCTAGTTCTTCGTCTGATAGCCGTTTGTCGCGTACTGACGCTTGTTATAGGATGGACATAAAAAGTTATGCCGATCGTTTAAAAAGATAAGGAGACGGCTTAAGCATCCAGTCAACCCGTGGCTCGATTAAAGGATGTGTTGCATTTCGCACCCAAGGCAGAGTCAGTAGACAGCACAGACCCGCAGCACACGCTACGATCAGCATCACTTCCAGCGGAGTGTCTATATAATCGTAAATCCCCTTGGCAGCAGCGGTACGGACAATCAGACCATGGAGCAAAAAGACGTATAATGTCCGCCGCCCCATTTCAGTCATACGTCCAGTGACGGCTGGAACAAAGCTCAAAAACGCGATAGCTGCTATGAATTGCACTCCGTAAATGCCAATGCGGTAAATCCCCGCATACCATTCGGCATGACCCAGCTCACCATAAGTCATGCTGCCATACAGCCAGCCTGTCGGAATGCCGTAGTACGACGTTCCCGCCAGTACCATAAGCAGAAGGGACACTATGCCTGCGATCACACGGACTGGAGTCGTGAAGAAGCGTCGAACATCTGTATAATTCAAATGATACCCTGCTACAAAAAAAGGCAAATAAACAAAGGTTCTGCACACGCTGAGCCAGACGCCATCCACCGGGAGATATCCGACAAGGATACCCAGCAGCACGGATATACCTAATTGGACAACAGGCGGCATTCCCTGGAAAGCAAGCATCAGCAGTCTCCAGCAAATATGACTGGCAAGGAACCAGAGCAGCAAATAAGGTGCAAAAAAAGAATGATGAATATGAGGGACATGGAAGAGTGCAGCATCCAATATCGAATAGAGGGTTTGAAAAATAAGATATTGCATACCGATCTGAAGCAAAACCTTCCGGCCTGTGGGCCCCCCTAATGATGATTTGGCAAAGTAGCCTGTAACGAGCACGAACAACGGCATATGAAACATGAATATCCAGCTAAACCATTGTTGGGCGATGTGAAGCGAGCCAACCAAGGGCTCCAGAGCATTGCCTGCAAATACGCATACGATCAGCATAAAGCGCAAATTGAGAAAAAAGCTTTCTCCTTGTATGTCATGGCATGTCGTCATGTAATTCCCTCCGAACGGCACTAAGCCGAGTAAACTCTGTGCAAAATAATCCTTACAAGGAACAAGGTACGATACTCTGAGTCTTACAATTGTGATTTTATTCACAATGGTAAGCGCTATCATGTCCTTATTATGTGGCGGAAGCTTGAACAGGGGACAAAGACCAGGCAAATGTCTGGAAATGTCTTCTTATTTGACCCTGTGCGCGCACGATGGTACCCTAACAAGGTTATAGATAAGCTGATTTACGCAGCAAAAATTTCATATACCAATCATGAATCATAAGGTACGAATTACGAAAGGAACCTTTAAAATGAGAAGAAGAACGAGAAGATCATACAGCTCATATGGGACAGGCGCTAATAGGAAGATATGGAAAATTATATTGGGTATCCTGATGGTCATTGTGCTTATTGCAGCTTGGGGAGCATGGAAGGTATTCACACCCTATCAGCCTGACAACACGGCCACTGCCGCATTAGCAGAAGCAGCCGATGCTGTGAAGGTGAACGAACAGGAGCATTGGATTGGTTTTGAGCCTGCAAAAAGAAATGGTGCCGGAGTTATTTTGTACCCGGGTGCGTTGGTAAAGCCCGAAAGCTACGCTCCATTGGCCCGCCGTTTGGCGGAAAAGGGTCATCATGTGATCATAGCAAAAATGCCGCTGAATCTTGCATTGACTTCCCCGAATTTGGCGGGTGAGGTACTGAAGGCATATCCGAAAGAAGCGTTTGTGATCGGAGGCCATTCGTTAGGCGGTGTTATGGCTGCCCGCTATGCCGCTGCACATCCCGATCAGGTCAAGGGCGTATTTTTCCTTGCTTCCTACCCGGACAGTAAGGGGAATTTGAAGGATAAAAATCTGCCGGTCATTTCCCTGCTTGGAAGTGATGATGGAGTGATTAAAATGGATAGTGTTCAGAGTGGAAGAGCTTATCTACCAGCCAATACGTTGTATTTTACAGTTGAGGGAGGAAATCATGCCCAATTCGGCAGCTACGGAGCCCAAAAGGGCGATAACCCTGGGAAAATTAGCCCGGCCGAGCAATGGAATCAAACCGTTTCAGCTTTGCAGGACTGGATGAAAGAGAGTGTAGATTCAGCTCCAAAAAATCAGTAAAAAGGAGGCGGCTGCATGTCTGAGCTAGTCGTGCGGGGACAGCGGTTTCCATGCCGTGGCATTTTATTGGACAAGGATGGAACGCTGCTGGATTTTATTCAGTTGTGGGGGCCCTGGGCCCGTTCTATACTGGATATGCTGGAACAGCAGCTTGCCGTGGCAGGTACTGAGTTTACGGCGGAAAAAGGCAGCATTCTGGGCACCATCCACGACCCTGAGGGGCGCGTGATCGGCTATGATCCTTCTGGCCCGCTGGCGATGGGGACAGTGGATGAGAGCACGGGCGTGCTGGCTTGGCAGCTTTATACTGCCGGTGTACCGTGGAATGAAGCGGTGAGGCTTGTTCGGGACTTTAACAAAATGGCGATGGCTGATATTCGGCGACATCGGGCCGCGAAGGCGTTTCCGGGTTTACGCACGTTATTGGAGCAAAGCCGCCGTGCCGGATTGAAGCTGGCGGTCGTCACCTCTGACAGTACAGAGGCCGCGCAGGAGCATCTGGAGTGGATGGGGCTGACATCCTATTTTGATGAGGTCATCGGTCACGACAGGGTTACATACGGCAAACCAGACCCGGAAATGGCTGAAAAAGCCTGCGATTTGCTGGGACTGTCGCCAGCGGATGTAGTTGTCATTGGAGACAGCAACGGGGATATGCAGATGGGCAAGCGTGCCGGGGTGCGGCTGGCCATCGGATTTGCGCCAGAGCAGGAACGTTCCGGTCATTTGCTGGATGCGGACATCATCGTCCGCGGATATGAAGAGCTGGAGGTGCGTGAAACATGGACAAAGTAAAAATGTTGGCTGATTGGATACAGCAATCGCAAAATATTGTTTTTTTCGGCGGAGCGGGTACGTCGACGGAGAGCGGTATCCCGGACTTTCGTTCGGCGGCTGGTCTGTATCAGAGTGAGGAAAAGCTGCCTTATCCCCCGGAGGTTATGCTTAGCCGTTCTTTTTTTGTAAAGCATCCTGAAGTGTTCTTTGGCTTCTATCGCAGCAAAATGCTGCATCCCGATGCGGAGCCTAACGGCTGCCATCGTTTCCTCGCATCACTGGAACAGCATGGGCGACTCAAAGCGGTCGTGACGCAAAACATTGACGGATTGCATCAGGTCGCAGGCAGTGTGAATGTGCTGGAGCTTCACGGCTCGGTACATCGCAACCATTGTATGGAATGCGGGCGTTTTTACAGTCTGAACGAAGTGATGGACAGCTCCGAGGTGGTGCCCAAATGTCCAGTAGACGGGGGAATGATCAAACCGGATGTCGTTTTATACGAGGAAGAGCTGGATCAGGATACGCTTGTCCGATCCATTCAGGCTATCTCGCAGGCCGATCTGCTATTAATTGGAGGAACCTCACTGACGGTGCATCCTGCGGCGGGACTGATTACTTATTTTCACGGTAAACATACGGTACTGCTTAATACAGATCCCACTTCATATGATCACAAGGCTGATCTCCTGATTATGGATCCCATCGGCAGGGTTCTGGGAGAACTCGGCAATCAATTGAGTTTGTAATCGTTTTCTTGTCAACGGCCGGATAAAGGCGCTATGATGTTGTTGTACTGGACATAACAATGTTTCGAGAGAGGCTGGGATAGCATGGTTTATTTGGCTGGCGATGAACGCTATGAAAGTATGAAATATAACCGCACAGGGAGATCAGGCCTTAAGCTGCCTGCCATTTCACTGGGCTTGTGGCACAATTTTGGCGGGATCAACAATGCGGAGAACGGTCGTAGCATGGTTACTCGTTCTTTTGATCTGGGGATTACGCATTTTGATCTAGCTAATAACTATGGTCCTCCAGCGGGCTCAGCAGAGGAATTTTTCGGACAAGTGCTGGCGAGTGATTTGAAGCCGTACCGGGATGAGATGATCATTTCGACCAAGGCGGGCTACACTATGTGGCCAGGACCTTATGGTGATTGGGGCTCGCGCAAATATCTGATATCCAGTCTGGATCAGAGCTTGAAGCGGTTGGGTCTGGATTATGTCGACATATTTTACTCCCACCGCTTTGATCCTGATACGCCGTTGGAAGAAACAATGCAGGCTCTGGATCATATCGTTCGTTCCGGAAAAGCGCTGTATGTGGGCGTGTCTAATTATAGCGCGGAGCAAACGGCAGAAGCGGCTCGTATTCTAAAGGAGCTGGGAACACCGCTGCTGATTCATCAGCCCAAATATTCTCTGCTCGACCGCTGGATTGAAAACGGGTTGCAGGATGTACTGGACGAAAACGGGATCGGCAGCATTGCCTTTTGCCCCTTGGCTCAGGGATTGCTAACGAATAAATATTTGAACGGAATTCCCGAGGATTCACGCGCGGCAAGTGCATCTGTCTTCTTGAATGAGAACAATGTGACACCCGAGACACTTCGCAAGGTGCGTGCTCTTAATCAGATGGCGGCTGCGCGCGGACAAAGCTTGGCTCAATTCTCGTTAGCCTGGGCTCTGCGTGGTGAACGTCTGACCTCCGTCCTGATTGGGGCCAGCCGTGTGAGCCAAATTGAAGAAAATGTTGCCGCCCTGTCCAATCTGGACTTTTCGCAGGAAGAGCTGGATCGGATTGATTCGATTCTGAATGCTGGGAACTTACAGGACGGCGGCACAGCCTAAAGCCCAAAAGCTATTCCATCATCATTGGCATAACGTGCATTTTTTCATGCCCAATATACACACAACAGCCCACATCGTTAAAGGATGCGGGCTGTTTGCTATTTTCCGAACCGTATCAGATTGGTCGTTGCCCATGCCGGAACAGAGGATCAATCATCAGACGAAGCAGGCAGGATATGTGAACGGTTAAAGCCTGCTAAGGATGCGGATATTGCTGAACCTTGCTTCGGTACTGGGTTGGCGACTGACCGCAGAAGCGCTTGAATTGACGCGAGAAATACAAAGCGTCTGTCAATCCCACCGAAGCGGCCACCTGCTCCACCGAAAGCTCGGGACGCTCGCGTAGCAGCTGACGAGACTTGTCAATTCGCAGTTTGAGCAGATAGGTGACCGGAGAGACGCCCGTTTCCTTCTTGAATATACGTGACAAATACGCACGGTTATAACCAAGTCCTTCGGACATTTGTTCGATAGAAACAGGATGCGCATATTGAGTGGACATATATTGGACCATCTGCTTGACCGTCCGCCGAATTTGCGAATCTGCGCCGGTTGGGTCAGACCAGTCGCTTAAATGATTACCCGCCTCCCCCATGATCAGATACAGGTAGCCGAGGGCTGCAAGATGCGAGCTGGATTTTCGGCTGTAAAAGGCTAACTGCATCTGCTCCAAATAGCTGGGGATCAGGCTCTCACTGGAAGCGTGGAAGACAGCCTGATGCACGTGTAGCCCTGCCTCCTGCACTATCTGTTCGGTATGCTGTCCTGTAAATGCAGACCAGCGATACCGCCACGGTTCCTCTTCATCGGAGGTGTAGCTTACAAGCTGACCGGGATGGATCAGGAAAAAATCGTTTTTTTCAAGCTGATATGAGTGCTGCTCTGTTCGGTAGATGCCTTTTCCAGATTCTACAAAATGAAGCAGATAGTAATCATATAGCTTCGGCCCGACGGCATGACCGGATTTGGTTTGGCTCTCGCCGGCAAAAAGCACGTGCAGCGGGCTATTTTCATAAAACACTGGATTGGAGGCCACAGCATAACTATATGAATGCGCTTGCAAATAGGGTCATCCTTCCTAGATTTGTGAATGGTTTATTAGATACGGTATACTTACATTGTACATATCCAAGTCACATTTATCCATAGCTTTAACACATGGATGCATTACATTATTTAACGCTTTCATTTATACTGAAATCATAAGAAGCGCCAGCCTGATTAAGTTTGTTACAAGGAAGTCAGGGGGGACTTTACTAACCGTGATGAGGTGGATGTGGATATGAACACTACTGAAATAAAGAAACGTTTTATCGACAAATATGGTGAAAGCAGCCATGAGCTGCGAATATTTCATGCTCCTGGGCGTGTTAACCTGATTGGGGAGCATATCGACTACAACGGTGGTTATGTACTTCCGGCTGCACTGGAATTCGGTACCACGCTGATTCTTCGTGCGCGTAATGATGATGAAATTCATTTTACTTCGACAAACCTTTCGTATGAAGTATCTATCCCACGCGGAGAAATAGGTAAAAGTAAAACGGATGAGTGGGTGGACTATCCTGTCGGCGTTCTGGTGGAGCTGGCTGCAAAGGGAGTTTATCCGTCTAGTGGATACGACCTGCTCTATCATGGAGAAATACCGAATGGTGCCGGATTATCCTCCTCTGCCTCCATTGAGGTTGTAACGGGATACGCGTTCCTCACTACCGAAAAACAGGAAACGAACACAGTCGAAATTGCTTTATTGTCCCAGCGGGCAGAAAACAATTACGTAGGTGTCAATTGCGGTATTATGGATCAGTTCGCTGTCGCAAACGGTGCGGCTGACCATGCGATTCTGCTGATGTGCGATACGCTGGAATACCGTAAGGTCCCATTCCGTACCGGTGCCTATAAGCTAGTGATCGGCAACACGAATAAGCGCCGCGGGCTGGTGGATTCAGCCTATAACGAGCGCCGCAGCCAATGTGCCGAAGCTCTGTCCATTTTGCAGCAGCAGGAGCCTACGCTGGAATACCTTGCTCAGCTGGATGAGACCCGTTTTGGTGAGCTCCAGCATTATATTGCGGATGAAACGGTACGACGCCGGGCACAGCATGTGGTAGAGGAAAACGCTCGCGTGCTGGCCTCTGTCGATGCTCTTGCTGCGAATGATCTCGAAGCTTTTGGGCAATTGATGAACGCTTCGCATGATTCATTGCGCGATTTGTATGAGGTTAGCTGCACGGAGCTGGATGTGATGGTCGAGGAAGCACGGCGCATTCCTGGCACGCTCGGTGCGCGTATGACGGGAGCCGGATTTGGGGGCTGTACGGTTTCACTTGTCCATGAGGACGATGTGGAACGGTTTGTGAAGGAAATCGGCGAAGCTTATCAGACCCGTACAGGGCTGGAAGCCAGCTTTTATGTATGTAAGGCGGGAGACGGAGTTAAAGAACAGAAGGAGGACGAATAACATGGCCATTTTAGTAACAGGCGGAGCTGGATATATTGGTTCACATACGGTAGCAGAGCTGTTGGATCGGGGAGAAGAAGTTGTGGTGCTGGACAATTTGCAAACCGGGCACAAGGCAGCACTGCTCGGAGGCAAGCTGTATGAAGGTGACCTGAGAGATAAAGAACTGCTTTCCAGACTGTTTTCCGAAAATAGTATCGACGCAGTTATTCATTTTGCAGCCAACTCGCTGGTCGGGGAAAGTATGCAAAATCCGGGTAAATATTATGACAACAACGTATTCGGCACGTTGAGCTTACTGGAGGCCATGAAGGATGCCGGTGTACGCAGGATCGTATTTTCCTCCACTGCGGCTACCTATGGTGAACCGGAAAAGGTGCCGATTGAAGAGGGCGACCGTACGGAGCCAACGAATGTATATGGTGAAACAAAGCTGATGATGGAGCGTATGATGTCGTGGTTTGATAAAGTACTGGGCATCAAATATGTGTCCTTGCGGTACTTTAATGCGGCTGGTGCGCATGAGAGCGGCAAAATCGGTGAGGATCATCGTCCGGAAAGCCATCTGATTCCGCTGGTACTCCAGACAGCACTGAAACAGCGCCCGCACATCGCGGTGTTTGGTGAGGATTATGCTACGCCGGATGGAACGTGCATCCGAGATTATATTCATGTGAGCGATCTGGCGGATGCCCATGTGCGTGCGGTGAATTATTTGCGCGAAGGCCATGACAGCAACGTGTTTAATCTGGGCAACGGGCAGGGCTTCTCGGTGAAGGAAGTGATCGAGACGGCACGCAAGGTCACTGGACTCGACATTCCGGTCGTTACAGAGCCACGGCGCTCGGGTGATCCGGCAGTATTGGTTGCCTCTTCTGAAAAGGCACGTTCGGTGCTGGGCTGGAGTCCGGCGCGTACCCAACTGGAGGACATTATTAGCGGAGCTTGGGGCTGGCATCAGTCACATCCTCAGGGCTACGGCGACGAATAGACGGGAGACGATGACATGATGAGCAAGAGTCAATCCGCAGATAGAGGTCAAGGCCGGGAGCATTCCCGACATACGGCCCATGACATCGATGAAATTCTACAACAAGCCGCTCTGTATGCGATTGAGCAACTGGTTGCATTCGCACAAAACCGGGGATTAATCGGTCTGCAAGATACAGATTACAGCCGTAATCTGCTGCTGGAGCAGTTCGGGTTTTCGGAGCCTTATTCCGGCGAGGAGGCAGGGGGCATCACAGCCCCCGAGGTTCTCCAGCCTGTGCTTAATGTATTGATTGATTATGGGTATGCGATTGGACTCATATCGGAAAACACAGATACGTACCGTGATTTGCTGGATTCCAAAATCATGGGACTGCTGATGGCGAGACCTTCTGAGGTCGTCCGTGACTTTCGCCAAACGGAGGCCGAACGTGGCATAGAGGCAGCGACAGATGCTTTTTATCAACTGTCCATCGACTCGAATTACATCCGAATGGACCGCGTTGCCAGCAATGTGTACTGGAATCAGCCGACACCTTACGGAGATATGGAAATCACAATTAATCTGTCCAAGCCGGAGAAAAGTCCAAAGGAAATCGCAATGGCGAAGCTTCTTCCGCCGCCAGTTTATCCAAAATGTCAATTATGCCGTGAAAACGTTGGGTATGCCGGAAGGGTGAATCATCCGTCCCGCCAAAACCTGCGCATCATTCCGTTGGAATTGAACGAGGAACCGTGGTTTTTTCAATATTCTCCTTACGTTTACTACAACGAGCATTGTATTGTGTTCCATCACGATCATGTACCGATGAAGCTCACGAAGGATACACTGCGGCGGTTGCTGGCATTTACGAAAGCGTTCCCGCACTATTTTATCGGTTCCAATGCCGATCTGCCGATTGTCGGAGGATCTATTCTGACTCACGATCACTTTCAAGGTGGACGTCATACGTTCCCGATTGAAAAAGCGGGTGTGGACGTTGTGTATCGCAATGAAGCCTTCCCGCAGGTCACAGCAGGGATTGTGAACTGGCCGATGTCAGTGATCCGCTTTACTTCAACGGATGCCGAATCGTTGCTGGAGGCGGGGAATGCCGCATTTGAAGCCTGGAAGGCTTACAGCGATCCCGCAGCCGATGTCTTCTCTCATACGGAGCAGGACGGAGAAACGGTGCCGCATAATACAGTGACACCGATTGTACGCCGGGATGCGGAAGGAAAGTACCAGATGGATCTGGTGCTTCGAAACAACCGAACGAGTGATGAGTACCCGGAAGGTATTTTTCATCCTCATCGCGAGATGCATCACATCAAGAAGGAAAATATCGGTCTGATCGAGGTTATGGGACTTGCGATTTTGCCGGGGCGGCTTAAGGATGAACTGGATGGTATTGCAGATATTTTATGCGGTAACGACGAGTTGGCTGTAGCTATGCAGCAGGAAGGGCATCCGCTATTCAAGCACGCGGACTGGATTCACCAGTTAAACACCCGATTCGGTCGCTTGCCTGACAAGGAGACGGCTGTTCGCACGGTACAAAATGAAGTTGGACTGAAGTTCAGTGAAATTTTGGAGCATGCAGGAGTGTACAAGCGTGATTCGGAAGGTCAGCAAGCGTTTGGACGTTTTATAAAGCAACTGGGTTATACAACAGGGGAATAGAATAATTGCAGGCAGCGCATAATACTGTGCGAGAACCCTCCCAAGATATGACATGGAACCATGCTCCTTTAGGAACATGGTTTTTTTTCTGAAAAAGAAGCAAATTTGTTTCCTGTAACTGAGAAGGTTATAATAGAGTAGTTTCTTAACATTAAATTTCAAAAAATATTGGAGGCGAACGTTTGCGATGAAAGCATTCGAATTTTATAATCCTACTCAATTGATCTTCGGTAAAGGGCAATTAGAGGCTCTCAAGCGTGAAGTTCCTAAATACGGTAAACGTGTACTGCTTGTATATGGCGGCGGCAGTATTAAGCGCAGCGGCTTGTATGATAATGTAATCAGTCTGCTTCAAGAAATTGGAGCAGAGGTAACGGAACTGGCTGGTGTAGAACCAAATCCTCGCTTGTCCACAGTACATAAAGGCGTGGAATTGTGTAAAACGCATCAAATCGACCTCGTACTGGCTGTTGGCGGCGGTAGTGTGCTGGATTGCTCCAAAGCGATTGCTGTCGGGGCGAAATATGATGGGGATATGTGGGATTTTGCAGAGCGTAAAGCGGCTCCACAGGCAGCATTGCCTTTAGGTACAGTTCTGACGATGGCAGCTACCGGTTCCGAAATGAACGCAGGTTCTGTCATTACGAACGAAGAAACACAGGAAAAATTGGGCTGGGGCAGCGTATTTGCATTCCCTGCGTTTTCCATTCTTGATCCCGTGAACACGTATTCTCTGCCACAAAATCAAACGGTGTACGGAATCGTGGATATGATGTCACATACGCTGGAGCATTACTTCCATTTGGAATCTAACACTCCGGTTCAGCTTGGCTGGTGTGAAACGATTTTGCGTACAGTTATGGATGCGGCTCCGGGCCTGGTCAACGATCTGGAGAACTACGAGCTGCGTGAAACGATGATGTACTGTGGTACGATGGCGCTGAACGGCTTCCTGAACATGGGGCTGACAGGTGACTGGGCGACTCACAATATCGAGCATGCGGTGTCTGCTGTTTATGATATTCCACATGGCGGAGGACTGGCGATTTTGTTCCCGAACTGGATGAAGCACAACCTGCATGTGAAGCCTGAACGCTTCAAGCAACTGGCTGTGAATGTGTTCCATGTGAACCCGGAAGGCAAGAGTGATGAAGAAGTAGCGCTGGAAGGTATTCAGGCGTTGCGTGATTTCTGGAACTCGATTGGTGCGCCAAACCGTCTGGCTGATTACGATATTGATGATTCAAAAATCGACGTTATGGCTGATAAAGCTGTGAAATTCGGATCTTTTGGCGGATTTAACAAGCTGAATCGTGAAGATGTAGTGGAAATTTACAAAGCATCTTTGTAATCCAGTCATTCAGTCATTGGATAATTGCAAGCACGTTTGTACGTCATTAGACGTATGGACGTGCTTTTTTGGGTTTGATTTGGAATTTTAGAGGAAAATTTTGAAACTTTTTAAGGTTGAATACGTAAACATAGTTATAGGCTGGAAACCAGACTGAAAAGGGACATGGAAGGAGGAGCCGCATGGAAACTATATTTTGGTGGTTATTGGCAGGGGGCGCTATCTTTACCGTGGTCAGTGTGCTGATCGGGGATGTACTCGGTGGTTGGCTGGATGGATTGGAGCTTCCCGGCCTCGATTGGTTCAGACCCGTCGTTTTACTTGGAGCGATGACCGCTTTTGGCGGGGCGGGTGTGTTGCTGACGAAATATACCGGGTTGAGCATGAACTGGGTTGTTCTGCTTGCCCTTGCGATTGCGTTTGTGATCGGAGTGCTTGTGTTTTTTGCGTTTATCAATCCAATGGCGAACTCTGAGGTATCCAGCGGCTTCTCGATGCGTGAGCTGACTGGCAGAATCGGTGAGGTCACCGTTCCGGTACCTGAGGTTGGTTACGGGGAGGTTATGATCCGCTTGGGTGCAGGCAACACCATACATACAGCATCGAGTTTTGATCACAAACCGCTGGCTGCGGGAACCCGTATCGTCGTGGTTGAGGTCGCAGAGGGTGTCGTCCGCGTAGCGTATCTGGACACATAGACGGCGCATTCGCTTAACTTGAAGGGAGCGTGAACGGGAGTGTCAAGTTTGCAGGATATTGTGTTGGTTCCGGGGATTGTCGTCATCGTTATCGTCATATTAGGGATCGCTTTTTGGGCCCGTTACAAAACGGTAGGACCGGATGAAGGGATGATCGTGACGGGCTCATTTTTGGGAAATAAAAATATTTCCGAGGATGATTCCGGTCGCAAAATCAAAATTGTACGCGGCGGTGGCGCCTTTATATGGCCTATTTTTCAGCAGTCCGAATTTATTTCTTTATTGTCCCACAAGCTGGATGTAACAACACCGGAAGTGTATACCGAGCAAGGAGTTCCCGTGATAGCGGACGGTGTGGCAATCATCAAGGTAGGCAGCTCCATTGAGGATATTGCAACAGCAGCGGAGCAGTTCATCGGGAAGCCGCTGGAGGCCCTTAGGGGAGAGGCCCAGGAAGTGCTGGAGGGCCATTTGCGTGCGATCCTCGGCACCATGACGGTGGAGGAAGTATACCGTAATCGGGATCGGTTTGCGCAGGAAGTACAGGGTGTGGCGGCTCGCGATCTGAAAAAGATGGGGCTGCAAATTGTCTCGTTCACGATTAAAGATGTGCGTGATAAGCACGGATATCTGGATGCGCTTGGTAAGCCGAGAATTGCCGCTGTGAAACGGGATGCAGAAATTGCCGAAGCTGAGGCGGTAAGGGATGCGCGGATTCAAAAGGCGCGTGCGGAACAGGAGGGGCAGAAGGCTGAACTTTTGCGTGATACAAACATTGCCGAGGCAGCCAAGGAGAAGGAACTGAAAGTGGCTTCGTTTAAAAAGGAGCAGGATACAGCCAAGGCGGAAGCCGATCAGGCTTATCACATTCAGGAGGCTCGTGCCAAGCAGACTGCCGTCGAAGAGCAGATGAAGGTCGAACTGGTGCGCAAGGAGCGGGAAATTGATCTTCAAACCAAGGAAATTCAGGTGCGTGAAAAACAATACGATGCGGAAGTGAAGAAGAAAGCGGAAGCGGATCGGTATGCGGTAGAGCAAGCCGCGGAGGCGGACAAATCGCGTAAAATGCGTGAGGCGGAATCGCTGCAATACTCGATTGAGACACAGGCTAAAGCGTCAGCTGAACAAAAACGGCTAAATGGGCAAGCAGAAGCGGATGCCGAACGAGCCAAAGGTACGGCGGATGCTGACGTCATCCGTTTACGTGGTCTTGCGGAAGCCGAGGCCAAGGAAAAGCTGGCCGAGGCGTTCCAGAAATTTGGCGAGGCAGCCGTACTCGATATTATCGTGAACATGCTGCCTGAGCTGGCCGGGCGGATTGCCGAGCCGATTGCATCCATTGATAAATTAACAGTTGTGGATACAGGCAAGGGAGAGGGTGCGGCACGTGTCAGCAATTATGTCACAGAGCTAATGGCTACGGCTCCCGAGATGCTTAAGAGTGTGTCAGGTATTGACGTGGAGCAGTTAATTAAGGGGCTGACCACGGGGAAAAAGGGCCTTCATTCCGCACCGTCCTTCGGTGAAACGGATAAGCTGCATATTCATGCCCCGGTTGAGGTTGCGCCGCGGGATAAAGAATAGCCGCAGGGCTTTCAGGAGCAGATATCCCTTAACAGAAAGAACGCTTTTCATCACAGGTTTTCCCGGTTATTGTGATGAAAAGCGTTTTCTTTTTATTGACCTTTAGCGGAATATTTGGTACTTTAACGTGGATTCCTCTGAGCTTCATGCTCTAATTATTAGGAACAAGGTTCAGATAAAAAGAGGTGCGGATGTGAGCAGCCTACAAGTGGCGAAAGCGCTGAATAACAATGTGATTATCGGGATGCATCCCGAGCATGATGAGGTTGTTGTGATTGGAAAAGGAATCGGCTTCAATCGCAAAAACGGCGATCTTATACCGTTGGATTCAGTTGAAAAATTATTTATATTGAAAAGCCATGAGGAGCAGGAGCAATACAAGCGATTGCTTCCTGAACTGGATGAAAAGCTCATTGAGGTCATCGGTGAGGTGCTTCACCATGTTCAGCTTCAAGCGAAGAAGCCTCTGAATGAGCACATATTGATTGCTTTAACCGATCACATCGCCTTTTCCATTAATCGTCAGAAGCAGGGCATTACGATCCATAATCCGTTTTTGTATGAAACGAGAGAAATTTATCCTCAGGAATACAAGATGGCTGAACAGGCAGTCTCTTTGATCAAGGACAAAATGGGTATGGATCTGGGAGAAGATGAAATCGGATTCGTGGCCTTGCATATTTACAGTGCTATGACGAACCAGCATATTTCCGAGGTCAGGAAGGATTCTCAATTGATTGCTGATATGGTACAGGTAGTAGAGACTACGCTGGATTATCGCATTCCTCTCCAATCCCTGGATTACTCGCGTCTGCTGACCCATCTGAGGTTTGCGATTGAACGTGTACGTCGGGGAGAGATTGTGCAGGAGATTTACCGATTGGACAAGCTTTTGAATGAAGAGTATCCAGAAATGTATATGCTAGCCTGGAAACTCACGAAGATTATGGAGAAAAGGCTACGCAAATCCGTTTATCCGGCTGAGGTTAGCTATTTGACGATGCATTTACAGCGGTTGTCCCAACGCAAAGAGCAGGGAGAGCAACGTTAGAACAGCTAGAATCGAAAAAAAGTATTGCCTCACTTTTGGCAGAATGCTATAATAAACTTCGTAATGAGCAAGACAACAAATGAATATCTAACGTGTTACTGATTCGATCAGGCATGAGTTGTTTTAAGTTATGATTGTTTACAGCCTACTGGGGTAAGCTATATCCCAAGGTTGTGTTCAAACATACTTAAATCGGCTCATGCCTTTTTTGTTGTTTTGCCTCTGTATTCTAATTTTCAGAGAAGGAAGTGGAAAATATGTTTAAAAAGCTTTTCGGCGTTTTACAGCGTGTCGGCAAAGCTTTAATGCTTCCTGTAGCCATTTTGCCGGCTGCGGGACTATTATTGGGAATCGGCAACATGCTGGTCAATCCCGATTTTCTCCAGTACATTCCGGCATTAAATGCGGGCTGGGTTCAATCGGTAGCGACGATCATGATGAATGCCGGACAAATTGTTTTTGATAATCTGGCACTGTTGTTTGCAGTCGGCGTAGCCGTCGGTCTGGCAGGCGGTGAAGGTGTAGCAGGTTTGGCTGCGATCATCGGTTATCTCGTTATGAATATTACATTGGGTACTGCCGTAGGTGTTACACCGGGTCTGATTGCTCAAAAAATCCCGGGCTATGCGAACGTGTTGGGGATTCCAACGCTGCAAACCGGGGTGTTCGGCGGGATTATCATCGGTATATTGGCCGCGGCCATGTACAATCGCTTTTTCAAAATCGAGCTTCCTTCGTATCTGGGCTTTTTCGCGGGTAAGCGCTTCGTTCCGATTGTAACAGCAGTATCTTCATTGCTAATCGGACTATTGCTAGTCATTGTGTGGCCTCCCGTACAGCAAGGACTGAACGTCGTGTCTCACTTCATGGTTGATTCCAACCCGACACTGGCCGCTTTCATTTTTGGGGTCATTGAACGCTCACTCATTCCTTTCGGATTGCATCACATTTGGTATTCCCCGTTCTGGTTTGAGTTCGGCGAGTATGTGAACAAGGCAGGTCAAACGATTCATGGTGACCAGCAAATCTTCTTTAACCAGCTTCGTGATGGAGTTACATTGACAGCAAGTACGTTCCAAGTGGGTAAATTCCCGTTCATGATGTTCGGTTTGCCAGCCGCAGCGCTTGCGATGTATCATGAAGCAAGACCGGAACACAAGAAATATGTAGCAGGTATTATGGGTTCAGCAGCTTTGACTTCTTTCCTGACAGGGATTACGGAGCCACTGGAATTTTCCTTCCTGTTCGTAGCTCCACTGCTGTTCGCAGTGCATGCTGTGTTTGCAGGGTTGTCGTTTATGACGATGCAAATATTGAATGTTAAAATCGGTATGACCTTCTCTGGCGGATTTATCGACTTCCTGATTTTCGGGATTATTCCGAATCGTACGCCTTGGTGGTACGTCATCATCGTCGGTTTGATTTTGGCGGTTATTTACTACTTCGGATTCCGATTCATCATACGGAAGTTTAACCTGAAAACACCAGGTCGTGAAGAAGCCACAGAAAATGTTGAAGGAGCCGCAGTCGGTACCACAGACGAGCTTCCAGGCAATATTTTGGCAGCTTTCGGCGGGGCGCCCAATATCAAGCATTTGGATGCTTGTATCACACGTCTTCGTATTGAAGTTAACGAAAAGTCCAATGTTGACAAGGCTCGTCTGAAACAGCTTGGCGCATCGGGCGTACTTGAAGTCGGCAACAACGTACAGGCCATTTTCGGTACACGTTCCGACACGATTAAAACGCAAATGGCTGATATTATGGCGGGACGCACACCTGCTCCGGCCCCGGCTCAACCTGCTCCGCAAGAAGAGAAGGAAGCTGGTGAAGAAAAACAGACCATCATCGTTGAAGATATCGTGATGCCTGTTAACGGAGAATTGGTTGATATTTCGACTGTTCCCGATCCGGTATTTGCAGAGCGTATGACAGGAGACGGTTTTGCTGTCGTGCCAAATGATGGAACGATTGTGTCACCTGTATATGGTAAAGTATTCAATGTATTCCCAAGCAAGCATGCCATTGGTATCCAATCTGATGGCGGTAAAGAAGTGCTTGTTCATATCGGGGTGAACACAGTAAAGCTTAAAGGCCAAGGATTTGACGTTTTGGTGAACGAAGGCGATCTTGTGTCAGCCGGTCAGCCGATTATGAAAGTAGACCTGGAATACGTGAAGGCAAACGCAAAATCCATCATCTCACCAGTCATTTTTACCAACCTTCCAGAAGGTTCTTCGGTAACTTTAAACAAAACTGGAGTATTGAAGGCTGGCGAAGATGGTATAATTACGATAAAATAAACTCTATGTGTTTCGGATTCGTGATGAGGCGGCCTAGGCCGCCTCATCAATGACCCGGTTTCACTACACGTATATTGCGTGTAAACAAATATTATCCATTAGGAAAGTGGGAGGAACAATTATGCAAACAACTTTTAGAATTACAGATGAAGACGGTATCCATGCAC
This sequence comes from Paenibacillus sp. FSL R10-2782, assembly GCF_038592985.1. Lineage (NCBI taxonomy): Bacteria > Bacillati > Bacillota > Bacilli > Caryophanales > Paenibacillaceae > Paenibacillus > Paenibacillus sp. FSL R10-2782. Next base: position 3,949,830 of record NZ_CP151951.1, on the reverse strand, counting down.
GTCCTGCAACTGCGCTGGTAAATACAGCTAACAAATTCAGCGGTGCTGAGTCTTTCGCCGAAGCTAACGGTAAAAAAGTAACTTTGAAATCCATTCTGGGTGTATTGTCTCTCGGTTTGGAACAAGGCGATACAATCAACATCATCTGTGAAGGTGCTGAAGCTGCTGACGCTCTGAAAGCTCTTGAAAATGTAATCGTTAACGAAGGGCTGGGCGAAATTCATGCTTAAAATTTCCGGGATTGCCGCTTCGGCAGGCATCGCCATTGCCCGGGCGTTTATCTTGGAGCATCCGAATTACGCTGTAGAGAGACGCGCGGTTGGTGATGTTGAAGCTGAAATTGCAAGATTGGATGCGGCTTTGGCAGAATCTCAAACCGAATTGGAAGCGATTAAGGAGAAAACTTTACAGGAGCTTGGCGAGAAAAAAGCAGAGATTTTTGCTTCTCACCTGTTGATCCTGAATGATCCTGAATTGATCGATCCAGTTAAAGCCAAAATCAGAGATGAGCAGCTTAATGCTGACTATGCTCTGAACGAGGTAGCTACACAGTTTATTTCCATGTTCGAAAACATGAAAAGTGCTTATTTGCAAGAACGCGCATCGGACATGCGGGATGTAACCAAGCGGATCCTGAATCACCTGCTTGGTGTTCATTTTGTCAGTCCTGCAGAAATTGCCGAAGAAACGATTGTACTTGCAGAAGATTTGACACCTTCCGACACAGCTCAGCTGAATCGCGAATTTGTTAAAGGCTTTGCAACCAATATCGGTGGACGTACTTCGCACTCGGCTATTATGGCTCGTTCTCTTGAAATTCCTGCGGTTGTTGGAACTAAAAATATACTGTCCCAAGCTAAAAGCGGCGATTTGATTATCGTCGACGGTCTGGATGGTCACGTATTCGTGAACCCTTCCGAAGAGATCGTTGCGGAGTACAAGGCTAAACAAGTGGCATACGACAAGCAACGCGAAGAGTGGCGCAAGCTGCGCGGCGAAGCTACGGTTTCCGTCGATGGTGTGCACGTCGAACTGGCAGCCAATATCGGTACGCCTAACGATGTAGCTGGTGTACTGGATAACGGTGGCGAAGGCGTCGGCCTGTATCGTACTGAATTCTTGTACATGGGACGCGACAAGCTTCCATCCGAAGAAGTACAGTACACAGCATACAAAACCGTTCTGGAAAGAATGGAAGGCAAACCAGTTGTAGTCCGTACGTTGGACATTGGTGGCGACAAAGAGCTTCCTTATTTGGATCTACCGAAGGAAATGAATCCGTTCCTCGGATTCCGTGCTATTCGTCTGTGTCTGGACCGTCAGGACATTTTCCGTACTCAATTGCGTGCTTTGCTGCGGGCAAGTGTACACGGTAACCTGCGGATCATGTTCCCAATGATTGCTACACTGAACGAATTCCGTGAATCCAAAGCTGTGTTGCTGGAGGAAAAGGAAAAGTTGGTAGCAGCGGGTGTAGCTGTATCTGAAGAAATTCAGTTGGGCATCATGGTAGAAATTCCTTCTACAGCGGTATTGGCTGACCAATTCGCAAAAGAAGTTGATTTCTTCAGTATCGGTACGAACGATCTGATTCAATACACAATGGCAGCGGATCGCATGAACGAGCGGGTTTCTTACCTGTATCAACCATATAACCCATCCATTCTGCGTCTGGTGAAAATGGTTATTGATGCCGCTCACCGTGAAGGACGTTGGGTTGGTATGTGCGGCGAAATGGCAGGGGATACAACAGCAATTCCATTGCTGCTGGGTCTGGGACTCGATGAGTTCAGCATGAGTGCCACTTCCATTCTGCCAGCACGCAGTCAAATTTCGAAATTGTCCCGCGCGGATATGGAGAAACTGGCTGCAAAAGCTTTGGACATGCAAACAGCCGAGCAGGTTGTTGAATTGGTTCAAAGCATTGAAGGCTAAGGAAGGGTATCACATTTTCAAAGGTTATATCTTTTTCCAACAAAAAGTGCTGTCTACATACAGCGGCCGGTATCTAATAGATACCGGCTTTTTTGTATGCCCAAAATTTAAGTTTGCTTTTAGCTGCATGAGCAATTCAATATAGGCTTGCGAGCTGCAGTTGCTTCGTCCAGTCGCGTGACTGGAGTGGTATACGGAGCATTCAGCACCAATTCAGGCGTTTCCTCCGCTTCCCGCGCAATTTGGATCATCGTGTCGATGAAGGCATCAAGCGTCTCCTTGCTTTCCGTTTCGGTCGGCTCGATCATGATACATTCCTCTACATTCAGCGGGAAATATATTGTAGGTGGATGGTAGCCGAAATCGAGCAATCGCTTGGCAACATCAAGCGTACGCACTCCGAATTTCTTTAAGCCGCGCCCAGACATCACAAATTCGTGCTTGCAATACCCCGGATAAGGGATGTCAAAATGCGGAGCCAATCGGTGCATCATATAATTGGCATTGAGTACGGCACATTCGGATACCCGCTTCAAGCCATCAGGACCGTAGCTGCGGATATAGGCATAGGCACGGACAAGAATACCGAAGTTGCCATAAAAGGCTTTGACCCGTCCGATAGAATCTCCCTGTTCTCGGTCCCAACGGTACGTGCCCTGTGGATCACGCACGACAAGCGGCTTGGGCAAATACGGAATGAGCCGCTGCTTTACCCCCACAGGTCCCGCGCCGGGCCCGCCTCCGCCATGTGGGGTACTCATCGTTTTGTGCAAATTGAGATGCACCACGTCAAAGCCCATATCCCCAGGGCGGGTGATCCCCATAATGGCGTTGGAGTTCGCGCCGTCATAGTAGAGCAGGCCACCCGCTTCATGCACAATCGCGGCAATGTCAGCGATTTGCTTTTCGAACAGCCCGAGCGTGTTCGGGTTGGTCAGCATAAGCGCAGCGGTGTCGTTGCCTACGGCTTGACGCAGCGCGTCCAGATCCACCAGCCCCTGTGGTGTGGAGGGGAGGGTTATCGTTTCGAAGCCTGCCACAGTGGCGCTGGCGGGGTTCGTTCCATGCGAGGAATCCGGCACGAGCACCTTGGTACGCCGCTCACCACGCGCTTCGTGGTAGGAGCGAATCATCATCAGCCCGGTCCATTCGCCATGGGCGCCCGCGGCGGGCTGAAGGGTGACGGCATCCATGCCAGTTAACGCGGCCAGATCGTTTTGAAGCGTATGGAGCAGCGCCATGGCGCCCTGGATGCTGTCCTCCGGCTGGTACGGATGGATTTTGGCGAAGCCTGCATAACGGGCGACATCCTCGTTCACCTTGGGGTTGTATTTCATCGTACAGGAGCCGAGTGGATAAAATCCGTTGTCCACGCCAAAATTACGCCGTGACAGTGCGGTATAATGTCGAATAACGTCTACTTCGTATACCTCGGGCAATGCCGCAGGCTCGTTGCGCTGCGCATAATCCGGCAAAAGCTCTGCTACTGGACGACGGGGAACATCGCATTCAGGCAGGGAATAGGCGATACGGCCCGGTCTGCTCAATTCAAAAATGAGCGCCTGCTCATGTTTTTTCTTCTGATTTTGACTGGATTCGACTTCTGGATTCGGTGTTCCCTGATCCTGTCCTGTAGTATGCGTCATAGCAATCCCCCCAAGATGTGTACGAATTGATCGATCTCTTCCTTTGTCCGTTGCTCTGTCACGGCAATCAGGATGTGACCTGCATATTCCTCATAATTCCGGCCCAAATCGTAGCCGCCGATAAAGCCAGCAGCAAGCAATCCGGCTTGCAGTTTATTCATATCCGTACCCTCAGGCAACCGAAGGGCAAACTCGTTAAAGGTGGGTGCGGTAAAGGAGGCGGTTACGCCCTTCAAGCCGAGTAATTGCTCCAGTGCGTAGCGGCTTTTGTGCAGGTTTAGCTCGGCTACTTCCGCGATGCCCTGTCTACCCATGACGGACAAATACACAGAGGCAGATAAAGCGAGCAACGCCTGATTGGAGCATATGTTAGAGGTGGCCTTCTCCCGGCGGATATGCTGCTCCCGTGCCTGCAAGGTCAGCACGAAGCCGCGTTTGCCGTTGCGGTCTGTGGTCTGGCCCACAATACGGCCAGGGATGCGGCGCATATGCGCCTGTGAAACGGCAAAGTAGCCGCAGGTCGGGCCGCCGAGGGAGGAGGAGATGCCAAGCGGCTGCGCGTCTCCTACGACAATATCCGCACCCTGCTTGCCGGGTGCTTCCAGCAGGCCTAACGCCAGCGGATTGGCGCTTACGACCATAAGGCCCTTGTGGGCATGGACCAGGTCAGCCATCGGCTTCAGATTTTCCACGGCCCCGAAAAAATTAGGGCTTTGGACCAAAACAGCCGCCGTCTGTTCCGATATGGCTACCGCTAATGCTTTCACGTCGGTTACACCGTCTGCACAGCCGATTTCCACGATATCTAAATCCAGCCCGCGCGCATAAGTAGCCAGCACCTGGCGTGCCTCTGGATGGACGGTCCGCGATACGATAAGCTGCTTGCGGCGGGTGGCAGCGGCGGCCAATGAGCCTGCTTCTGCCAGCGCAGTCGCTCCATCATACATACTGGCATTGGCTACAGCCATGCCTGTTAATTCGCATATATACGATTGGAATTCGAAGATGGCTTGCAGCTCGCCCTGGCTTACCTCCGGCTGGTAAGGAGTGTAGGCCGTATAAAATTCCGAGCGCGAAGTGATATGCTGGATGACGGATGGAATATGATGATCGTAAATCCCTGCGCCGAGAAAGCTGGCGTGCGTGTCTGTATTGGCATTTTGCCCGGCCAGTCCGGATAAGTGGCGGGTTAAGGCTCTTTCGTCTAGCCCAGAAGACAGGGGAAGCTCCCCCTCATACCGGATCGCCTCAGGAATATCGCTGAATAGATCGTCGATAGACGATGCGCCGACCGCGCGTAGCATTTCCGCTTGATCCTGTTCAGTCATGGGAAGGTAACGATGTTGTTTCATTGGGTCTGGCTCCTTTCAACCAACAAATCGTAAAAACGTAGAACGATTAACAAATGATTAATAAACGATTGCGAACGGGGTAGCGTTAGTAACGGATCACGATAGTTATAGTAAGCCGAGCATTTAAATTAGCGTGGACGTTTATAAAAGGGCGCTGCTACCACCTCGGCACGCAGGCGCTTGCCACGAATCTCGACCCCCAGCGGTGTGGATAGGGAACTGAAACGGCAGTCCACCAGAGCCAAACCCAGATTACGCTTTAAGGTGGGCGACTGGGTTCCCGTTGTGACCTCGCCAATGTGCTGTCCTTCCGCAAAAACGGGATAATGGGCACGCGGTATGCCGCGGTCGAGCATTTCCAGTCCGATCAGCTTGCGCGGAATACCTTGTTCTTTCTGACGTTGCAGGGCCTCTCTGCCGATAAAATCTCCCTTATTCAGCTTGACGAAGAAGCCTAAACCAGCTTCCAGTGGGGAAATGGTAGCGGACAACTCCTGCCCGTACAGCGGTAGCCGCGCTTCGAAGCGCAGCGTATCCCTGGCTCCAAGTCCGGCGGGAACCAGACCATACGGTTCACCGATGCGAAGCAATCCGTCCCACACTGCCGGTGCATCCACCGCAGGCACATAAAATTCAAAGCCGTCTTCCCCCGTGTATCCGGTGCGGGAGACGAGCGCTTTTGCCCCGAACAACTGCACATCCTCATTGAATCGGAAGGATGCCAGCTTCGTAATGTCCGTGTCTGTCACGGCTACGGCAATACGAGCAGCTTCAGGTCCTTGCAATGCCAGCAGTGCTACCGCATCTGATACGTTTTCCAGATGAACGGATGCAGGAGCATGGCGAAGCAGCCAATCCCAATCCTTGTCGATATTGGAGGCATTCACAACGAGCATGTAACGCTCCGACCCTTTACAGTAAACAAGCAGGTCGTCTACTACACCTCCATCCGGGTAACACAGGAGCGAGTATTGGGCCTGACCTGGCTCCAACTGACTGACATCGTTCGTCGTTACCTGTTGCAGAAATGCTTCGGCTTCCTGGCCTTCGACCAAGAATTCACCCATATGCGATACATCGAACAATCCCGCACGTTGTCGGACGGCCTCATGCTCCTTTTGAATGCCACTGAACTGTACAGGCAGCTCCCAGCCGCCAAAATCAATGCAACGAACCCCCGGCAGCGTGCCGTAGGACGAATACAGCGGCGTTTTTCGCAAGTTAGTCATTTTTCCACTCCTATCCGGTGTGATCAGCTAAACAAAAAAGACAGGCCGAAAAAAACGTATGAACGGCAGTCCACACACTTTTTTTCAGCTCTGTCCTTGATACCTGAGAGTTACCCCGGTGCGTACCAGGTTTCCCCTTGGGTGATCCGCCTGTATGGCGAATGCTCTCCAGAGATGCGTCCGGCAGAGGTCCTTTTGCCTGAGAGATTCACCTGCGATGCAGGTTTACTCCTTCGGCGCTGCCCTTGGATCAGCTATATGCCATCCGGTCCTGCCGGTAACAGCTTGATTCCACTCGCTTGCTACCTTGTTTTCACAAGTGGCAGCAGCTATGCGAGTTTTTGGCAGTCTCTCCCTCCACGTTCATCCGCGTTTACAGTTATCGGGTATTTCCAAAAGCACTTGTTATAACCCATTAATACGCAAATTTATTCGAAATGTCAACAAAAATGTCATGAAAAATATTATTAAAAACATTTTATTCATAAATAAGGATATGTAAGCGTTTGTTATATCCTGTCGTATTTTTAATTAAAACAACATATGGAGGGATATGAAATATTTTTGTTAGTATTATTGACATAATAGTTCTTCTTGTCATAATCTTAACCTGTCATAGATGGGTAGGCGAAACAATGTAATCCATATGGAAGCGAGGCGGAGCAGGATGAGTGAAGTGAAGCAGCAATTGTGGTACACGGAGGAACACGAGTGGGTTCAGCGCACAGAGGATGGAACGGTACGAATCGGTATCACGGACTTTGCACAGCATCAGCTGGGGGATATCGTTTTCGTGGAGCTGCCTGGGGAGGGAGCAACGATTGAGCAGGGGGCAGAGATTGGTACTATTGAATCGGTAAAGACAGTATCCGACCTGTTCGCTCCGGTGACGGGAACGGTGTTGAAGGTGAATGAAGAACTGGAAACCACGCCTGAACTGGTAAACGAGTCTCCCTATGAAAAAGGCTGGATGATCGAAGTGGAGATTGGAGAAGATGTAGAGGAAGCACTAAGCAAGCTGCTGTCTGCGGATCAGTACGAGCAGTTGACTGCCAATGAGTAATAATGGGGCAAATTAGGTTGGATAACTGAATAAGAGTGGCGTTTGTCCGCTCGGTTTTGTATAAAAATAGTCGCGATGATTGGGCATAGCGGCTATTTTTTGCTGTCTTTTTTGGCAAGCGTAATTACGTGTTTTTTCCTTACTTAGAGGTTATTCCTTGTACAGAAATGGTATAGATGACGCATGGTTTCTCGATTAAATTCTAACGTTACAGGCCATATTAAGAGGAATTATGCCTAATGATTTCGCGCCTGTTTATCTTAAATTTAAATGTTGTCATCAACGTTCATGACGAAAGTACGTTTTCATTTCGTTGATGAAGATAGCGTTGTCATTTAGTATGAATTTTAAGAAAAGGTAGTGATGCTTTTTACCTATAAGGAGGATATGAATATGAGCACAGTGGACGCAAAGTCCAATTCAAACGGAGGCGCACGCGTTGCCGTACAGCGTTTTGGTCGTTTTCTCAGTGGTATGGTTATGCCCAATATGGGAGCTTTTATCGCGTGGGGATTGATCACGGCACTTTTTATTCCGACCGGATGGTTCCCAAATGAGGGTTTTGCACAACTGGTTGATCCGATGAAAAATTATTTGCTGCCGCTGCTGATCGGTTATACGGGTGGCACCATGATTCACGGACAGCGCGGAGGTGTGATCGGGGCCATTATGACGATGGGTGTCATTGTCGGGGCGGACATTCCGATGTTCCTCGGCGCGATGGTAGCGGGTCCGTTGGCTGCATGGATATTGAAGAAGTTCGACAAGGCGATTGACGGCAAAGTTAAATCAGGCTTTGAAATGCTGGTCAATAATTTCTCGGCAGGGATTATCGGGGCGATTTTAGCGCTGCTTGCCCATGTGGCAATCGGACCGTTTGTACAAATTATCAGTCAAGTGTTGTCAGCAGGGGTACAGTTCCTCGTAAACGCAGGGCTTTTGCCGCTCGTCAACCTCATTATTGAGCCCGGAAAAGTATTATTTTTAAACAACGCATTGAACCACGGAGTATTAAGTCCGATTGCGCTGGAGGAAGCTTCAAGAACAGGCAAATCCGTTTTGTTCATGCTTGAATCCAACCCTGGACCGGGGCTCGGTATTTTGCTGGCCTACTGCCTGTTTGGTAAAGGCTCTGCGAAGTCGTCGGCTCCCGGCGCGGTCATCATTCACTTTTTCGGCGGGATTCATGAAATTTATTTCCCTTATATTTTGATGAAGCCGATTCTGATTCTTGCTGCTATAGCAGGAGGCGTGGTGGGAACCTTCTGTTTCATGCTGACAGGTGCCGGACTAGTTGCAGCACCTTCACCGGGCAGTATCATCGCTTATTTCCTGATGACACCAAAAGGCGGATATTTGCCAATGCTGAGCGGTGTGATTGCTGCTGCGGTCGTATCATTTGCTGTTGCTGCTGTGTTACTCAAGACAGGTAAGCAAAAAGAAGAGGGTCTTGAGGAAGCGGCCTCCCGCATGAAGGATATGAAAACTCAAACTCAAAGTAAGGCTGCAGGCGAAAATGCCACTGTAACGGAAGATAACCGCGAAGCTGATCGGGCTGCGGGGATTGTCGAAGTTCAAACGCTCAAGGATAAATCAGATGTGAACAAGATCGTCTTTTCCTGTGATGCAGGTATGGGCTCAAGCGCTATGGGCGCCTCGATTTTACGCAAAAAAATGAAGCAGGCGGGTGTGGATGTTACGGTAACGAACACGGCAATCAGTGAGATTCCGCAGGATGCGGATATTGTTATTACGCAAAAAACGTTGACGGACCGGGCTAAAACGGTGGCTCCAAATGCCGAGCATATTTCTATTGATAATTTCCTGAAGAGTCCTGCATACGAAGCGCTGGTGGAACGTCTGAAATCCGATTCTTAATCCCCTGGAGTATTCAGGCCGCCTTGTATGCAGTTCGTGTGTTCTGCGGAAGGGATGAGCTTGGGAAGGAACGGTATCGCTTATGAATATTACGAAACGACAACGTGACATCGTGGAATACCTTCTGGAGCAGTCCCAAGAGGTAACGGCTGGGGAAATTGCCACGAAGATTAATGTCAGCACAAGGACGGTTCACCGGGAACTCAGCGCAGTCGAGCATTGGCTAGCGGCTCATGAGGTAAAGCTGGAGAAAAAATCAGGGATTGGTATCTATGTGGATGCCGACCCGGCTCAGCTTGTATGTCTGCGGGAGCAATTGATGCATACGAAGTCGGACGAATATTCGGCTGAGGAGAGAAAGATTGTAGTCCTCTGTATGCTGCTGGATTCACAGGATCCGATCAAGCTGCTGGCGCTGGCTGCTGATTTGAAGGTCACGGTAACTACTGTCAGTCATGATCTGGACGAATTGCAAGACTGGATTGGGGAACGGGGACTTGTGCTTGTGCGCAGACGTGGGTACGGCGTCGAGATTACAGGCCGGGAGATGGACAAAAGACGGGCGATTTCCGAGCTGGCTCTAGAGTATTTGGATGAATCGGATCTGTTTTCCAGCCGTGAGGAGCTTCGTCCTGTGACACGTGTCGCTGATAAGTTGCTGGAGATGATTGGCAGAGAGAACCTGCTGACCGTGGAAAATGCCCTCTGGCAGCCCCATGAGAAATGGCTGAAAAGCATGGTGGAAAGCAAGTATATGGAGCTGTTGATCCAAATTTGCGTTTCGCTGGCACGTCTGCGACTTGGATACGTTGTGGATCACCGTCCCTCGTATTCCAAATCAGATTGGGATGAGAATATCATGCTGCGCACAGCTATGGTGGAACGCATATGCACTGAATTGTCAGAGGCGCTGGATATTGATTTTCCGGAGCCGGAACGATCTTATTTCAGATTGTTGTTCCGTGATGCCGAGGATCATTCCACCCGGCTGCTGCCGCTGGATGATCTCGTACTGCTGGAGTCGGTTCATGAGTTGATTCGTCGTGTGGAGGAAGAGACAGATACGCCATTGGCAGAGGATCGCGTTCTGCGTGAAGGACTGATTGCCCATATGGCTCCTGTACTCAAACGTTTGAAGGAAGGCAGATCCATCCGCAATCCTCTGCTCCAGCAAATCCGCAAGGATTACGGCAACTTGTTCGACTCGGTGAAGAAGGCTGCGGCGGACATGACAGAAATGGAAGTGCCGGATGAAGAGATCGGATTTCTCGTCATGCATTTCGGAGCTTCGCTGGAGCGGCTGCGACAATTGCGGCGGGAGGTGCGGGCCATCGTCGTCTGTACGAGCGGCATTGGATCCTCCAGGCTGCTGGCAACAAGGCTCGCCAAGGAGCTGCCACAGATCAAAATCGTGGATAGGGCCTCATGGTATGAGGCAGCGCGGATTCCGAAAGAGGATTATGATCTGATCATTTCGACGGTGGAGCTACCGCTTGAACCGGATCGTTATCTCAAGATCAGCCCGCTGCTGACGCAGGAGGAAAGTGATCGCCTGCGTCATTTTATCCAGCATATTACACTCAAGCACCCCAATGATCAGCAGCAGGAACAGTCCGTTCAGCCCGGTCAGGGGATGGAATGGCTCACTGGGCTGCGAAGAAGTATTGAGGAAATTGTACACATTGTACAGCAATTCCAAGTATATACGCTAGAAAATCAGGGGATGGATATGCAGGCTACCGTACAGGCTATCTGCATGCTGGAGGCGGGGCGGGGGAATATTACAGAGCCTTCTGTCATTGCTGCACAACTTATGGAAAGAGAGCGCCAGGGTAGTCAGGTGATCCTTGATACCTCCATTGCTTTGTTTCATACGCGTAGCCACTATATTCGCCAGCCTTCGCTTACCCTGTATAAGCTGGCAGAGCCGCTGCTGGCGGATGCAGGCGAACAGGTAGATTGCGTGCTGCTTATGCTGGGACCTCGTGAACTGCCGAGAGAAAGTCTGGAGGTATTGAGCGAGATTAGTGCATTACTACTTCGGGAAGACATGGTTACGCTACTGAAACACGGTAGCCGTGAGCATATCTCCAATTATATATCGAGTGAACTGGCTGAATTTTTTCACAGTAAATTAGGGACAGGGAGGAACCTACCGTGAGCATTATGACGATAGACAAAGTAAAAATGAACGCAACCGCCAAAGATAAATATGAGGCGATTCGTATGGCTGGACAAATCCTGCTGGATGCGGGACATATTACAGGTGAGTACATTGACAAGATGCTGGAACGCGAGGAGATCGTGTCCACCTATATCGGGAACGGGCTGGCTATTCCACACGGCACGAAGGAATCCAAGACGTTCATTCAATCGACAGGTATCTCGATCATTCAGTTCCCGCAAGGTGTAGATTTTGGGGAAGAAAAAGCATATATGGTGATCGGCATCGCAGCACAAGGCGGCGATCATATGGAGATTTTGACGAGTATCGCTGTGGTGTGCGCCGAGGAAGAAAACATGGACAAACTTCGCAACGCGGTAACCCCTCAGGAAATTATCGATCTGTTCGAAAGTGAGATGGAGCTATGAGAGCCGTCCACTTTGGAGCAGGAAATATCGGTCGTGGCTTTATCGGGTTGATTCTGTCGCGTGCAGGCTATGAGGTTGTTTTTTCGGATGTTAACGACACTCTTGTATCCGAGTTACGCCGCCGCAAGCAATACACTGTAGAGTTGGCGAATGATACCAAGGATACAGAAACGGTCACGAATGTAACCGCGATTGACGGCAAAGATGCAGGGGCTGTAGCAGATGCGGTAGACCAAGCTGATTTGGTAACGACCGCAGTGGGTGTCAGCATCCTCAAGCATATTGCAGCAGGCATTGCCGAGGGAATTAAGCGGCGGGTAGAGCGCGGGGCAGCGCCGCTGCATGTGATTGCCTGCGAAAATGCAATCGGAGGCAGCGCCCAACTGAAGGAGCATGTTTTTGCGCTACTGGATGAGGCGACTCGTGCCAAGGCGGAGACTGCGGTGTATTTTCCGAATGCTGCTGTAGACCGGATTGTACCGATCCAGCATCATGAGGACCCGTTGCATGTGCAGGTAGAGCCCTTTTACGAGTGGGTAGTGGATCGATCGCAAATGGCTCCTGACCATGAAGAGATTGAAGGTATCCTATACGTGCAGAATCTGGAGCCTTACATTGAACGCAAGCTGTTCACGGTGAATACGGGACATTGCGTGGCGGCCTACCTTGGTTATGCTACGGGTTATGCCACCATTCAGGAAGCGATGAAGGATGACAAGGTGGTGGATTCGATCCAAGGGGCACTGGAGGAAACAGGGGCGGTGCTTGTGAAGCGCTTCGGTTTGGATCAGGGAGAGCATCAGAAGTACATCTCCAAAATTTTAGATCGCTTCCGCAACCCTAATCTGACAGACGAGGTCACTCGGGTTGGACGTTCACCATTGCGGAAGCTGTCTCCCAATGACCGTCTTGTACGTCCGGCACTGCAAGCGGAGGAGTATGACATCTTGACGGATCATCTGGCGCTAGGAATGGCTGCTGCCTGTAAATTTGATATTGCGGAGGACCCTGAGGCAGTCGAGCTTCAGCAGGTGATCCGCAGCGAAGGACTGGGTGTGGCGCTGACACGCTATACATCCATACCCGCAGACCACCCGCTACATCGGCAGGTATTGGAGCAATATGATATTATAAATTCATAAAACAACGTAATATCGCGCGTTATTTTCGATAATTCTCTTGAAGTCAATACATCTACACCAACACCCGCAAAAGCGTGTTCTGTAGAGATGTGCTTCAAGAGGATTTTTTATGCGTGATTTACATCACATAACAATCTGTCTAAATTGTTTATATTGATAATGATTATCATTATCCATCAAATGAGTCATCATCATATCTTTTTAGGGAGGATTACAGTGAAACCGATCTATGTTACCTTAGGGTTTCTATTTTTGGCGCTTGGAGTCATTGGCGTGGTGGTACCGTTGCTGCCGACTACGCCGTTTTTGCTGCTGGCAGCCTTTTTCTTTATGCGGGGGTCTGAACGGCTTCATCATTGGTTTTCGAATACCTCTTTGTACCATAAGCATCTGGAAAGCTTTGTCCAAACAAGATCGTTGAAGCTGTCCACAAAAGTAATGACTCTGGGATTGGCGTCAGCCATGCTCATTACCGGCTTTATTTTAACCCCCCCAGTGTGGGCCAAAGTGATTATCGCGTTGGTCATCCTCTTCAAATATTATTACTTTATATTCCGGGTCGGAACGGTGAGAGGCACTACAGGGGAAACTCCATCCCCAACTCCATCTGTAGCTGCACTTGCTGATACCACGAAGAAAAGGTCTAAAATGGTCGATAGCCGTCTGCTTGGTCTGGTGGAGCATTCCCGAAAGTATATCGTTCTGGGTGTGCTTGTGCAGTGGATCGGTCTTTTAGGCAGTATAGCCGCTATTTTGTCCATGTCCTTTGTTTTGCAGCAGGCATGGACGGGACAAGTTACCCGTAAGCTGATTCTATCTGTGACGGCCATTGTCGTTGCTGCGATTGCAGTCCGATGCTTGTGCAATTATGCAGCCAGTATGCTGTCCTATCGGGCCTCCGTGAATGCCAAAAAAACGCTGCGCTCGCAAATTTACGGCAAGCTGCTAAAGCTGGGGCCGGCGTATACGGATCATACCTCCACGTCGGGGGTTATTCAGGTTGCTGTAGAAGGAGTGGAGCAGCTTGAAACCTATTTTGGCAGATACATGCCCCAGCTATTTTACAGTCTGCTTGCACCCGTAACGTTGTTCATCACACTATCCTTTGTCAGCTTCAAGGCTGCCATTATTCTGTTGATCTGCGTTCCGCTGATTCCGGTGTCGATTATAGTCATTATGAGGATGGCTAAAAAGCTGTTTCGCAAATATTGGGGCAGCTATGTCAATCTGGGTCACAGCTTTTTGGAAAATGTACAGGGTCTGACCACGCTTAAAATATATGGAACAGACCAGCAGAAGCACCAGGAAATGAACACGGCGGCCGAGGATTTTCGCAAAATGACCATGAAAGTACTGACCATGCAGCTTAATTCGGTGGCAGTCATGGACCTTATTGCATTTGGCGGTGCCGCTGCGGGTGTTCTGGTCGCAGTGAGCGAATATACCGCTGGTCATATCGGCTTGGCGGGAGCGCTGATCATTGTGCTGCTGTCGGCGGAGTTCTTCATTCCGCTGCGCCTGCTGGGCTCTTACTTTCATATCGCCATGAACGGGATGGCAGCGAGTGACAAAATATTTCAAATTCTGAGTACAGAGGAACTGATACAAGGAAAAGAAAGCATCGAGACTACCGATATTCGACTGGATCAGGTGAATTTTGCCTACGACGAAAGGGACACCCTGCGAAATATATCTATGGATATTCCTCAAGGCAGCTTCATTTCCATTGTCGGGGAATCAGGCTCTGGTAAAAGCACGGTAGCCGGATTAATCGTTGGTCATCATGAGGGTTATCAAGGAAGTCTGACCGTTGGAGGAACCGAGCTTGCCGCCATTTCAGAAGAAAGCCGTATGCGGCATATGACCTGGATCGGCTTCAACAGCTATATTTTTAAGGGCACGGTCGGAGCTAATTTGAAAATGGGCAATGAGCACGCGAATGAGGAACAAATGCTGGAAGCGTTGCGGCAGGTGAAGCTGTATGACTTTGTTCTCTCACAGGGAGGGCTGGAAGTAGAGCTGGAGGAGCAGGGAACCAACCTGTCAGGGGGACAACGCCAACGGCTAGCGCTGGCAAGAGCGCTGCTGCATGATAGTAGCGTGTACATTTTTGACGAGGCTACCTCTAACATAGACAGTGAGAGCGAGGAAGGTATTATGGAGGTTATACATGCGTTGGCAGGCCGAAAAACCATTATTCTCATCTCGCATAGACTGAAAAATGTTGTCCAATCCGACCGTATTTATGTGCTGCAAAACGGCTTGGTGGCAGAATCAGGAACGCATCATGAGCTGTTGAGCCAGCAGGGACATTATGCGGAGATGTATCTCAGTCAACACCGGGTAGAGCAGTTTGTAAAAGGAGGTGCTGTATATGCGTAGACACGGATTACGGATTATGGCCCGATTAATGGCGCTGGCGGGGCCTCTTTTACCCGTTCTGCTCATAACAATCGTGACTGGAGTGCTCGGATTTGCTTGTGCGATTGGCATTATTGTCTATGGAGCCCTTGCCCTGCTTACAGCAACGGGCATCACGACAGGCTACAGCATGACGTTCCTGCTCACGCTCATCGTGGCTTGTGCTGTGCTGCGCGGCGTGTTCCGTTATGGCGAGCAAATGAGTGGTCATTACCTCGCCTTCAAGCTGCTGGCTGTACTGCGTGACAAGGTGCTTCAAGCCCTGCGCAGACTGGCGCCAGCCAAGCTTGAAGGCAAGGACAAAGGGAATCTGATCTCGCTGATTACGAGTGACATTGAGCTGCTGGAAGTGTTTTATGCGCATACGATAGCGCCTGTTATGATCGGAATCATCACGTCCCTGTTGATGGTATTTTTTATCGGCTCCTATGAACCTGTATTAGGTTGGCTCGCTGCGCTTGCTTACATCACAGTCGGCCTGTTTATTCCTCTGCTAACGTCGCGTATGGGCAGACGTCAGGGCATGGAATACCGGAGCAGCTTCGGCAAGCTGAGCAGTTATTTTCTGGACAGTCTGCGTGGTATGAAGGAAATTGTGCAATACGGGCGCGGAGAACAGCGACTGGCTGAGATTAACCGTCGCACGGATCAATTGGATGCCAAGCAGAAGAGCTTGAAGCATCATGAAGGCATTACAAGGGCGATAACGGATGCGGCGGTCGTGGGATTTTCATTTCTGATGCTGCTGGCTGGATTGTATGGTATGTCCAAGGGGCAAGTCAGCTTTACAGGTATGCTTATTTCCGTCATTGCCCTGTTTAGCTCGTTTGGCCCGGTAGTTGCGCTTAGCAATTTGTCCAACAATCTGCTGCAAACGCTGGCGAGCGGGGAACGCGTACTGAGTCTGCTGGAGGAAACCCCGGAGGTCGAGGAAAATATCGGGGGAATGAGCGTTGCCTTTTCCGGGGCGAAGGTAGACAAGGTAACTTTTGCATATGAGGGCCAGACGGTGTTGGATGATGTAAGTCTTACGATACCGCACAAGCGGATTACAGGTATTCAGGGTAAAAGCGGCTCTGGCAAGTCCACTTTGCTCAAGCTGTTGATGCGATTCAGGGACCCACAGCAGGGCGGGATATTGTTCTCTGGACATGATTTGAAAGAAATCGGAACGAAGCATTTGAGAGGTCTGCAAAGCTATGTGGATCAGGATACGTTCCTGTTTGATGATACGATTGCGGCCAATATTAAAATTGGAAAACCTGATGCTACGCATGAGCAGGTTGTGGAAGCAGCCCGCAGGGCGTCGGTGCATGATTTTATTATGACCTTGCCTCAAGGATATGACAGCCGTGTCGGAGAATTGGGGGACAGGCTGTCCGGTGGTGAACGTCAGCGGCTGGGGCTGGCCAGAGCCTTTGTTCATGATGCTCCGCTCCTGCTGCTCGATGAGCCTACCAGCAATTTGGACAGCCTGAACGAAGCGATCATTTTAAAATCGTTAAAGGAACAGCAGCAGGATAAAACGATTGTCCTTGCTTCCCACCGAAGCTCCACCATGCGGATTGCGGACGATATGTTTCAGATGGATAACCGCAGGCTGTCCTGATTTTTTTTTACATATGTGTGTGAAGGGATAAAGGGAGTTATTTATGGTGCTTGGAGGGCTGCTGCTGTAGCCTGTTCATGGTTTTGTCATAAAATGGAGTGTGCGTGTGAAATGAAAGCAGCATCCGTATTTGAAATCATCCGACTTTTCAAGCTTGTCTTATTTTGATAGCCTAGTAGTTGAGGATTTTGCAAAATCCTGAGGTATATTGACAAGTCATAAACATCATAAATGATGGATGAACAGAGGCTGAAAGCCGATGTACAGAAATGGGTGGTGAACAGGAATGTCTGATTTCAATCAACTCAAGGAGCTTGAGCACACAACGTATCCCACATATGAAGGCCATGATTTGGGTCTTACTTATACGCCTGCGGGAAGCATGTTTAAAATATGGGCACCGACTGCGAAGCAGGTCCATGTAGCGCTGTATGACAACGCTGGATTGTACGACCAGGAGGGGAATGTTCAGGACCATAGTGGCGGCCGGGAATTTCCGATGAGCCGTGATGAGCGTGGTGTATGGTCCGTAGAGCTGGAAGGCGACTGGAACAAGTATTATTACATGTACAGGCTGAAATGGGCAGACGACACACTTTATTATGCAGCCGACCCTTATGCGACAGCGGTATCAGCCAATGGACAGCGTACGGCCATTGTTGATTTGGCTCAAACCCATCCGGATGGATGGAAAGAGGATGCCGGTCCCACACTTGTTCGGGCTACGGATGCCATTATATATGAGCTTCATGTGCGTGATTTTTCAATGGATACACATTTTAATACTGGAGAAAAAGGCTTATCTGCCGCACAAGGACGGTTTGCCGCCTTTACGTATACGGGACTAAAAGATACGGCAGGCAACAGCATCGGACTGGATCATTTGCTGGAGCTGGGCATTACACATGTTCATCTGCTTCCGGTGGCTGACTTCTATACGGTGAATGATTTTGCGGAGCAGGGCACGGAATATAACTGGGGCTATGATCCGCAGCACTATAATGTGCCTGAGGGATCTTATTCCTCGAATCCGGCTGACCCGGAGGCACGAATACGGGAGTTGAAGCTGCTGGTGCAATCCCTGCATACTGCTGGCATCGGTGTCATTATGGACGTCGTATACAACCATACCTTCTCGGTGGAAAAAGGACCGTTTGAGCCCGTTGTACCGGGTTACTATTACCGTACGGATGAGCATGGGCAGCTCTCCAACGGCTCGGGTGTGGGTAATGAGGTGGCAAGCGAACGCCCGATGGTTCGCAAGTATATCAAGGATTCACTGCGCTATTGGGCAGAGGAATATCATATAGATGGCTTCCGTTTTGATCTGATGGGACTGATAGATACCCCGACGGTGGAGCAGCTTACACAGGAGCTTCGCTCTGAGGTTCGTCCCGATCTGCTTATCTATGGAGAGCCTTGGACGGGGGGAGAATCCCCGCAGCCTCTGCTGACGTTAAAAGGAACACAACGGGACAAAGGCTTTGCCGTCTTCAATGACAACTATCGTTCTGCTATTAAGGGTGACAGTGATGGTACCACAAGTGGCTTTGCCACGGGGGCATGGGATCAGGAGGAACTGGTGCTTAAAGGTGTTTTTGGAGCTATTCATGATTTTACGGCTCAACCTTCGGAAACGGTCAATTATGTCACGGCTCACGATAATCTCAATCTGTGGGATAAAATTTTGACGGTACAGCATTTGCGGGAACGCTGCGGTTTTCCTCAATGGGAGCAGGGTCAGCCGCAGGATGGAAGGGCGGCCGAACAAGCCGTGACGGATGCAGACCCCTACCGGGAAGTGAATGAGCATGACTTGCTGGAGAATGAAACCGTACGCAAATCCTTACTGGCAAACGGCATGGTGCTAACCTCCCAGGGCATTCCCTTTATCCATGCAGGTGATGAACTGTTGCGCTCCAAATATGGAGACCATAATAGCTACCGTAGTGTGGATGTGGTGAATGCTATTCGCTGGGAGAACAAGGCGAGATTTCGTCCCGTATTTGATTACTATCAGGGGTTAATCGCTTTACGGCGCAGTCATCCGGCATTCCGGATGGATCACCGGGAGTTGGTGGAGCAGCATATGGAAGTGCTGCACAGCAGCGGGCATGTGGTAGCTTTTGCATTGAGGCACCATGCTAACGGCGATGCCTGGAATCAAATTGTGGTGATTTATAACGGCTCGGATACGGAGCAGACAATACTGCTGCCTGCGGAATCGGATCGCTGGCATGTCGTTGTGGATGCTCACGGGGCTGGAAATGAGATACGGTATGGAGTAGCAGGCCATCGTGTGACCGTTTCGCGCTGGTCGATGATGGTACTGTATGATCAGGAGGAACCCGCTCAGCCATCCCTTTTGACTTTACAGGATCAGACGACCGAGCTAGGGGAGAACGGATTGGAAGGTTCGGATGAGGGAACAGACCAAGAAATCGCAGGTCACTACGAAGAAGCGGCATTGTATCGCACCATTGAGTTGATTTACGAGCGTGCGGATCGACAATATTCCGGTTGGAATGTGTGGGTATGGGGCACCGGATGCCGGGACGGACATGTAGAATTGAGTGAATTGGATGACGGTCGCGCAGTAGCGCGTATTCAAGTGGCTCCTCATGTGCGGCGTATCGGCTACATCGTCCGCCTCAATCAGTGGGATGCCAAGGATATTGAGGCCGATCGGTATATTGATGTAGACCTGAACCGATCTGTGATGCAGGTATTGATTCATAGTGGCAGAGAAGAATATTTGCTGCTGGTCAACGACAACCGGGCAGGATAGCTTTATAGGGGTGGTTGTCTTTCGTACATTGAATAGCATTTTTCGAGGATTTCGAGAAATGCTATTTTTTTATGCAAACGTGTGTCAGTTTCAGAAAAAAGGGGTAATATAGAATTATGGACTTGTTTGGTTTTGCCAGCTTGCTGGCTTATACCTTGTAGTGCGACTGGTGAACAGGCAAGATTCTTAAGGAATAATCATTTGTAAGGTAACCTGAAGGAGGTTGTATATCATGAGTTCTAATGGAGGAAGTATTCAACTGACCGCCCAGCCGAGAACAGAGAAGAAGGGTTCGGCACTTCGTGGATTGAGGTTAAAAGGACGGATTCCAGCTGTGGTTTACGGCTCTGAGCTTGAAGGAACCCCTGTACATGTTGATGCCAAAGAATTTAATAAAGTAGTCAGAACCGGACGTTCCGAGGTGTTCAACCTCACAGTAGAGGGGGGAGAAACCATTCCGGTCATCATTAAGGATTATCAGCAGCGTGACAACCATTGGTTGCATGCCGATTTTCTGAAAATTTCCAAAAATAAGCCCCTTCGCGTACGGGTTTCTATTGATTATCAGGGTACACCTGTAGGTACAAAAACGGGCGGTATTCTGCAAATCCAGGAAACCGAGGTCGAAGTTGAGGGTCTTCCTGCTGACCTGCCATCTACCCTTGAGGTGGATGTATCCGCACTGGATGTTGGTGACAAGCTGAGCGCAAGCGACCTGAAACTTCCTAAAGGAGTAACGTTGCACGTTCCTGAGGAAGAGCTGCTTGCTTCCATTATCGTTCCGCGTTCGGTTGAGGTGGAAAATGCTGCTGTGGCAGGCGATGCAGCTGCAACAGAAGGTACAGAAAAGGCTTCCGAAAACAAGGAAGCCTGATGCTGTAGGTCATCGAATAGATGAGTGCCTTCCTGCTAAAGACGGCTATTCAAAGATAAATGTAAAATCGCTCCCTGATCAGGGGGCGATTTTTTGCGTTTACATATGTCCCGGCATTATCTAATCCCTCGATGTGTGTGTCTAATGGAGTAGGTTTTGTTGTCGCAGCGGTTATGCCGATTTTGAATATTGATAGCTTATCATCGGGCTAATGGAGAGCGTATTTCTAAAAGGTATAATTTGATGGAAGTTGATGGTATAATTTGTGGCAGTTTTAAATGCTTCGTATATAGGGGGAAATGACCATGATCATCGGAAAGCAAGCGCCCAAACTAAAGGCTGGAGACGAGATACGCATTCTTTCGCCGTCCAGAAGTTTGTCTATCGTTTCCGAGAAAAATCGCCTGATCGCCCAGCAAAAGCTGGAGCAGCTCGGATTTGTGGTAAGCTTTTCGCAGCATGTGCTGGAAAGTGATGATTTTACATCTTCCTCAATAGAATCCAGAGTAGCAGATTTGCACGAAGCTTTTGCTGATCCGAAGGTGAAGGGCATTTTGACTGCCATTGGCGGGTATAATGCTAATCAGCTCCTTGCCCACCTTGACTATGAACTGATTGGCGCTCATCCTAAACGGTTATGTGGTTATTCGGATATTACTGCTTTAAGTCATGCCATATATGCAAAAACAGGGCTTATCACGTATGCAGGACCTCATTTTTTGACGTTCGGCATGTTGCAAGGAAATGAATATACATTAGCGTATTTTCAGAAAATGATGTTGGAGGAGGGGAGTATCCAAATTCAGTCCTCGCCTGAGTGGAGTGACGATACCTGGTATCTGGATCAGGATCAACGAATCTTTCACCGCAATGCGGGTCCTTATGCGATTCGTGAAGGAGAAGCACAGGGTACGATTGTGGGTGGAAACCTGTGTAGCCTGAATTTGTTGCAGGGAACACCGTATATGCCGAGTCTGGAAGGAACGATTCTATTGGTTGAGGATGATTATGAAAGCTCTCCTGCTACGTTTGATCGGGATTTGCAATCCCTGCTGCACCAGCCGGGCTTCGATCAGGTGAGAGGAATCATCATCGGGCGTTTTCAGCAGGCTTCTCATATGACGGGAAAATTGCTGCGGCAAATCATTAGCTCGAAAAAGGAACTGGCCTCGATTCCGGTGATCGCAGATGCGGATTTCGGACACACCACACCGCAATTTACATATCCGATTGGCGGGAAGGCGAGTATTCGTGCCCGGAATGGCATGATTGATCTTGAAATATGTGAATAGTGAGTGGGGTAGAGAAGGCTTGATGATGGGTTTATATTTGGGAGGAACGCATGTGAACGGCTTTTTGGAAATGCTGATGCAGCTATTTGAACGCGCAGCGTTGTTGCTGATTTGTCTATTTTTTATTACCCGTATTCCCCGGTTTAAGGAAACCTTGCAAAAGAACAGCCATTCCCCGGCAGAGCTGACGCTATTGACGATGATTTTTTGTATGTTTGCGCTGTTCGGCACCTATACCGGGATCGAAGTCGAAGGGTCGCTCGTCAATGTTCGGATTATTGCGATTATGGCGGGTGGCATTTTGTTTGGGCCGTGGGTCGGGATTATTACAGGTATTGTATCGGGTATCCACCGTTATCTGATTGATATCGGGGGAGTGACCTCAATTCCGTGTCTGATTACGAGTATTCTGGCAGGTGTGGTGTCGGGGTACATTGGCCGCCGGGTTGACCGTTCCAAGAGATGGCTGGTCGGTATCGCCGCAGGGATGATCTGCGAAGCGTTGACGATGCTGCTCATTCTGATGATGGCAGAACCCTACGAGCTTGGTTTGGATATCGTTTCGAAAATTGGCCTGCCCATGATTATCGGGGAAGTCAGCGTCGGTCTGATCGTTCTGCTGATTCAGAGTGTCGAGGGGGAAAAGGAAAATATCGCGGCCAGACAGGCCAAGCTGGCTCTAGATATTGCCAACAAGACGCTGCCTTATTTTCGCTCCATTAATGCCGAATCGCTGCATACCATTTGTTCGATCATTAAGGAGGATATCAAGGCGGACGCGGTGGCGATTACGGATACCAGGGATGTATTGGCCTACGTTGGTTTTGGAGAGGAACGTTATCATATCGGCGACGAGATCATTAGCGATGTGACCAAATCGACGATCCGCAGCGGTAAAATCACGATTCGCAACCATATTGCCGACGATAAAACACCCCAAATCCAGTCTCTGCTCATTATCCCGTTGGAGGAACGGGGAGAGGTTACCGGAACCCTGAAAATTTACTACCGCAAAGCTTATAAAATCACGTACCCGTTGCAAACAATGGCGATTGGCTTGTCCCAAATTATATCCACGTTAATGGAAGTATCGCGTGTGGAGCAAATTAAGGAAGCGGCGAATAAAGCCGAGTTGAAGGCGCTCCAGACTAAAATCAATCCGCATTTTCTGTTCAACGCGCTGAACGCCATTGCCTCTACGACGCGCACCAAGCCGGATAAGGCACGAGAGCTGATTATTAATTTGTCGGGATATCTGCGTTATAATTTGGAGCTGAATGATGATGTGATCGAAATTCATAAGGAGCTTCAGCAGGTGTCTGATTACGTGGAAATTGAAAAAGCCCGCTTCGGGAACCGGCTTCAGGTGGAGTATGTGATGGACGAGGTGTCCGTGCGCATTCCAAGCCTTATCATTCAGCCGCTGGTTGAGAATGCGATTAATCATGGAATTCTCAAGAAAAAGGGACCGGGTACAGTGACCATTTCCGTAAAGGATCGAGGAGAAAAGGTGCGGATTTCTGTGGCAGATACAGGAGTAGGCATACGGGATGATGTCGTGGATAACCTGTATCATGATCGGGTTCCGGCCAAACAAATTGGCTTGTATAATGTGCATAGACGACTCAAGCTCATGTATGGAGAAGGGGTTATTATTCTCAAGCATGAGCAAGGCACCGAAGTTTATTTTGACATACCAAAGGAGCAGTCATGAAGGCCATCATTGTAGAAGATGAAATTCCGGCGCGTGAAGAGCTGGAGTATCTTATTCAGACCCACAGCCATATTGAAGTGACGGACAGCTTTGAGGACGGGCTGGACGTGTTCCGTTTTTTGCAGGACCATGAGACGGACGCTATTTTTCTGGATATTAACATTCCTTCTCTGGACGGGATGCTGCTGGCGCAGAACATTAGCAAATTTGCCAAAAAGCCTTATATTATTTTTACGACCGCCTACAAAGAGCATGCGGCGCAGGCTTTCGAACTGGAGGCATTTGATTACATCCTCAAGCCGTATGATGAAAAGCGGATCGCCGCCATGCTGCGCAAGCTGGAAAATGCATACGAGCAGCGGGACGTTCAGGTACAGGAGACTGCCCAGCCTGCGCAGCCCCGACCTGCTGAAACTAGCATCGTTAGCGCCCCGGGCCGTATCAATCTGCTGAAAAACGACAAAATCATCGTAACGGATGCCAACGATATTTATTATGCGTGCGCACAGGAAAAGGTCACCCTTGTCTTTACTAGACATGAGGAATATACGATGCCGATGAGCATCTCGGAATTTCATGCCCGACTGCCGCAGCAGGACTTTTTTCGCTGTCACCGATCCTACACGGTTAATCTGTCGCAGATCCGTGAAATTGTACCTTGGTTCAATCATACGTACCTCCTGCGCTTGCGCGGTTTGGACGCGGAGATTCCGGTAAGCCGCAGCAAGGCCAAGGAATTTCGGCAAATTATGCGGCTATAAAGGCATTTCATTCCGCTATAGGTGCATTTCATTCCTCAAACGATTTCTGGCTAAGATGCAGCGTTATAATGATCCATGTAGAGAGAATCCTTACAGACTTGCTTCTCCCAAGACGCAAAGCGTACTGGATTCCCGGTTATCATGATAACGAATTGAAGCGGTAGAGCCGGAATGAAAAGAGGAGATTTATATGAAAACAAACAGCGGAAACCGTTGGCTGGTCGTGCTTGGAACGATTATTGTCCAAATGGGTTTAGGAACGATTTACACATGGAGTTTATTTAATCAACCGCTGGTGGATCGCTTTGGCTGGAATCTCAGCTCGGTCGCCATTACATTTTCGATTACCAGCTT
Organism: Paenibacillus sp. FSL R10-2782; assembly: GCF_038592985.1. Classification (NCBI taxonomy): domain Bacteria; kingdom Bacillati; phylum Bacillota; class Bacilli; order Caryophanales; family Paenibacillaceae; genus Paenibacillus; species Paenibacillus sp. FSL R10-2782. The sequence continues at coordinate 3,925,180 of NZ_CP151951.1, read as the reverse complement.
TGCGCTGGCGTTTGCTACGTTATTCGCAGGCAAGCTACAGGATAAATGGGGACTACGTCGTCTGATTTTGTGCGCTGGCGTTTTGTTGGGCGCAGGACTTATGCTCAGCTCACAGGTAACTTCTCTGTCCCTGTTGTACATTTTGGCGGGTATTGTCGTAGGTTTTGCGGATGGTACGGCTTATATTACATCACTGTCGAATCTGATCAAATGGTTCCCCGAGAGAAAAGGACTCATTTCAGGTATCTCGGTTGGGGCATACGGAACAGGCAGTCTTATATTTAAGTATATCAATGGTTCGTTAATTCAGTCCGTTGGCGTATCGCAGGCATTTCTGTATTGGGGCATGATCGTGCTGATCATGATTGTGGGCGGTTCCTTCCTGGTACGGGAAGCAGCAGTCGTGAACAAGCCTTCGGTACAAAATGGAATTGTGCAGCGTGATTACACTGTAAAAGAAATGCTGCGCACCAAGCAGGCTTATCTGTTATTCGTTATGTTCTTCACAGCTTGTATGAGTGGCTTGTATCTGATTGGAGTTGTAAAGGATATCGGCGTACGGATGGCGGGGCTGGATGTAGCTACAGCCGCTAATGCGGTTGCTATGGTCGCTATTTTCAACACGGCGGGTCGGATCATATTAGGTGCGCTGTCGGATAAAGTCGGTCGTCTGAAAGTAGTAGCAGGTGCGCTGCTAACAACAGCGGTCGCAGTTGCAGTGCTGAGTCTGGTGCCGCTGAATTACGGTTTGTTCTTTGCCTGTGTAGCAGGGATTGCATTCTGCTTCGGTGGTAACATTACAGTCTTTCCTGCCATCGTAGCTGATTTCTTCGGTCTAAAAAATCAAAGCAAAAACTACGGTATCGTGTATCAGGGCTTTGGCCTCGGTGCGCTGGCGGGATCCTTTATCGCAGCCTTGCTCGGCGGATTCATCCCGACCTTTACCACGATTGCTGTGCTGTGTGTCGTATCGTTCTTGATTGCACTCACCATCCGTACCCCGGATCAAGGCAATTTGCGCAGCCAACGGAAGAAAAATACCAACAGCATGCGCAGCATGAAGCCTGAAACGAAGCTGGGTTAAAAGGGATTGAGAACAAAGTACCAGATGAATGCCAAAAGACCTGTCATCATTTCTCTGAGGGAGATTATGGCAGGTTATTTGTTTTTCCATTATTCGATTATACGGTATAATAAAAAGATATGTGATAAGCCGATATATACAAAAGACATAAGCTAAGAACCTGACAGGAGGACGAGTCATGATCGTGGATACAAGCGGGAATCTGCTTGCCCGCAATACGAAGCTGCGAAATACATATCAAATTCGAAGCGCCTTGTCCCGCAGTGAGCTGGCCATCGTGTATACGGCAAGGCTGTTGGATAATCGTGAAAAGGTCATTGTTAAGGAGTTTTTTCCGAATGCGCTCGCTTTGCGGGGATCGGATCGAAAAACGGTGACCTGCAGTGCATCTATGCAATTCAAATATGTGGAGTTTATGCATTATTTTTTGCGTGAAGGGCAAATGCTCAAGGAATTAACCCATCCAGGTATTGTCGGTTATATAGATCACTTTGAAGAAAATGGAACCGCTTATCTGGTCATGGAATATTGTGCCGGCAAGACGCTGGACAGGGTGATGAAGGAAGAGGATGCGCCAACGTCCGATCCTGCTTTTTTGTACCATGCACTGCTGCCTTTAATTGATGCCATGGAATACATTCATGACAAAGGCATTATTCATCGGGATATTAAGCCAGGCAACATTATGATCGGTGAGAATGGCAATGTCAAGCTGCTTGATTTCGGATCGGCTGTACATTTTGAAGGCAAGGAGCATCCGATCTTCACCACAGCGGGCTACTCTCCGCTGGAGTTCTACTCTAATCGGTCACAGCAGGGGCCTGTGTCAGATATCTACAGTCTGGCCGCCACGCTGTATTATTGCCGAAAAGGATCACCTCCACCGGATGTGCCAGGCAGACTGTTTGCAGATCAGACCGACCGGATTCAGATCGAAAATGCAGGTCTTTCTCTACTGCCGTATGTAATTCGGCGTGGCCTGGAGGTACAGGCCAACAAGCGTTGTCGCTCGCTCCGATGGTTTAAAGCCGCACTGCGTGCGGAATATTGGATAAAAAAAGGGAAGCGCCCCACTCTTACGGTTCGTTAATCGTAAGAGACGGTGTTTCCCTTTTTTGTGTCCGACGTATGTTATCCATTATCCTGTCGGAGCTTGAATATGATCGGTGTACACGGAGGTATTGGGCTTGATCGCCTTGTACCGCAGCTCGATTTCAGTTACACCGTCCTCGAACGTAATGTACAGCTTGTCGCTGTACTCCAGCACGGCCTTTTTATTGCGGCCAATTCTGACCTTCCCGTGCTGCAAGGCGCAGCGTGTATCATGCTTGACCACAAGTGTTCCTTTTTTACCTGCGGAAAAGACAATCCGCTCCGCTTCTGGCAGTGATTCGTGAACGTCAAGCGTACGAAACAACGCCTGCAAGCTGACCTTCCGGCCCGGAAAGGAGGTGAGCGGCCAAGATTTTACCGGAATCTCCTGTCCACTTGCTGTCGCAAGGAAATATCCTTCGATTCTCCCCGCAAACTGCGGCTTTGGCCGCAAGAACCAGTACAGAAGTGCCGCCACTACGACACTGATAGCTACCGTCCATTTGATGGCCGTATATCGGGATTGTACAGAAACAGTCAGCGTAGCGCTGCTGGATGCTCCTTCCGAATCGGTAGCGGTAATTTTCAGCTCGGAGTCGCCCGTGTGAAGCCCGGATAACAGCAAATCTGTACCGTTAATCTCAGCATTTGCCGCATCCCCGGAGGCTCCTGAATCCAGCTTATAGGTCAGTTTATCATGATTCGGATCAGTAAAAAATTCGCTTAAACTCCGACGGGCATCCCCGTCTTCTTTCACCAGACGAATCGTCAGGTCCTTTAAAGCCTGCGGTGCTGCATTCGCCGCATGGATGGTATGGACCGCTCCCTTGCGATACCATTGCGGGCTGTCCAAAGATAGCTGCCAGGTATAATCCGCCGTTAGAGGGAACGCATATTCGGCCTGGAAAAATCCCGACTTGTAGGTCATAGGTACCTTTTTACTTGTACCGCCCTTTACGGGTGTAACGATGATATTGGCTTGAAGCGATTTGTATACGGCTTCGTCTGTAAGCTTTTGACCGTCCGGCAGCAACAACTGGGCCTTGAACGGTATGGCTTGTCCTTTAAGTAGCTGCACGAGTTTGTTTCCACTGGCTTGTGTTTCCTTATTTCCCGTCATGGTAGCCTCAGCTTCCAGTCGATAGCTGCCAAGCAAATTGATTTTGACCAAATCTCCGCGTATGCCCCTCAGTTTCAGCTTGACTTTGCCTGCCTGTGGATGCTCAATTTTTAAAATCGCATATCGACTCGATTTGTACCTGCGGACATTTTCTGAATTGGAATAGAGCTGTGTTTCCTGAAGAGGATGCTCCGACAAAAGCACCAGATTGGCTTCTTCCATACTAGAGTCCGGTATATCTACTGTTAATTCTTGCATTTCGCCGGTGGTCGTAATCGCGGCGACTGGAACGAGCTTGGAACGAATCTGACTGGCAAAAATACGGTTTAATATTTCTGGCAGATCCTCGGCGCTGCTCGTTATAAAAGAAGCTCCTCCCGTTTGCGAAGCGATTCGCTCCAGTTCTTGTCGGTTCACCGTGCCGTCATGATTCAGACCAATCGTATACACAGGGTATCCTTTGGTCTGTGCAGACTTAATGACGGAGGACACATCATTACTTGAGTCCCCTTTGGATCGGGAACCGGATGAGGCTCCAAAATCAGTCTCTCCATCGGATAACAGGATCATAAAAGGCTGACGTCCTTTGGAAGTCCCTGCGGCAAGCAGTTCCGAGCCTTTACGCAATCCAAGTCCCAAATCTGTATAACCGGAACGGTTCAGCGTTCTGATTTCCTGCTGAATTTGTGATTTTTGCGCTGCTACTGCAATAGAAGTCAGCGACTTCGAGGCGACTACATGATGGTTGTAAGCGACGAATCCGACGCGTGTACGGTCTGCATCACTCAAATCCATAAACATATTGATAACTTCGGCCGCAATGCCCTCGGGATCGGTATCCCTCATGGAATAGCTGGTATCCAATACAAAAACGGCATCATAACCCTCGACCGGAACAGTTCCCAAAGATGCGGCATTGGCCTGATTTACAGTCCAAATGACCCCGTTTGAGCCAATTTGAAAAAATAGTACAAAAGTCATAAAAGCAATGATTCCCAATTTCCTCATTCTGAACATAAGCTCCTCCATCGACGAGGCCAATGCGGGCGCGCCCACTCTCCTAATCCTTGGTATATAAGGGATAAAGGATCAAAACAGACTGTTAACCCTCACATTAGCCATGAATTTGATACTTTTACGCTTAACAGAAATATCCAATGGATTTCTATCGGCAATTGAGTTCCATTTGTGAATAATTCCCTGAATAAACAGGTCTAACATATCATAAAAATTACGTATTTACGCATAAAATGAGTCGAATTGCCCTATTTCAATCTGGGGCTACAGAAATTGACAAAACTAACGGGTACTTTGTATGATAGCTCTCGTATCAACGGCAAAAACTGGGATAACAGTAGGATCACGGAATATACAGAATCATAACTTTCCTTGTTACCTGAACGATATATCTCCGTTTTAATTTTGCCATTAAAAGTTAAATGAACGCTTCGGACTGATTTTCGAGGTTACATGCCCGTACTGCGTACAGCAGTATGAGCCGAATCCTTTGGCCAATTTGAATGTTATGTAGGGGGGAGGAGGCAAAAGAACTAAGCGTGGAAACCCGATTGCTCTAAATTGGACATCCTGTGTCCGTGTATGGGGCTTTCGACGTATATTCATACTTTAATTCGTTTGCCGACAGTGATGGAAATCATTTATCAAACAAACCGAACAATGCTTTTTGAAGAAATCAACCCGGAAAAGCTGGACCTGATCACAATTGTAGGTGATGTGAAGGGTATTGACAGCTTGAGTGATGAGAAAATCAAGGAAATTAACGAGCACCTTCTGGTGCGTAGCTTCGACGAATTTTTGGATAAATTTTCGCCGACGGTGTATTCGTTTTTTAACGCGGCTAATCAAAAAGTGGTCTATACCCTCAAAAAGCCGGAAGGGATTGATGAGGACAGCATTTCTGAAATTCGTGTGAATCAAAGTAATGATTTTTTGAAAATGTTGTTTACGCTCATTGACACCAAGCGCAGTCAAGGAATCACAAACGTGGATTTCAAATTTGAAAATCTGCTGGATATGATTTCTCCGAAAAAGGTTATGGACGATATTCGCCAAGTCCGCAAAGAAATTCACTATATGTATGGTGAATATGACAAGCTGGATGATGGCGATCCGAAGAAACTCGACATGGGCGACAAGCTGAATGGAATGTTCGAGGAAGCAAGCCAGAACTATAACAACGTTATGGCGATGCTGCCATTGGCGATTGAGGATATCAAAACCCGCCTTTTGCTCGGTGGCGCCCAGGAGGAAAACTCCGGTGAGCTGATCCAGGTGGGTATGCTTTCTATTGGGGAAAGCGGCGAGCTGAAAATTATTGAAGCACCGAAGAGTGACAGCACCGAGCTGATGCTGCTGGACGAGAACAGCACGGGCGATTTGTCACAGGTATTCGAGGAAGATTACAACTCGATTACCGATACGCCTTCCGACTATGTGAAGGATTTGGTGGTTCGCACATTTGTGCCGCTGCCGGCTGTTCAGACCAAGGTTGATACAGCAGTTGAAGTTCAGAACTACAACACATATCTGGAGTTCTATAAAAATGCCAAGGATGATTTCGTAAAGGCGGTTAAGCCGCTTGTGGAAAAAATCCTCGGTGTCAAAATGTTCTTCGATCAATATGCAACGAAGAGCAAAGGTATGTTGCCGACCATGCTGGTGGCCAATAACAAGCTGGACATGCTGGTGAAAAGCAGCAATATCCCGCGTCTGGAAACATACCTGAACACCGTGAATGCCAAAAATGAATTCAGCGACACGATCTGGTTCGGTATCGTTCCATCCGTCGAGCTGGAAGCAGCCGGTAAGGTGAAGGTTTCACGTGAACGCTTTAAGGGCAACGAGAAGGTCGTTAAGCAGGGCGGAAATTCGATGGAATCGCTCTCGATGCTGTTGCAAGTTGTGAAGGATTACAAAATTCAAATGTTCTTTAATTTTGAATCCGGTGAAGAAACGACTTTCAACAGTATGGCGACAGCAGGTATCGACAAATATGTCGACAAATGCGCCAGTCTCGTTCGCAGAGAATACAGCGAATTTGCGATTCCTTGCGTACCGAACTTCACGATTATTCCGAAGGACAAATCGGGTGTCATTATCGACAGCAAAATGCTACAGACCGAAAGCGGTGTGCAGCTCTCCAAGGAGAAAGAGGATATCCTCAAGCTGTGGATCGAAGGCGTTTATGTGGGTGCAGCCTACGTTGCTGCTGGTTTGGTCGCATCTTATCAGTGTCCTGAATACCTGCGTGAGACGTTCAAAACGGTCAACAAAAACTTCCCTGGCGTACGCTTCGACATTGAAGCGGGAGACAACAGTCTGCGCACAGTGACGACGATGGCCAAGGAAATCACGGGGTTCACCAACACGATCAAGGATGCCATCAACCGTAAAAACTTCGGCTTTGTATTCTCGTCCGAGAATGCTCAGATTCAGGATAAGGATATCCGCCGGATTACCGTCTACAAGGCGAGAAGCATGGCGATGTCCGAGGACGGCTTTGACTCCATCTACAAGACGCTAGTCAGCACGTACATTGAACGTATTTTGCGCTACCAGACAGGGGACTTCAAGCACGAAAATATCGTCCGTTTCTTCAGTAACAATCCGAGCAGCCAAAAGAGCAAGTGGCTGGGCAGCAGAGGATCTGTGAACTCGATCATTCAGGACGGAGACGATATGAGTTTCATTATTGATGAGAAAAGCAATATGTGCCATATCGATCTGGTCTTCAACGGCAATGTGAAGAACCTGGAAGTCATGATTACTAAAGGAACCAGCTCGGTCAAATCATGATCCGAGCGCTACGAAAGATGTTAGAGGCGTTTCTATCCAGAACCGCCTTTATACATAAATTGCGGAGAAGCCCTGCTTCTCCAGCCATCATAATACCTAATTTCAAGGAGGCAACACACATGGGATTCAGACTGAAAGTTGAAGGACAAGAAACAATCGAGCTGGGCTTGGATAATATCCAAACGGTTATTTATGACACCGATACACCGGACGACTCCAATGCACGCTCCACTGATGTAGGCTCTACACTGCGCATCAGCGGTAAAATTATCACAGCCGTAGACGGCGACAGCGCGGACGACACGCTGAAACTGGCTTTGTGGTCCTTGGTTCCTGCTGAAAAAGCAGACAGCTACCGTAAAGTAACACTGGAAGTTATCGCAGCTGACCAAGTTGTGCGTAAAATCCACTTCCCGAACGCATTCGTTGTAGATTACAACGAGCACTTCGGTGACACAGAAGGTGTAGGTGCATTTACACTCTACATTAAACAAAAGAAAGACAAAACCGAGCTGGCTACCATCGACGGCGGATATCCGGTTTAAGCTTGACGTCCTGACGTTAAGCGCAGCTTGAACACACACTCACTCCACGCGCAAGCGTAGGGTGGATCAATATTAAGAGGCCCTCGGGTCTCTTAATATTTGTTTTTTTCGGAGAGGGGATCAGCACACAATGACCAATTATTATGAGCTACTCGGTGTCAGCCGGGATGCTTCGGAAACAGAGGTTAAGCAGGCTTACCGCAAACTGGCCAAAAAGTATCATCCTGATACCAACCAGGGAAGCGAGGAAGCAACGCGCAAGTTCAAGCTTATTCACGAGGCTTATAATACCTTGCGTGACGAAGCATTGCGGCAGGCATACGATGCCGAGCTCATCCGGAAAACAGAGGGAGCTGGCGGACCGCAGCCAGAGAGAGGAAGAGGGGCGGCATCTGGCGGTGCGCGCCCCGCAGCCAAAGGATTTAATCCGGCTGATATAGGAACGGATTTTGAGCAATTTTTCGGTTTTCATCCGAAAACGAAGGAAGGCTCACCAGGGAAAAAAACGAAAAAATCCGGTGATCCGACGGATACCTCAGCCATGTTTAACCAGTTTTTCGGTATTCGTAAAAAGTGATGATTTCAGGATAGAAACGGGGGAAGCAAGCAGTGAAAACGGCGCAGAACAGATGGGTTTTCATCATAGATGTTGCCATGTTCGGGCTGATGCTGGCGATCGCCTTTTATATGTTTAGTCGTACAGGCTACAGCGGTTTGAAAACCGTGGTCGTGGTAGGTATCGGAATCGGCGTGCTTGTATACATACTGCGTAATCTGGTGTCAGTTGAACGTGTGGCGAAGCCACAGACACAGACACAGCGCAAACGGATTGCCAAGCTGATACTGATGGATGAAGAGGGCGAATCCATTAAAGAATGGTATATCGAAGGTGAAACGTCGCTCCTGATCGGCAAAACAACGGCTCGCTCTGAGGCGGATATTGATTTGGCAGGTACAGATTATGCATCTCTTGTAAGCGTAGAGCATGCGGTGCTCAACCGGGTGAACAGCGACTGGTTTGTGGAGGATGTGGATTCCGGTAACGGTACCGGACTACGACCTGCAAACGAAAGTGTAACCAAGAAGCTGGAAAGCGGTGAGCCCTACCGTATTTACACAGGTGATTTATTATATATCGCCAATACGAGACTGCTCGTTAAATAGCTGAAAAAGACAATCATGACAATGGGGGAAGGAACCGATTATGAGTTTGACAAGATGCCCGAACGGACACATGTTCAGTACACGAAAGCACGGAAATACGTGTCCTTATTGTAATACGGTGGTAAATGTAGCCGCACCCAAAAATGTTGAACCAACGGCAAAAACCAACGGTGCGGGAGACGATGACAAAACGATGCCATATTTAGGTGAGACGGTGGGAATCCACCCGGTAACCGGATGGCTGGTATGCATCGAAGGAGCACAGGTGGGCCAGGACTACCGCATTATGGCCGAGAAAAACTTTATTGGACGCGCCGAGGAAATGCATGTCCGTATTGTTGGGGACAACACGATTTCCCGTAGAAATCATGCAGTCATTGTATATGATCCGAAGAAGCGTAATTTCTACTTGCTGCCAGGGGATTCGTCAGGCTTGGCGTATCACAATAATGAGGCGGTATATTCACCAGCGGAACTGGCTGCTTATGACGTGATTCAACTGGGACACAGCAAGTTTATCTTTATTCCGCTGTGCGGCGCCCATTTTGAGTGGGACAACGAAAACTAGGACGGAAGTGGGTATGGTGCAGGGAGGTAACGAAATGCAGCCTTATTTTGTTGTATGTGGAGCTGCGGTGCTATTCGCTGTTCTTCTCATGATCCGCATGCGGCTGACACGAAGCTCCGGCAGCCGTACCATGAGTGGAATTGAGATTGGAAATGGTCAAACGATCGGGAGCCGAAGCGAGCAGGATGATTATTTTGCAAGTATGACGACACCTGTCGGTACGCTGGCGGTTGTCGCAGACGGGATCAGCGGACTGGCTAATGGGCGCATGTCCAGTACCTTGGCGGTGACGACCTTTACGAAGGCGTTTGCCAAGCTGGAGGACGCGTCGAACCTGAACGGCTATTTTGCAGAAGCCGCAACTCAGAGCAATCGCGGTATTTTGCAAAATTTGAATGGGCAGGGCGGAGGAACCACGCTGGCGGCGGTCATCATTTGCGGCTATCAGTTGTATTACGGAGCGGTGGGAGATAGCCTGATTACAATTTATCGTAATGGTCATTTTCAGAGCGTCAATTCCAAGCATACGGCGGAAACCTTGCTGGAGGAACGGGTGCTTGCTGGACAGATGACCTCGGAAGAGGCCAAAACGAGCCCGGTTCGCAATCAATTGGTCAATTATTTGGGATATGAGGGCTTTGAGAGCATGGAGCTTGGTGCTGCGCCGATTCGCCTGTACGCAGGCGATCATGTGCTGTTGTGCAGCGATGGCATTCAGGAGGCACTGACGGAGATTGAGCTGGAAGAGATCCTGCGCAAGGGTGGAGCACCGCAGGAAATGGCGGAAGCAATGATTGATATGATTAATGATAAAGGCTTTAAAAGTCAGGATAATGCGACAGTGGTTATGCTGGCGATAGGATGAAACCAGAAAGACGGGGGTAGCGATGCGCAAGGACAACAGCGATTTTAGTACCGCCTTTGTGTCGGAAGCGGGCTCTTACATAGACAACCGGGACTATTTTGCATTCATGGAGACGGACGACATGGCCTGTTATGTTCTCGCAGACGGTCTGGATTCGGATCAGGAGCTGCGCAGCGCGGAAATGGTTGTCAAAACGGTACTGGAAAACTTCATGGAGAAGCCCTCCATGTCCAGGCGGCGCCTGATGAGAGACCTGCATGAAGCGCAGGAATGGCTGCAATTCGAAAGCCGTCGTGTACGGCTCAAGGCCAGTCTGCTCATGGTGGTGACCAACTACAACAAAATGGTATACGTTTCGTGCGGAAATGTGCGGCTGTATCATTTTCGCAATGGACGGCTTAATTTTCGCAGTAAGGATCATAGCTTGGCTCAGTCATTGGCGGATGACGGACGTATTCCCGACGAAGCGACCAGCACGCATGAGGAACGAGGAAATCTGCTGGAGTATCTGGGAAATCCGAATGGGGTTCATGCTCATTATGCCAAAAAGACGCAGCTTGCAGATGGAGATGTCATGCTGCTCGCCACATCCGGGATGTGGGAAGATGTTGAACTGGCGGAAATGCTGGGTGCGCTGGAGGAAGCAAAGGACCCGGTCATGCTGACGGATACGCTGGAAGAGGTTCTGCTGAGCAAGCAGCGCCGGGCGGTGAACAATTATACGGCTGCCGCCATCTATGTGAACAAAATTTTTCAGGAAAAGCCTAAGAATCGCCGCAAGCTGATCAAACGGATTTTGATTACGTTGCTTGTTCTCGCGATTACAGGCACAGGGGCGTGGATTACCCTGGCCCGTATGGCTGCGAACAAGGCCGCTGCGCTGGAAACGATGGTCGAATCGGCTCAGGCCGCGGATGATTATGCCAGGGCAGGAGATTATGCGAAGGCGCTCAAGTCCTACAGTGAAGCGAAAAACGCGGCAGTTAAAATTAACGATAAGATTCACAAGCGACTGTATACGGCAGAGCAGAAAGTATCTCAACTTATGGTTGACGGAGACGGATATGTGGAAAAAGCAGACTTTGCCAAAGCCGAAGCCAGCTATGATAAAGCGCGGAAAAGTGCCGGTCTGTACCCGCCATTTAATGTGAAGGATATTGAGAAAAAAATCGATCAACTCGATACTTATGCCGAGACGGCAAGCTGGATGAAGGACGGAGATTTGAAATTTCAGGGCGGAGATTACGCGAGTGCGCTCAAGCTGTATACGAAGGCGAATAAGGCTGCGATGGAATCCGGTTATACATCTGCGCAAAAAGAGCTGGAGAAAAAGATTACCGAGACTAATGATAAAATGACGGTCATCCAGCAGCAGCTCAAGGAAATTCAGGCTGGCAAGCTCCAAGCCAGAGGGGATCGGCTGATGAAGGACCTGGATTATGAAGGAGCCATTGACGCTTATAGCGGGGCACAGGAGATTTATCAGGAAATCGGCAAGCTGGAAAGTGTGCTGGCACTGGAGCGGAGTATTGCGAAGGCAGAGGAGAAACAGAGCGCGGACCAGCAGAAAAATGGTCAGCTTGCTGCTGGAGCGGCAGGATCTGACGGAGCGCTGAACGATACGGGCGAGGGGGACATAACGGACGAAGCCGCGGCTTCGGCTGCTGCGCCCCCTGCTACAGCATCGCAAACCAAGGCTGCAACAGCTACGGGTAACGCTGCAACAATGAAATCAGCGGACTCAGCAGCCGCGAAGAAGGAAGCTTCTTCAGCTACGAAGAGTGGTAGTACGAGTGATGGGAATGCCTCTTCGACGAAGGCACCCGCCAGTAAGGAGCAAGGAACTGCTGATTCTGCTTCCAAGGCAGAGGGTGCATCTGATTCAGGCAGTCAGAATCAGGCGACTGCGAACGGAAGTTAAGGTTTTCATGTTCAATGAATGCTGGAGCCGGGAAGGAGTGAGACGTCGTGAAAGAGCTGGTGCAGGACCGTTTGAGCAAGATGGACGATCTGGAGCAGAGACGTTTGCTGAAAAATATGATGGCGGGGGTGTTTATGAACCTCGTCGAATATCAGGAAGAAATGACCCGCCAGCTGGAACGGCGGGTATTTGAGGAAATTGAGAATACGGAAGAGAAGTTTGACGTGTACGTGTCATTGACATCACGTGAGGACTATGATCCGATTCATGAATTTTTATATCCGGTGTTGCCGTCAGATACCAAGGACAAGGTGATGGACATCAGCCGCGTGGCAGAGGTCGTTCGGGAAGGCGGGGCGTTGCCGCTCTTTACTCTTTTTCTGGAGATGGAGACCGATCAGATCACCGCGCTTGTCCGCAGCAAACGGGTTTTCGAGGGAACGCTTGTAACGGAAACCGGAAGCTATCCGATTCGGTTTCGTCTGGAGCACAACCGTTCTTATATTTTGGAGATTGAGAAGCTGTATCTGATGTTCATGCAAAATGGAATGCCATGGAAAACGATTAATCACCCGTACGCTTATAAATTTGTCGATTGCGTGCTGGTTGGAGGAGAAGGTCAGCCTTCCGCCGATGAGGAAATTCACGAAATTACGATCTCATTGGAGGAATTCGACAGTTTTAAGAAGGTGGATGTTTTTCCACTTTGGAACATTGAACGACTGTCTTTGAAAAACAGTGGTTTCCCCATACCGGCTATAGATCATGTGAATTATGAGCATGTGCTTCCTCTACGTAAAACAGGACCTGAGCACGGCTACCTGATTGACGGAGTGGAAGGCGATATCCGGTATATCAAGCGTACGGAAGAGGAACTGACGATTGTCACGCCACGTGATAAGTCCGGCGAATGGAATGTATTGAAGGTTACCAAGCCCGTCTCAACGAGGCTCAGTCGTCAGACCTATCCAGTGTTGTCCAATCGGCGGCAGGACAGCTTTTTGGGACGGTATGCTGGGAAACAGGCCGTGATTGTCAGGGCCAAAGCCGAAATTACACGCATTGTACACTCTTTTGAAGCTGCACAGGGATTGGAATTGGAGCGTGTGGACATTTGGGGAGGCACAGGCCGAAATGATGTGAGCAAGCTTTTATCCAAAACCCGGACGTATCCATTAAATCCGTTTGTCAGTGACAACGTACGGACGGAGGAAGGCAAGCAGATCATGCGATTGGCGTTTAGACACGGTTCTGCGGATGCTTCGTCCACATTTCCTGCCTACATTTTATCTGACTTACTGAGCTTTCTGGTGTCGGAAGTGCAGATGTATTTCCCGGAGTACAAGTGTAAAGGAGAATGGCTGTGAATTACGTCTGGGATTTGCTCATGCGCGCGAGGGAACAGGAGTTAGATGTGAACAGCTTCCGGTTTGTACCCGCTGTCAGCTACTCCCCGTATATGGAGCTGAGTCTGACCGAGCTGAATACATCTGAGCTGGAGCAGGTGGTGGAAATCAATCCGTACTACCGCTTTTATTCTATTTTTCGGGACCTGTTTCCGCCGGATGCTGAAGAGTACCTAGAGCTGAGAGAGTCGCTGTTCGATATTATGATGCATTTTCTGGCCGAAACGGATCTGTATCAAGGGATGAATCGGCGGGAGTACCATATTCAGTTTGTTCAGCGTGACATCGAAAATGGCATCTTTGGCCCGAAGGTGAAGGAAAGCTTTGCGCAGTTAAACCGTGAGGAGCAGGATGCGATTGCCGAAGGGTTGCTGCGGCTGTATGAGACGGGGGAAGCTGTACATTTGCTAAAAGAAACGATGCGCCGCGTTTTCCACCGCTCGATCATTTACACCAATTGTGAGGAAAAGGACGAATTGCTTATCTATATCGGTCAGAAGGAAACGCAGTTGTCACGGATTAAAGCGGATTTAATTCTGGACCTGTTTCTTCCGGCGCGTTTTACGATTGAGCTGTATTGGACACGTCATTTCGGTATTTTGGAGGCAGACCCGACGATGAAAATAGACGCTATTGCCCTCTATTAAGGCCAAATGGCAGAGAAAGGACATGTGAACGATGAACGGATCCTATACATACAGGCTGCTTGACCCGCTCACCGATCGAAAAGGCATTCGCTTCACGGCGAAATACACGCGGGCGGAGCTAGAGCAAATGACGACCTTTCAGCTACGCGGGATATGCGATAAGGAGCGGCTGGTCGAGGGCTTTGCTAATCGTCTGGCACGTGAGGAGTTGATTCGCGTCATTTTGCGGTTTCGGAGTGCAGAGGAGCATCTGCTCATTACCCGGCCCAACCCCGGCGGCTTCGAGCGCATCGAATCGGCATTGCGGCGAAATTGGAATGACCGTCGGCAGGAGAGCGGCGGTATCCGGGTTCCCGCCAAAATCACGCTGTATCAGGGTGTGCGGACAGGTCGTATGGACAATTATCGGATTGAATCCGACCTGCCTTGGCTGAACGCGTCTAATGTGCTTCTAGTGAATGCGGTAGGCGAACTATGCGGTGTTTTGAATTTGGTGAAGGACGAGGGACGGACAGGCGTATATTACCTTTCCCGCCATCTCGACGCTGAACTGCGGGAGACGGCCAACCATAATTACAGTCTGCTGTTTTTGCGAAGACAGGAATCGGAATATTTTTATAACCTCTACTATGGAGATAAGCCGATGCTGCCATTGAAGCTTCAAGGTCAACGTATTCCGGTGGCTGAGCTGATCATTCGCGGTACTGAAACGACAGATGCAGTATTGGCGGTTGATTTTGGCACCTCGAACACCACGGCAGGCGCATATCTGGATAGTTCCTATGTTACTGCCCCGGATGCGGGCATGAGCAGCACGGTACGGCTGAACGCGATCAACTATGTGTCCTTCCCCGGCCCGGAGGGAGCAGAGGGGGATTGGATCGAAGTGCTGCCGACCGCCATTCGTGTCGCGGACTGCTCTAACCCGGAGCATATTGTATACGTATTCGGAGAGGAAGCACTGCGTGGAACGGATGTAGCGGGCAGCCGGGCGACGGTACTGCGGGGCATCAAGCGCTGGGTAAATGACTATAAGCGAACTGAGGAATTAATGGATTCCGAGGGAAATACGGCGACCGCTTCCCGCAGCGAAATTTTAGCGGCTTTTATCCGCTATGTGATTGCGACAGCCGAGCAGCAATTTAAGTGCCGGTTTCGTAACCTGCATTTTTCGGCACCCGTCAAGCTACAGCCGCAGTTTATCGAGATGTTTAGCGATATTTTACCGGATTACCGGATTGAAGCAGAGGATGCGCTGGATGAAGGGCTGGCTGTGCTATACAATACACTGGCAGACCAGATGGAACGAGGAACGTTTGCGGACGGAGAGGAATATCAGGCCCTTGTCATTGATTGCGGTGGAGGTACAACGGATTTATCATCCTGCCGATTCCGCATTGAGGATGGACGCATTGCCTATAAGCTGGATATTCACACCACGTATGAAAATGGGGATACCAATTTTGGTGGAAACAATCTGACGTATCGGATTATGCAGTTCATGAAAATTGTGTTTGCAGGCTATTATGCTGCGGAAACGCGGTTGCCTGACACCGATATTGATGCCTTGATTGGCATTCCTTCCGGGGATTTGTACCGCCATGTGGATGAGTTTGGCGTAGATGCCGTGTATGCGGGACTGGAGGAACGTTATCGAGAGGCAGAGGCCATCCTGCCTACGGCATTCAAGCAGTACGAGCATGCCACACGGGATGAATATCAGCGGGTGCTAAGCAATTTTCATCTGCTGTGGAGCGCGGCGGAAAATATGAAAAAGGAATTTTTCTTACGCACAGGCATCCTGCGCAGCCGCTTTGAATCCGAGCAGGTATTTTCATCTGAAAGTGATCTGAACATTGCCGTGATGGATCGTTGGCTGGTTTCAGTCATCGAAAATGGACGTTTTCGTGATGAATATGGATTGCCTGATGTAGTGTTCAATATCCGTGAAATACAGCAGCTTCTCAAGGCAGATATCTATAATATTGTGCGCAAGTTTCTGGATGATTTTTATCAGGAGGGGCGCTTGCAGGATTATTCGATTATCAAGCTGACTGGGCAGTCCTGCCGAATTGATGTGTTTCGTGAGGCGCTCAAGGAATTTGTGCCGGGGCGCAGTATTGAGTTCCGTCAGAAGGCGGAGGACCTGAGTCGGGTGCCTGAGCTGAAAATGGCCTGTCTGCGCGGCGCTATCCGTTATCTGAACGCCAAAAAAATGGGCACGATTGAGCCTGTCATTACCAATCATATTCCAGCCATTCCGTATACCGTCAGCGCATGGACGCATACGGGGCGCGAGAAGGAGCTGATTGCGAGCTTGGAAAGCAACCGCGTGCGAGGCTCTATTTCCAGGCCGTCCCATGCCGCTGAGGTAGAATTTTTTCTGACGGCGAATGGTGGCAAGCTGCGTCAGCGCCATGTGTACCGCAGTCGGCCAGAAGCCTTTGAGCCGATGCCGTATGAGGAAATTGCCGTGCTGTACGGCCGGGATATTCCGCAGGATGATACCGACTCTATTCGCAACGGCGAGACGAAATATTTTGTTTTTGCAGGTGACAGCCGTTGGGGCTTTTACGTGGTGCCGATTACCCGCCGGGATGAATTGCTGCATCTGGGGCCCAAACGCTTTTTTGCCTTCGAAAACGATCTCTCCGAGCTGGATTTTTTTGACGGCACGAAGTAGGACAGGCCAACAGAGACAGCACACAGCGCGATACGAAGACACTATGAAGTGCGAAATACCATGAAACATCGTGGAATATAAATATAATATATGGAGGATGTAATATGTTATACGCAGGTTTTTGGAAACGGGTTTTGGCGAGTATTATTGACAATCTGTTGATGTGGTTCGTGTTTATGATTCTGGGTCTGATCTGGTTTGTGATTCAAGCCATTGGGGACTGGGGGTCTTCTTCGGCGGCAACCTCTTTACTCACAGACGGATCGCCCCCTATTTTCACCATGAAGATGGTTGGGCAGACTTTGCTTAATTGGGGTGTAATGTGGCTGTATCATGCGATTATGGAATCTTCCAAATGCAAAGCCTCCGTGGGCAAGCTGGCTCTCGGGATCATCGTGGTTGATGAGTTTAACCAGAGGCTCAGCTTTGGACGTGCCAGTGCCCGCCATTGGAGTAAGTTTATATCCGCTATCATTCTGTGCATCGGCTTTATCATGACAGCCTTCACAGCTAGAAAACAAGCCCTTCACGATCTGATCGCTCGTACCTACGTCGTGGACAAACGTGAGCTGAATCATATCCTGCGTGAGCAGGCCGAGCGGGGAGCCGGGATGTAAGGCAGATAAATAGATCTTAAAATTCTAATGTATCACAGTTTTCAATCAGGGGGAGCACGATGGATATACGCAGATTTTTAGAAAAGAATTTTCGTCTGTTTACTGGATTACTCGGAGGAAGTAAAGCTCAGCCCACCGGTGATGGAGTTACTGTTCCGCCTCCTGCGCCCGGTGTGAATCGGCTGTCTGTTCCTCTGAATAAAGAAGAATTGTGAAAGGAGGGCAACCATGTTAACCCATATCGTTCCGAAGTTTGAGAAAGGCCGTATTCTTAAAACCGAGATGCTGGAAAATCTGCGAGATTATCCTCGCAGTTTTCTGGATATCCGGTATCAGGATTATTCGGATGGCATTATTACCGGGATGAACGTCACTGTCGGGGAGCACACGCTGACCATTGGCAGAGGCATTGTAAAGCACAAGGGCAGGCTGTACCTGCTGGAGCAAGAGCAGGAAGTGCCATATAAGGCTACGGGGCGGCTGTCGGTGTTGAGGCTCCTATTTATGGAACAAACGGATCGACCGGATTTCACGGTTCATCATGCGGATATTGTGCTGGAGGATGAGCCAGAGCTGGGTCTGGATGAGCTGGAGCTGGGCAGGTTTAAGCTCAAAGATGGAGCCGTGCTTCGCTCGGACTATCAGGATTTTGCTGACATGGCTACCGAATTCAATACATGGAGCGATATTCATGCTCCCTTTGCAGGTGTGAAGCAGAGTACATTGCGTCCGGAGACGATGCGTTACTTCGCATCGGAGCTGCTTAAAAGCGGCACAACCGATCCGATGGATTGTATGTTTGCGCTTATGTGCCTGAACCTGGAAGCCGTGGACAGAGAATCAATCCAGCATTACATTGCAAACCGAAGCGGTGCGGAATACAGAGACTATTCCCAGGTACAGCTTCACAGACAGTTAGTTCTTATTATGGAAGGCGCTGGACGGGGGAAACGCACAGCAGGGCGTTGGCAAGGTGGCGGAGCCGGACGAATGATTGTGGATTAGTCTAAATGCGAAGGAAAAGCTCCAAAAGCTTTAACTTGGCATCATCAGGATTATCCCGAACCTAGGATACTCTAACCTCTGAGGGCTATTTTCGTAGGGTTTAGGATTATTATCGTGTGTAAACCCCATTTGTTCTTTTAAATAAAAATTTACATATGTTCAGAAGTAGGAATAAAGTCAGTGAGACTATAGACACTCGTTTGATGAATTGAAACTTCCTTTATTTGCGAAAAATCGACATTCATTTGGACAGAGGTAGATGTGAGGTTTCAGCTGTTTTTTGTTTATTTTACTTGTTACAATAAAACCATTAAACGACCGTATCCTTTTGATACACAATTCCGTCTACCTCAATGAAACACTCAAACTCAAATGGACTGAACAAAGGGGGGGCCCCAAATATGGCCTTTGTGATATCCGAACGGATGAATAATGAATCTTCCCACGCTAAGGGGAATGAAAAAGTACTTCCTGCGTTGTATCGCTACTGTCTTTCGTTGACAGGCTCCACATGGGATGCGGAGGATTTGGCGCAGGCGACTTTTCTGCATATGCTGCAATCTGAGAAAAAACTGCATGACCTGGAAAATGGCGAGGCTTATTTAATCCGTTCCGCGCGGAATCGGTGGATTGATGATATTCGCAGGCAAAATGCTCAAAAGCGCCTATCTGTGCCTAGCGAAGGAAATTATACCCGAAAGTATGATGAGCCTTCACTGTGTTATGAAGAAAATTACACACCAGATTTGGAACTCGCGCTTCAATATTTAATGACACATGTATCACCATGGCAGCGGACCATCTTGGTGCTGCGGGATGTATGGGGCTATACGGCGTCGGAAACGGCAGAACTGTTGGATACGACGGAGGGCGCGGTAAAAGCGGCTCTAAGCCGTGCCCGCGCTTTGCTTGCCCAGAAGTACAAAGAGGGGAATGGGCTGGAGTCTGTAACCCTACCTGAGCATGAAGTGGAGCGGGAATGGTTTAAGGCTTATTTGGCGGCCTTTCGTGCAGGAGACGCACAACGCTGGATTGCGCTTGGCTTGAACGATATGGCTGAGCCAATAGCGATTGCCGGATCTGTGCTGTATCAGAGCTTTTATTCTTCCGGCGCTCAAATGAACTCTAATCCTTCCCATGACATGCAGGCTAGGATGGCCGCTTAACAAGAGGGGAGTTTTGGCAAATGAGCACCATTCCTTATGTAATTGAGCACACAAGTCGCGGAGAGCGAAGCTATGATATTTATTCCCGGCTATTAAAGGATCGTATCATTATGGTGTCGGGCGAGATTGAGGATCATATGGCAAATGTCATTGTAGCGCAACTGCTGCATCTTACCGCCGAGGACTCCGAGAAGGACATACAGATGTATATTAACAGTCCGGGCGGGTCCATTTCAGCAGGGTTTGCTATTTATGATACAATGCAATTTGTGAAAAATGATATATCTACTATATGCACAGGCATGGCAGCGAGCTTTGGTACGATTTTGCTGACCGGAGGCACGAAGGGCAAGCGGATGGCGTTGCCCAACAGTGAGATTATGATTCACCAGCCGTTGGGCGGAGCCAAGGGCCAAGCTTCAGATGTGTTGATTTATGCCGAGCGTCTGATTAAGAGCAGGAAACAGTTGAACCGTATTTTGGCAGATCATACCGGGCAACCGCTGGAGCGTGTGGAAAAAGATACCGACAGAGATCACTTCCTTACGGCAGAGGAAGCAGTAGCATATGGCTTGGTGGATCAAATCGTTACTCGGATCTAGCCATTATTGAAAATTTTATGTAGTCCCTCGCTAATTTCTGAAAAAAGTTCAAGATTTGTTCATTGCAATTTCAAAACAATAGGTTTATAATATCAAACGGATTCAAAGGGCTTATCCTTGGAACCCATGGGAATTAATCCCATCTGAGCCTGCGTGTGCATGCTCAAATAAGAATTAAGCGAGGGATTTACAATGAAAACCTGCTGCACCATCCAGGTAGACGAAGACAGTTTAGTTATTGATTTGCCAGAAGAAGGAACCACGTTGGACTCCTTGCTTGGTGATATTGAGAGCTGTGGAGGAAGTGAAGAGCCTTGGCTGCAACTGATCGACAAGGTAATGGGCAACTCATCTGAGACTATACTGACAGGTCAATTGACGGATGGCGGCGAAATGAAGGAAGATCAGACGACTACAGGATCTCAGGCAGCCGCTAAGGGGCAATAGGCAGAATATACGTTAATACGATATTTTTGACATTATTTGATTCACATACATGATCATGTATAAGACTGCTATACCGGGCCGAAGGGCATGGGTAGCAGTCTTTTTTTATATTGTATAGAAGTTTTAGAATCTTCTTTAATAATGGGAAGATTTGTCAAATTCCGAAATTTTCAGGTGGGTATTTTGTCCCGAAACCGTGACTTCCTGTTCATTTTCCACCATAAAGTCGAAATGTAACATAGAACTAACTATAATAGTAGTAACATCCATATACAGGTAAGTGACACCTAATGTTGGACCTGATCCTCTTGCTGTATAAAGGAGGGGAGCAAAAAGGCGGAGAACAACGTACTGATAAGCTTATCCACTTTATAAAAAGGAAGGAATGTGTAAATGATGAATAGGCAATGGGTCCTGTCAAGGATCGCAAAAAGAGTAGCGGTGATGTTAACTGCGGTGCTACTGTTGACGTTAACGAACGGATTTAACTGGAATACGCAGACCGCAGAGGCTGCCGGGACAACTCCCGTGGAGCGTTACGGACAGCTTTCAGTGAAGAATGGTAGGCTGGTGGATAAAACCGGGAAGCCTGTGCAGCTCAAAGGGATCAGCTCTCATGGTGTCCAATGGTTTGGGGATCTGGTGAATGAGGACTCGATGAAATGGCTGCGGGACGACTGGGGCATTTCCGTGTTCCGGGTTGCGCTATACACCGAGGAAGATGGTTATATTGCCAATCCTTCATTAAAAAATAAAGTGAAGGAAGCGATTGAGGCAGCACAGAAGCTGGGATTATACGTTATTATTGACTGGCACATTCTCTCGGATGGTGATCCGAACATTCATAAAAATGAAGCCAAGGCTTTCTTTAATGAATTTGCAACTCAGTATGGTCATTTACCAAACGTGATCTATGAGCTTGCCAACGAACCGAACGGAAACGTGAACTGGAACAACCAAATCCGTCCTTATGCGTTGGAGGTATCTCAGGTCATTCGGGCCAAAGACCCGGATAATATTATTATTGCGGGTACAGGCACGTGGAGCCAGGATGTACACGATGCAGCAGATAACCCGCTTCCAGACAAAAATACACTGTATACCGTGCATTTCTATGCCGGTACGCACGGACAATACCTGCGGGATCGCGTCGATTACGCGCTGAACAAGGGCGTGGGCATATTTGCTACCGAATGGGGAACAAGCGATGCTTCGGGTAATGGCGGTCCGTTCTTGAATGAAGCTAAGGTGTGGACCGATTTTCTGGCCAGCCGTGGAATTAGCTGGGCAAACTGGTCACTGGCAGATAAAAATGAGACCTCTGCTGCGCTCTTGTCTGGTGCAAACCGTAAAGGGGGATGGCCTGATTCTCAATTGTCGGCTTCCGGCAAATTCGTAAAGCAGGCAATTCTGGAAGGCTCCAGTACCAATGGTGGAGGCGGAAACAATGGTGGAGATAACGGCGGTGATAATGGCAACGGAGGAAATACACCAGGTGCTGACGATCAAGGGATTGTGCTTCAATATCGTTCCGGAGACACCAATGCCAAGGATAACGTAATCCGCCCTGAATTTAATATCAAAAACACAGGAAAAACGGCGGTCAAGCTGAGTGATTTGAAAATTCGCTACTATTACACAGATGAAAGCAAACAGGGTCAGCAATTTTTTGTAGACTGGGCCAAGGTTGGAAATGAAAAGGTAAAAGCAACTTTTGTAACATTGCCAGAACCGAAGGCCAAGGCTGATAAATACGTGGAAATTTCATTTGCTGATGGAACGGGTACTATTCAGCCCGGTGGGGAAAGCGGAGAAATCCAACCCCGTATCCATGCTGCGAACTGGAGCCATTTTGATGAAACCAACGATTATTCGTATAGTGCCAGCCAAACTGCCTTCGCAAACTGGGACCGTGCAACTGTCTATCAACAGGGCAAGCTGGCATGGGGTATAGAGCCTTAAGGCACAACAGGGATCATGCCCGGAATGAGTAAAGAACATGGGACTTTTGGGTCCATACTTTTCAATATTGGATTATAGAGTATGCGTCTTTGGTATATGGGAATCGGAACTTTAGGAGGACACATTCAGCACTTTAGTTCCGGTATTCATAATACTAAAGTACCATATGATATTCGACTTTCGTGGTGCTTTAACTACTTCCATAGCACATAGAGTTTGGTCCTAATGGATCATTCCTCAACAAAGAACCCCCGCTTTTTGCCCTTACAGGTAGGCGGGGGTTTTGGGTTTTATAAATATTCGAAAATAAAGGTTAACTGTGTTTAAGCCAAATCAAAAGCTTTGGCCAGCAGACGATAGGACTGAACGCGCTTATCAAAGTCATGAATGGATGAGACAACTAGCAGCTCATCGGTACGATACTGCTCAGCCAAGCGTAGTAATTGCTCCTTACACTGATCGGGTGTACCGACAACGCGCCATGCTGCTGACTGACGCAGTCGCTCGCGATCAAACTCCGTGTACGGATAGGATAGTGCTGTTTTTACCGATGGCAGTGAAGTCAATTCTTTGCCTTGCATAAGCAGCAGGAAAAACAGGCTGGCGCTGGAAGCCAACTGCTCGGCCTCTTCTGTAGTTTCGGCGCATGACACAGTAACTGCTGCCATGGAGCGGGGCTTATCGCCCAGGATGGAAGGCTGATACTGATCGTGGTAACGTGTGGTAGCTTCTATCCCACCTGGTGTGCCGAAAAATTGGGCAAAGGCATAGGATGCGCCCATCATCGCGGCTAATCTTGCGCTTTCTCCACTGGAACCGAGCAGCCACAGTTCAGGAATGGTTGAAATCGTCGGTGCCGCATGAAGCCCGGCAAACCGATGGTCAGCAGGCACAGAATCATGGAAATAATCAATTAAATCGAGAATCTGTTGTGGATATTGCTCGACGGATTGGTGCTTACCTTCCTGCAAGGCACGTGTTGCCAGCGGCAAACCGCCGGGAGCACGCCCCAGACCCAGGTCAATTCGGCCCGGATGTAGCGCCTCTAGCAGCCGGAAATTCTCAGCGACTTTATATGCGCTGTAGTGTGGCAGCATAATACCGCCTGAGCCGACACGAATACGTGACGTATTGGCAGCCAAATGTGCGATCAGCACCTCAGGACTGGAGTGTGCAAGCATTTTCGACGCATGATGCTCAGACACCCAATAACGGCTATACCCCAGCTTGTCGGCTTCACGCGCCAACGCTGTTGTATGGGACAAGGCATCCTGAGCAGTACCGCCTTCAGGAATATGAGACTGGTCCAGTATTCCCAGTTTAAGCATTTTGCAATCACCTCTTACACAACTGTATCAGACACAACTCATTTGGTCAAAACATGAAGTTGGATGGTTTAGAGTTGAAGTTGAATCGGTTGGAGTTTAGGAACCTTTTCGTTATAATGAAGGAAGTGTAGGATGAAAAACATCCTGGCTTTGGGAAAGGGGAACGAATTTGTGTTAAGAACACCTTTGGGGCGTGTCCGACTCATGCTCTGGATTCAAGGTATAGCGTATTTGGCAATACTATTCACCCATCAGCCGCTGCAAGCTGCGGGCATGACCCAGACAGTCATGGTGATCGGTAACATATACCGGATCAGCTTTTTGCTGCTCCTCGTCGCTTTGATCTATGGCAAATCAGCACTGAATTGGTCCCTCCGGCGGCCTCTATTCATGATGTTGGCGTCCTTCATTCCTTTTGGTCTGATCATTATGGATTGGGTTTGGGTGAGAAAATGGACAGGGGATTCGGCAGCAGAGCAGCGAGCCGCATCGTAATATTTTAGTATACGTCGAGTGAGATTTGAGGAGCTATTCCTTAAGCCCCGGTGCAGAAGAGAAGAGAGCATTGCGCAGTTTAACGCGTGGTGTTCTTTTTTTGTGCACCGGAAACCAGTTCAATTCAATGTTAAAGATTTCACCAAAAATTCAGCAGTTTTGCGTCTTTGAAAGCCTTCCACCCAATGTCCTGTAAATGGATAAACTTCAATTGTTTTAGGCGATTCAATGCGACTATATGCGGCAAAAATCGTTTCTGGCATACATACGGTATCCTTGAGTCCTACCGATACCATGACAGGAATACGAATGCGATGAGCAAGATTCATGACGTCAAAATAACTCAATGTATGTAGCACCTGCTCCAAATGCTCCGGGAATCGGTTTGCGAATTCGGCAGCTTCTGTCAGCGAGCTGGTAGAATTCATCATTCCAAAATCCATATGACACATATTAGGAATGTCAGCCACTGTAATAGCAGGCTTATCGCTGAGCGCAGCTACCATTAATGCAAGTCCGCCGCCCTGGCTAGCCCCAGAGATTGCGATTTTGCTCGCATCCACATCCGGCTGCTCTGCCACCAATCTACGGCTCTGAGGGCATCTGTCGTTATCGATTTGTAGTAGCAGGTATCCTTATCAAGGATCCCTTTCGTTACCCAGCCTTTAACCGTACCATGAGGTTCATCCAGACGGTCTCCTGTTTCACCCCCCTGACCGCGTATATCTACGGCAAATACAGCAAAGCCAAGCATCAGCCAGGACGAGTAATCCTCAGGATAGCCCTTGCCACCTGTGTAGCCATGGAAAAGGACAACACACGGCAGCTTTTGATTTCCGGCAAATTGGGGGCGTATATACCAAGCATGCAGTGGCGTATCATCTACACCTTCAAAGGTAACCCGTGAGGCATGAATATGAGGATACGGCGTTACCACTGGTGTTTTGAACGCACGCACGGGTTTAGCCTGTACATCTTCCAGTGTTTTGTCCCAGAACTGCCCGATATCCTTCGGGGCGGTCAGATCCGGTTGATACTGCTTCAATTCGGCAATTCTTTTTTCAATGAAATTCATAGTGAAAAAATCCTCCTTCATATATAGAATGAGTATCTACTCAAGCTTTACCCGGTAGAGTTGACTTTTCCAGCTCTCTCAGCAGCTCAAATGCTTCTTCGTTGGTGCTTCCGCACGTATCTTCATCAGCATGAAAGCCACTGCATACGGCTGGACGCTCAGGCTTGCCAAACAATCGGCAACGGTTATCCAAAGTGAGCTGTGGGCAAGGGACACCAGCCGGTTTTCCGTCAGGCATGCCCGGAATAGGGGATGAAATTGTAATAGCAATACAACACGCGGCACATCCGATACGACATTCCAGTTGAGGTCACTCCTTAGATCAGTTATTTTTGCGAATTATGCATGAAGTGACTTTAACAAAGCCATAATGTGAGAATGGCACAAAGAAAGCAGGAACACAAGGATAACCCCCATTTGAGACACTCTTTTCACACAAGGGTTATAAATAGGCAGGTAGGCACGTAGGATGGTATCAAGCTCCTAAGTCATTGTTCTGTTCATTAGGTAATATTAACCATTTGTGCTCGACATGTTCAAAAGGAGTTCGAGTGGTTAATAATAGAACACAACGATAAAAAACTTAAACGAGGTGAAGTAAAATGAGTTGGTTATGGGCATTGATTGTTGGAGGTATTATTGGTTGGGTGGCAGGAATTATCGCAGGTCGTGATGTTCCGGGTGGTGTAATTGGCAATATCATCGCCGGTTTTATCGGTGGATGGTTGGGAAGCTTGATTCTGGGAAACTGGGGTCCTGTAATCGGATCGTTCTACATCGTTCCTGCATTAATTGGTGCGATTGTACTGGTTGTCATCGTAAGCTTGATCTTCCGTTCCGTTGGACGGAGCAGAGGCTAAACCATAAATAATCGATTCCACTAGTCCTCATAGGGCATAAGGCTACAAAATGAAAAGAAGCTGCTTCCCGCAAGGTTCGCAAATGAACCAGCAGGAGCAGCTTTTTTTATTGAAACCGTCTGATATGTGGAACACATAAGACACCCAACACGATGCACATGCCAACGGTTGAAAATAGACCGATAGTGAAAATGCCGCCAAGCTTGTCCGCCATCGCACCCACAGCCAGATAGCCTACAGGCAGTAAGGCAAAGGAAAACATTAGATCCAGACTGGCTACACGGCCAAAGGATTCGGCGGGAACCATTTCCTGAAGGCTTGTTTCCCAAATGATTGCAAATATCATAATGCCGAACCCTTCAAGCATCATGCTCATAATCAGTCCCGGCATCCAGGTGACTACAGACAACAATAATAAAGCAAGCCCGCTGATAAAAGCTCCAAGGTAAGCGAGCAGGCCGCGATGCTTCCAGTGCTTGCGCGACCCGTATACAAAGGCACCCAGCATAGCGCCGATGCCGCTGCTTGCCATCGCAACGCCATACACGACTGGACTGTAGCTATGATGAACCTTGAACAGCCACGGAATGAGTACTGCAATAATGCCTGAGTAACAAATATTAATGAAGGAAAAAGCCAGAATCGTAATCCACAGCCACGGATGACTTTTAAGAATCGTAAAGCCCGCAATAAAATCTTTGAGAAAATGCTGACCTTCCTGATCCTGTTGTTCTGCATTTGCCTGGCGCTTACCGATGATCGAGGCCAAATGACTGCTCAGCATCCAGAAGCAGGCAAAAGATATCAGATAGGCGACAGAATCCAGACCAAAGCCGACCCCTGGTGAGGTGAAGGATACAATGAAGCCGCCCAGTGGAGGGCCGAGAAGGCGGACGGCTTGAATACTAATCTGACTGAGCGCGTTAGCCGCATTGCGAATGTCCGGCGTAAATACCTGTGCGCGCAGGGCAGAATAAGCCGGATTAAAGATACCGTCCATCAATCCGTATAAGGCAAGGCCAACGAACAGATACGGCAGTTTCATCCCGTCGGTAAACATCAACACCGCCGCAGCGAACATCAGCCCAAAGCGGGCAATGTTGGTGAACAGAAGCAGACGGATTCGGTCAATCCGATCCACGATCATCCCGGCAAAGGGCAGAATAAGCACGTTAGGCAGCATATAGACAGTCATCGCCAGACCCATGATTGTAGTCGAGCCGGTCAGGGAATAGATAACCAGTGGCAAAATGACGGTGGTGACCGAGGTTCCCAGCATAGCGATCCAATGTCCAAGCCACAGTAGAGTGAACGCTTTGGATTGCCTTAAAGGCGAAGTGAAGGTGGCCCAAGCTGAACGTCTTCCTTCGGGTGAAGCAGAGGATAGGGTTGAATTTTGGGTTTCCATAATGCCTTCCTTTCATTCAAAGACGAGGTAAATATTACTAATCTTCATATTGAAATCTATTATACGAAACCTTGGACGTAAAGGTACAGAAAAAAGTTACTGTGAGGATAGATCAAATGAATAGTCTGTCTATGAATGAGTCAACCTAGGATAACTTTGAGCCCAGAAATTTTATAGCTCACCTTTTGCATAGGGATTATTGGATAAAAGCATTGACGTGTAAAAATGAATGATGTACTATTCAATGAGCCAGCTACGTGCCGGGTTATCAAGAAAAAGGAAAAGAGTGTGGTTAACATGAAAAAATTTAGATTTTTACCAGTCGTACTGATCGTAATGGCTTTGCTGGTTTCGGCCTGCGGCAACAACGACAAAGGTGCTAATTCAAATAATGTTTCAACCGGGGAAGCCGGGTCTACTAATGGAAAAGCAGATACAACCGCCACAGCTACTTTGGAATCTGTAAAAGCGAGCGGCAAGCTGCGAATCGGTACGGAAGGTACCTATGCTCCATTTACCTACCATGATGCTGCTGGTAAGCTGACAGGCTTCGACGTTGATATTGCAACTGAAGTAAGTAAGCGTCTGGGCGTACAGCCGGAGTTTATTGAAACGCAATGGGATGGTATATTCGCGGGATTGAACTCCAAACGGTTTGACACGGTGTTCAATGAAGTGTCCATTACAGATGAACGCAAGCAAAAATACGATTTCTCCGATCCATATATTGTCTCCAAGGCAGTGCTGATCGTGAGCGAAGATAATAATGACATCAAAAAGTTTGCTGATCTGAAAGGTAAAAAGGCCGGGCAATCCCTGACCAGCAACCTGACTCAAATCGCGAAGAGCAATGGCGCGGAAATTGTGGCAACGGATGGATTCGATCAGGCGATTGGTCTCCTGACATCCAAAAGGGTCGATGCGACCGTCAATGATGGTTTGTCCTATCTTGATTTGAAGAAGCAAAAGCCTGACGCTCCCATCAAAAAGGTAGATGAATCTCCAGATGCTTCACACAGCGCGGCTGTTTTTAATAAAGGTAGCGAAGACTTGATCAAGGAAGTTAACAAAGCGCTGGCTGACATGAAGGCTGACGGTACGTACCTGAAAATTTCCGAGAAATATTTTGGAGCCGACGTATCCAAATAACACCCGAATAACCGGAGTCTCGCCATGTCGAACCGGACTTTCGCAAATTTATCTTTTTAAAGGATGTCTGCACAATGGATGATCGCCAGATACAAATTATTATCGATTCATTACTGCCTCTGCTGAAAGCAGGGGTTTCTTTTACGATTCCGCTCACACTTATCTCTTTTGCTCTGGGCTTGATATTGGCGCTGGTTACGGCGTTGGCTCGACTGTCCAAATGGAAAATACTCAAGCTGATTTCCGGCTTCTATGTGTGGGTGATTCGTGGAACACCGTTGCTGGTGCAATTGTATATTATTTTCTACGGCTTGCCTTCAGTTGGCATTACGCTGGATCCATTTATAGCTTCAGTGATCGGCTTTACGCTCAGCGTGGGGGCTTATGGCTCCGAAATTATGCGTGCGGCAATTATATCCATTCAGGAAGGCCAGTGGGAGGCGGGATATTCCTTGGGAATGACACGCTGGCAAGTGCTGCGACGTATCGTGCTTCCGCAAGCAGCCCGTGTGTCCGTACCGCCGTTAGCGAATTCTTTCATCAGTTTGGTCAAGGATACTTCGCTAGCTGCGACCATCACCTATGTGGAAATGTTCAGAACAGCTAACCAGATTGTAGCCACCACGTATGAGCCGTTATTGGTGTATACCGAGGCGGGGGTTATTTATCTGCTGTTTAGCACCGTATTGACCGTGCTGCAAAATTACCTGGAGAAGCGGCTGAGCCGTTTTTCCGTTAGATAAAGGAGATTGTACCGGTGATCCAAATTCGGAATATACACAAATCGTTCGGCTCGCTAGAGGTGCTGAAGGGTGTTAATGTGACGTTGGATAAAGGGAAGGTGCTGGTGATCATCGGCCCGTCCGGCTCTGGTAAAACAACGCTTTTGCGCTGTCTGAATTTGCTGGAGGTTCCCGATCAGGGTGAGATTCAGGTTGGGGATATTGCACTGAATTTTGCCAAAGAAACGAAGCTGCGGCAGGAAAGCGTCTTGGCGCTGCGCAAGCGAACGGGTATGGTGTTTCAATCCTACAACCTGTTCCCGCATATGACAGCAGTTCAAAATGTAATGGAGGGCCAAGTCACCGTTCAGAAGAAGAGTAAGGACGAGGCACGCAAACGCGGATTGGAGCTGCTTAAAAAGGTGGGACTGGCGGACAAAGCGGAATCCTATCCACATCAGTTGTCAGGCGGACAGCAGCAGCGGGTCGGTATTGCCCGGGCAATGGCGGTCGAGCCTGAGGTGCTATTGTTCGACGAGCCGACCTCTGCGCTTGATCCCGAGCTGGTAGGCGAGGTGCTTAAAGTTATGAAGCAACTGGCTGCCGAAGGCATGACCATGGTCATTGTCACCCATGAAATGAAGTTTGCCGCCGAGGTCGCTGACCATGTTATTTTGATGGATCAGGGTGTGATCGTTGAACAGGGGACGCCACATGAGGTTCTGGAGCAGCCCACCAGTTCACGAGCTATTCAGTTTTTAAATCGGTTGAGCGGGGAAACAGAATAAAAACGAAGCTGGAAAAAAGAAGAACCTCTAAATGCGCCATTATGGGCATGAGAGGTTTTTCGTTTTTATGATGATTTAGAAGAATCCAACGCGTCCTTCGGCTACATTTTTTAACCAGTCCTGCTTGCGGCTCTTATCTAGCTCGCCTCTCATACCTTTAATAATCAGCTCAATATCTGTTTTTCCACTCTCATGCCATTCCAGTGCAGTGCTGACATACAGCTCTCCGAGCTGGGCCAGGGAGAAGCCGTCAGTCATCGCTGCCGCCTTCTGTGTACCTGTCTCTCCTGCAAAAACAAGGAAGTTACGCAGCTTGAGATACGCTAATCGCAGTGCTTCGTCCGGCAGACTGATTTCATAGGCGCGATCGAAACGACCCGCCCGATTCATCAGACCCGGATCAATTTTTTCGGGATAATTGGTCGTTCCGATCAGGAAGATACCCTCCTTGGAAGTAGCACCATCAAGCGTATTCAGGAAAAAGGAACGAACCTCCTGCGGCATGGAATCAATATCCTCAATGACCAGCACCATCGGAGCCAGACGGGTAGCCGCCTCGAATACCTCTTTGACCGATTCACTGGTTGTATACTCCGTAATTTGCCAGTAGGCGGCCGGACCCGGTACGCTGCTCGCAATAGATTTAACAAGCGTTGTTTTCCCGTTGCCCGGATGGCCATACAGCAGAATACCGCGTTTGTAAGGAATATTATAAGTCTGATAGAAGGTACGATCTGCTTCAAAAAACTGATCGAGTGAACGGAAAATATCCCGCTTGATTTCCGCTTTCAAAATAACGTCATCCCGCGTAATGGCACGGGTAATAGGCTCTGCCTGCCGGGATAATCCGCGGCTTGTGTCAGTAAAGACGGTGACCCGTTTCATGTTCTGCTTGCGTTCACGCCCGCGTACGCCTGCAAGGAAGCCTTGCAGTTCCTGATCGCCTGTCGCAAATACGTAATCTTCATTGTATACGCCATTCTCACGGAAAAAGGGAACCCGCGCCAGCGCGATGCCCCATTTGGGATAGGCGAATACATTATTACGCATCGACAGGTGCACGCCGTATTCTGGAGTGGGCCCGTCATCGTCATATTGGATGGTACGTTCCTCTAAGCGATCAAAGACCCGTGCCACATGCTCCAGATCCGGGCTGCCTGAACGAATGTCCTCCTCCAGCAAGTCCCAATACTCAATATTGGGATCGTCGCTGGCATACAGCTCATATTTTACGCCATAGCGGTTATATAGGGCCTCACTGATGCCGTCGATCAGACGGGCATAAGCGGCATAGCCGGTAATACGCCCATCCGTACGTTCATCAAATTCGTAAATAGCTGGGATGTCTATACTCAATTATTTGGCTCCTTTCAGGGCGGCCAGCGGCTTGCATTTGGCTACAACGGCTGCGAGTCCTGCCCCGGTGACACTTTCAATAATATCATCTACATTTTTGTAGGCTTGGGGAGATTCGTCGAGAATGCTTTCCAGCGATGACTGATTGACCACAATCTCGTCGTCTGTCCCTACACCAAGTGCTCCGGCAAAATCGTCCACACTTACGAGCCGTTTGGTCGCAGAGCGTGAACGGATACGGCCCGCTCCATGGCAAATGGAGTGGAAGTTATCCTGTCCGCCCGGCAGGCCGACCATAATATAGGAGGACGTCCCCATAGAACCGGGAATCAAGGCCGGATGTCCTGTTTCCCGGTAAGGTTTTGGATTGTCGGGATGTCCGGCTGGAAGAGCGCGGGTAGCCCCTTTACGATGCACAAACACATTACCGTGATCCGGGTGGGATTCCTCCCAACCATAATTGTGCATCAGATCGTACAAGGTGCGCAACTCGCACTTTGTGCCAAAGACATCACGGAAGGCTTCACGTACGGAAAAAGCGATCAAATGTCGGTTTACCACCGCATAGTTCAGCGCCGAGTACATCATATTGATGTAATGCGCAGCTTCGGGATGCTCCAGAGGGGCAAATACCAGCCTTGGATCAGAGGTGCCAAGCCCAAGGCGACCCATTGCTTTGGCAATGGCAGACGAGCTGGTTTGGCTGACCGCTCCACCCCAGGCACGTGATCCGGAGTGGACCATGACGGCAACCTGACCGTCGAACATTCCCCAGGCTTCGGCTATTTCACGGTTGTGCTCGGCAATCTCAATCGCCTGAATTTCAACGAAATGATTGCCTCCACCCAGCGTGCCAAGCTGTCGGTGAGCCCGGTGCCACGTGCGATCTTCGACGAGATTAAGTACCTCTTCATCAAATGAGAATTTACTGTGCTCTACATGGGTGAGTGAGGTTGATTTTTTAGGCGTGTAGCTGTCTGGAATATATTTATTGGGCAATCCATGCAGGCCCTTGCGTACAATATGCTCCAGCCGGATATCTGAATAATGTCCCCGCTGGTGGGCTTCCATTGGCAAATATTTATCAATGGTCTTGACCAGCTTGCGGCGCAGCTTGGTTTCCTTCAAGGCATCCTTGTGCAAATTCGTCAGGTGTACACGCATGCCGCAGCCGATATCGCTGCCGACGATGGAGGGAGATACATAGCCGTCCTCCATTCCCCATACCGCAGTCGTACCGATGCAGGTTCCGATGCCTACATGTACATCTGGAGTATAGCCCATATAGCGGATACCAGGAATTTGTAAATTGTTATTAGCCATCTCGAACACCTTGTAATCCAGTGAGGAGAAAAGCTGCTGAGAAGCATATACGGTCAAATCGCCAGCCGGAAGCTTCATAAGATGGCTGTAAGGTCCTTTTTCTAAGAACGAGTCTGTTGTGTGTTGTATATTCATATCGTTGGATAGTTCCCTTCTTCATGTAAATCAAAAATGACATACAAATTAAGCTTTAAAAAGAAAATAAAAAAAGCCGCAGACTTGTCGTCTACGGCTTCCTGCACCGAAAGTGTCATTACACGCCATGATCTATACATCATTCATACGTAAAATAACCTGTCCTTCCAATAGCATTAAATACAGAAAAAAGCCTGGTTAATCACGCTGTCAGACAGCGCGATGTCACCCATCATGTCGCCCGAACGGGGCCGATGAGACGAAAATTCATATATATGGTTTTGTCATGCTGCCTGTCTGTCACCATCATGTAAAGCTCAGTCATGTCTGTCGGCCCCCTTTTCCTAAAGTTAATTGCTATGTTAATGGAAACCTGTGGAAGCTGTCAACCCTGAAAAGAGGGAGAATGGAAAGATGTGACTTTAATCATGGTGAGGTGTGAGTTAAATCATAGTTCAAATGACCCAAACCTGTTACTGTCTAAATATTCAAATATTCAGAGATTGTTGATGGTTTACTGAACAATTTTTGTGAGGGGGACGGAGCAAGCATGGAAGGCGATCTCCAGAAATTTAAGGCCGACTTTTTTAAAGCATTGGCTCACCCTCTGCGCATCCGCATTCTGGAGGTGTTGAGTGAAGGGGAGCGGAACGTAAATGAGCTACAGACTGCGCTCGGTTCCGAAGGCTCTGCCGTATCGCAGCAGTTGGCCGTGTTGCGCGCCAAAAATTTGGTGAGCAGCATCAAGGAAGGCACGACGGTCATTTACTCGTTGCGGGACCCGCTCTTGACGGAACTGCTTGCGGTGGCGCGGCAAATTTTTGACAATCATCTGGTCGAAGCGATCTCGTTGCTGGAGGGTATACGGAACGAGAAGTAATGCTACTACAGAAAAGAAGGGTTATAGAGGATGAAGTGGATGGGAAGGTTCGAGGGATATAACGCAGGAGCTTTGCGAAAGGACCTGATTTCCGGAAGTATCGTGGCAATTGTGGCCATTCCGCTCGGCATGGCGTTTGCCATTGCATCAGGAGTAAAGCCGGAATACGGGCTGTACACGACCATTGTGGCAGGAGTTTTGGTTTCACTGTTAGGAGGGTCCAAATTTCAGATTGGCGGACCTACGGGCGCTTTTATTCCTATTTTGCTGGCTATTGTCATGCAGTACGGTTATGAAAATTTGCTCATAGCCGGTTTTATGGCGGGGATTATGCTCATCTTAATGGGCGTGCTGAGGCTAGGCGCGTTAATTAAGTTCATCCCCAAGCCGGTAACGATTGGCTTTACGGCGGGCATTGCCGTGACGATTTTCAGCGGCCAGATTGCTAACTTTCTCGGCTTACGCGGAGTAGAGCGGCATGAAACGTTTCTGCCTTCTATGGCAGAGCTGATCCATCGCCTGCCTTCACTGAATGTGTACAGTATTCTAACGGCGGGTATCTGTCTTGCCGCCCTCATTCTGGTGCCTAAAAAATGGCCCAAGGTACCCGGTTCACTCGTTGGCCTGCTCTTATCCACGCTGGTGGCAGCCTGGTTTTTTCCGGGTCAGGTGGCAACGATCGGCTCCGCATACGGGGCAATTCCGGCATCTCTGCCTGAGCTGCATGTTCCAAGCGTGACCTGGGATCTGATTGTGAAGCTGCTGCCGCCCGCACTTGTCATCGCAATGCTGGGAGCTATCGAATCCCTGCTTTCAGCGGTGGTTGCGGACGGCATGACAGGAGCCCGGCATAACAGCAATCGTGAGCTGGTCGGACAGGGTGTTGCCAACTTGCTTACACCCCTGTTTGGCGGCATTCCTGCGACGGGGGCGATTGCGCGCACAGCCACAAATATCCGCAGTGGTGCCGTTTCTCCCATGTCGGGTATTGTACACGGCTTGGTTGTACTGCTCATTCTGGTGGTTTTTGCTCCGTATGCATCCAATATTCCGTTGGCGAGTATGGCTCCGGTGTTGATGGTGGTCGCCTGGAATATGAGCGAGCGCAAACATTTTGCACACATTCTCAAGACACGGACAGCAGACTCTATCGTACTGGTTGTCACCTTTTTGCTGACGGTATTTACGACGCTGACCACGGCTGTTGAAGTAGGTCTGATTCTGGCCGTTGTGCTGTTCGTCAAGCGTATGAGCAGTGCACTTTCAGTGGATAAGGTATTGCCCGATCCTTCTGTCAAGCATGAAAAAGTCCGCGCGCATATGGTTACAGAGCAGCATGATTGCCCGCAGGTAGCGATCTATAGTGTGGAAGGCCCTCTATTTTTTGGTGCCGCTTCGGCATTTGAAAATTCGGGGATGGGAGGTCAGGCTAACCGCCAGCAAGGAATTTTGCTGCTACGTATGGGTAAGGTTCCTTTTATGGATATGACAGGAGAGTCTAACTTTACCGAATTGATTCAGAAATATCGTAAATCCGGTGGAACGGTACTTGTTTCCGGCCTCCAGCCGCAGCCGCAGGCATTACTTCACAAAACCGGATGCTACGACATGATCGGACACGAGCATTTTTTCGAGCATACAGGAGAAGCCCTCACAGCAGCCATTGCACTGGTGGATCGGGATACATGTCGCGGGTGCAGCCAAATGGCTTTTCGGGAATGCGCTGCTCTATGCGGCAGATCGCAAGCACTATCAAAGCCATCCATTTCGGATGGAGCCGTTTCGGTTCCCATACCAGTAAACAGCGGCAGATAGCCCTCTCTGGACTCTTCTATTGGAGTGCAGAACGACTGCCGAAAAATCTCTTTTATTTTTACGATTAGCAGTGCACCCCCCAAGAGTAGCACCTGCTCGTAAAAACGAAAGAGTTTTTTTGTTTTTTCAAAGAAAAAGGGAAAAAATTCAAAAAAATGCTTGTATATCTGTTTTTATGACATTATACTAGATTCAAAAGATACCATTTGTATCATTCTTTTGTTTTAATTTGGATTTTAATGCGCAGATTTTAAACTCCTCGATCACTTCTGGCTTCCTATCCTACTTTTTTCTTCACGTTTTCTCTTACTTTTTCCAAAGCCATATAAGCTGAATTTTGAAAATTTACATGGGGACGGACATAGTAGGTAGAATGGTGCTGTACAAGTGCCAGCGATACCTTTGTCCCAAACAGTGTACTGTTTCTCTCGGTCCTGCCCCTTTGGTTGTTCACCACAGAATCATGACCTATGGATTCCATGCTAGAATCTATATTTTTTGAAGGAGGTGAGGGCCAAGGGCTATTTTGTGAGCTTTTCATGCGGCTGTCGGCAGGTTGTTCTTGAGAATCAAAAAACCAAGTAAAGGGAGATGGAAAGTATTGATTAAGTCGAAAAATATCAAAAAGACGTTATCGGCTAGTTTTACTGCTATTCTTGCTTTTTCTCTGATTTCTCCGGTGTACGGAGATGCGAGTACGACTACAGCGGCAGGAGCCTCGACCATTTCCGCCAAGGTTTCAGCCAAGCTGAACCAGCAATTCAGTGCCAGCGAGTACGTCACCTATCTGGTTAAATTAAAAGATCAGGTAGATACAGAGTCGGTTGCCAAGCATGCTTTCCAAAAGGCTTCCGCAGACCAGATATCCCCTGCTGCCGCTAAGCTTTCTGTACGTACAACGGTTGTGAACTCTCTCATAGATACTGCTGAAAAATCTCAACAGCCAGTGGAAGAATACTTAAAGAAGGAAGTCAATAACGGAGGCGTCAAAAAGTACAAGAGCTACTTTATCGTGAACGCGCTTGCGGTAACAAGTACCAAGGACGTATTGGATAATCTCGCCACACTTCCTGAGGTAGACAAAATTTTACCGGATGAAACGCGGGAGCTTCAAAAGGTTGAAATAGATAAGGATGCCCAGCCAGCAGTCGAGGAAGTGACAGCCGAACAAGCTACTGTAGACACGACTGTAACGGAAGAGAATGTACAAAAATCGGTGGAGGAATCCGTATATAAGGATGCTGTAACACCGAGCAAAGCCGAATGGAATATTTCCAAAATCAAAGCACCACAGGTTTGGGCCAAAGGCATTGACGGCAAAGGGGTTGTCGTTGCCAATCTCGATACAGGCGTAGAGTACACTCACCCGGCGCTGAAAAGAAAATGGCGCGGTTTGGATGCTTCCGGTCAAGTCGTTAATCCAGAGCTGAGCTGGTATGATGCGGTTAACGGAGCATCACTGCCAACAGATTCAAATGGACATGGTACACATACGATGGGGACGAGTGTTGGCTCGGACAGTAACGGTACGAATGAAATCGGTGTTGCTCCCGGTGCTAAATGGATTGCCGTACGGGTATTCAACCCGTCAACGACAGACTCCATCCTGCTGGACGGAGGCCAATGGTTGCTGGCTCCAGTAGACAAAAATGGCAAGAAGCATCCTGAGCTTGCGCCGGATGTGGTGAATAACTCTTGGGGCGGCGGACCTGGTCTGGATGAATGGTATCGTCCAGTCACCAAGGCGTGGAGAGCGGCTCAGATTTTCCCTGAGTTCTCCGCAGGCAACACGACACTATCAAATCCGGGCGGACCTGGGTCTGTAGCTAATCCGGCGAATCTGCCGGAAGCCTATGCCACAGGAGCGACTGATGTTAACAACAAGCTGGCGAGCTTCTCGTTGCGTGGTCCTTCTCCATATGGCGAAGTGAAGCCTGAAATATCGGCTCCTGGCGTAAACATCCGTTCCTCTGTTCCTGGCGGAGTATATGAGGGGGGCTGGAACGGTACATCCATGGCAGGCCCGCATACAGCCGGATTAGCGGCATTGCTGCTCCAGGCCAAGCCATCCTTGACAGTGGATCAACTGGAGGATGTTATTTCGAAAACAGCAACGCCGCTGACAGACAGCCAATATAAAACTTCACCGAATAACGGCTATGGATATGGCCTGATCGACGCGTTGGCTGCGGTCAATTCGGTACTTAACTAGAATGATCTGATTGTGCTTTAGAAAGACTTCGGAAATCCCTTTGAGCGGCTCATCCAGAGATTGTATACACCTGCTAACCGTGTAATGCAACATTAACGCAGCCGCTACAAAGGGGTTTTTGTACATAGAAAATACAAAAATTATAAATTTCAAGGAAATTGCAAAAAAATCACTTGTATATCTGTTTTGATAACTTTATACTATCCATAATATATGTTTTTATATCAATTTTTAATATAAAATGTAATGATATAACATGTTCTCTCTTCGACATTCTCCTGCTTATTCTTCTTGGTATCTGCTGAATTTCACCGCTTGCTATTTTTGGATTCGCAAACTCACCTATGAAATAAACTCACCTAAGAAAATCCAAATCGTTTTATACATGAGCATTTTGCAACAATCCCAAGAGCGATTTCAAATTGTACTTTCGAGCGTTAGGGATCGAATGATGTAAAATGCTGACCTCTATACTCTATGAAGGAGGTGGTTGCCAACCCTATCATGCTGTGCAGCCCGTAGGTTTGATGTGCAAGGCATGAGGTCTTACTCTTGTACAGGTTATACCAGAAATATTAAACCTAGTAAAAGGAGTGGAGAAGTAATTGATTAAATCTAAACGATTCAAAAAACCACTATCTATTGGACTATCTTTGCTTATGGCCTTTTCTTTTGTTCAACCTGCTTTGGCGAATAACACACCGGATGGCTCCAAGCTGGAGCTAAAATCAGGCTCCCACAAGGTAACGACCGCGAAGGTATCCCCTAAACTGACCAAACAGTTTGAGGAGAACAGCTATGTAACTTATCTGGTCAAATTAAAAGAACAGGTAGACACAAACAAGGTTTCCAAAAATGCTCTCCAAAAGGCCTCGCTTGAGAAAATAACACCCTCTGCCGCCAAAATGGCTGTCCGCAGCAATGTGATCAGCTCTCTGCGTGAAACCGCTTCAAGAACCCAATATGGGCTTGAAAATTATTTGGATAAGCAATCGGAGAGCGGTGGAGTGAAGGAATATAAAAGTTACTTTATTGTCAATGCCCTGGCGGTCACAAGTACCAAAGAGGTGCTGGACCATATTTCGCAGTTGCCTGAGGTAGACAAAATTTTGCCGAATGAAACACGTTATCTGCAAAAGGTGACGGTTGACAAGCAGGCAGAGGGGACAGCCGCCAAAACTGCTGAAACAGCGACAGTAGACACGGCAAAATCTGCAACCGCAGAGAAAGCTGTAGAGCTGGAAAAGGACGATAGTAAAACATCGGCGAAGCCCGGCAATGCAGGTAAGAACGCTGTAGACCCATCTACCGTGGAATGGAATATATCACATATTAATGCACCCCAAGTATGGGAACAAGGAATCGACGGAACCGGAATCGTTGTGGCCAATCTCGATACAGGCGTAGACTATACTCATCCGGCCCTGCATCGCAAATGGCGCGGTCTGGACGCGGCAGGCAATGTCGTGAATCCCGAGCTGAGCTGGTACGATCCGCATAGTCATGCGACGTTGCCGGTCGATCAGGAAGCGGATTCCCACGGTACGCATACGATGGGAACGATGGTCGGCTCCGAGGAAAATGGAACGAACCGGGTCGGCGTTGCGCCTGGCGCGAAGTGGATTGCCGTTCGGATTTTTAATCCGGAAACGACGGATGCAATTATACTCGACGGCGGCCAATGGCTGCTTGCGCCAAGGGATGCCCAAGGCAATCTTCATCCCGAGCTTGCACCGGACGTGGTGAACAATTCGTGGGGCGGCGGACCTGGCCTCGATGAATGGTTCCGACCTGTGGTTCAAGCATGGCGGGATGCACAGATATTCCCTGAATTCTCCGCAGGTAATACTTCCCTTTCCAATCCGGGCGGTCCTGGATCGGTAGCGAATCCGGCTAACTATCCGGAATCCTTTGCCACTGGAGCAACCGATCTTAATGACAAGCTGGCCAGCTTCTCACTGCTGGGACCGTCGCCATATGGCGAAGTGAAGCCCGAAGTTTCTGCACCGGGTGTAAATATTCGATCATCCGTTGCTGGCGGTGCTTATAAAGGAGGATATAATGGAACTTCCATGGCGGGCCCTCATGTCGCGGGACTTGCGGCTCTGTTGCTGCAAGCGAATCATTCGCTTACTGTGGATCAACTGGAAGAAATTCTGGAAAATACAGCTACACCACGCACGGATAGCACATATCCTACCTCTCCGAACAATGGCTACGGACATGGTGTCATTAATGCATTGGATGCAGTCGGCTCTGTCGTCCAGGGCTTGGGCTCCGTATCCGGTAAAGTTGTAACAGGTGGAGATGATCTGGAAGCGCCTGTTCTGGAGCATACACCGTCTGCTGCGGCATTCGAGGGCATTGACATACCTCTGACTGCTCATGTAACGGATAATGTCGGGGTGACAGCAGTTGAGGCCTTTGCCAAAACAGCGGGTACGTCAAACTATGTATATATTCCGTTGGAACGGACCTCCGGCGACAGCAAAGACGGTACATATCAAGCGTCCATCCCGACTTTCTTGGTGGATAGCGTCGGTCTGGAATACTATATTCGCGTGAATGATTACGGCAATAACGGTTTTGAAACCGAAGTGTACAAGGTTAATGTCTCCAAAGGCGTCAAACCTGGCTATACACAGGATTTTGAAAAGGATATTGCTGGTATCAATGTCGGTGGACAGGGTAGTGTTTGGAAATGGGGAACCCCGGTAAGTGGCCCCGGAAGCGCACATTCGGGAACGAAGGTCCTTGCGACCAATCTCGAAGGCAAATATGCGTCCAACTCTAACAGCTATTTCCTCGCTCCTCCGATTGATCTGACCAACAGTCCCAAAGGGGCATTGCTCAGCTTCAAGCATTGGTACGATATCGAAAACAATTCTGATTTCGGCAAAGTATATGTAGCCACCACCAACAATCAGAATGCATTTGAGCAGGTATTATCATTTACAGGCACCAGCAACGGCTGGAAAACACAATATCTCGATCTGCGAGCATTTGCAGGTCAGAAGGTATACCTTCTGTTCAACTTTACAAGTGATAATACGATTGTAAAAGATGGCTGGTATATCGACGATCTGTCGATTCAGGAACCGGATACCGTTGCACCTGCCGCGCCAAGCAATCTGACTGCCGAAGCGGATACAGTCGGCAACGTCTCGCTGGCCTGGAATGCTTCCTCCGATGAAGATGTGAAGCAGTACAAAGTGTATCGCTCCACCCAATCGGGCAAAAATTACACTTCCTTGGGTACAACCTCTGGACTGACCTTCACCGATACGATCACGGTCAGCGGCTCGACCTATCATTATGCAGTGGCGGCCGAGGATTACAGTGGTAACGAGGGAGCCAAGTCGAATGAGGCTTCACTGAGAGTAGAAGTGCCAGATACGCTGTATAGCGATTCATTTGACGGCAGCTCGGATAACGGCTGGACTCATTCTGGTACCAAGGATGAATGGGAACGTGGCATCCCCAAAGAAGTGGGACCAGAAAGTGCAGTATCCAGACCAAACGTATGGGCAACCGATCTCGATAGTAACTATGAGAGCGGAGCTGACTTTTCGCTGGTTTCTCCAAAAATAAATTTGAATGGTGTGCGGAATGCAACACTTACCTTCAACCACTGGTTTGAAATTGAGTCCGGCTATGACTTCGGTTATGTGGAAGTGTCCAAAAATAATGGCGACACCTGGACCGAGCTGGGCAAATTCTCTCATAACACCAATGGGAAAAAATGGACTCCGGTTTACTACAATCTGGATAGCTATACCGGCAATGAGATTCAAATTCGCTTCCGCTTGAAATCGGATAACAGTGTGAACAAAAACGGCTGGTACATTGACGATTTCCGTGTGCTGGGCATTCCAGCTTCGACAGTGACCAAGGATGTAGTACCTGAGTCGAATATCAAACTGGAAAAAGCGGAAGAACAATTCCCGCTGTACAAAATTACAAGCACCGAAAAGAGTGAATTCCAGGAAAAAGTGAAGCCGACGGAAGCAACGGTGGACAGTGGACATGTCGGTCTCGAAAGTCTTCCTGCCAGCGCCACAGTTACCGTACTGGAAACCGGACGTTCGGTGAAAACCGATCCGACCACAGGTAAATACAGCTTTATTCACATAGCTGGCAATTATACGCTGAAGGCTGAAGCCTATGGCTATGAGCCTCAAACGAAGCAGGTCACGATTGAGAATAATAAAGTAATCAGAGCGAACTTTAGTCTC
Organism: Paenibacillus sp. FSL R10-2782; assembly: GCF_038592985.1. Classification (NCBI taxonomy): domain Bacteria; kingdom Bacillati; phylum Bacillota; class Bacilli; order Caryophanales; family Paenibacillaceae; genus Paenibacillus; species Paenibacillus sp. FSL R10-2782. The sequence goes on along the minus strand of NZ_CP151951.1, from coordinate 3,882,689 downwards.
CAAGCGGTACCTCATGGTACGATTCACGGAGTCATTACCGATAAGCAATCCGGTGAACCGATCCGAAAAGCGAAAGTGCTTGTGCTGGAGGATGCACGCATTGCTCCGGTAGAAACCAATGAGGCTGGAGAATTTACGCTGGATGTGCTGGAAGGGACATATACATTATCCATTGCAGCAGAAAATTATTACAGCGACAGTGTCACGGTCACAGCACCTCCGAACGGCAGTGTGGAAGCGAACGTCACATTGAAGCCTTTCATCGGCTTCCAGGGGGGCATCGCTTATGATGACGGTACCGGAGAAAATGCCAGAGCTTTTAACGCGGCAGGCAACTCTTGGGCAGTCCGAATGACACCTGAGTCGGAAGTGGCTCAAGTGACAGGCGCATCACTTCTGTTCTGGAACTCGGCCTTCCCGAATCCGGGAGGAACGGCGTTCCAATACTCCGTCTATGATGCCTCTGGTGCGGCAGGGGCACCGGGACGTCTGCTGGCTGGTCCATTTGACGGCACAGCCGTTCGGGATGAAACACAGTGGACGACGGTACAATTCCCTGAACCCGTAACGGTTCAAGGCGACTTTTATATCGTCTATACGCAGCCAAGCGCAGGCACGCAGTCTCCGGGTCTTGCTACAGACGAGAGTGGACCCAATGCGCTTCGTAGCTGGCAAGGTGTAAGCGGCGCATGGAGCCAATCACCGGAGGCTGAGGGCAATTACATGATCCGGGCGATCGTCAGATATCCGGTTAATGCGCCAACGATTACAACACCGACCAAGGCAACGTATACGAAGGAAGAGACAATTACCGTTACAGGTACTTCCCCGGCAGACGGGGCGGACATCCAGCTCTTTAACGGTAAGGAACTGGCTGGCACAACCAAGGTGAAGGATCGCCAGTTCAGTCTGGCGGTCGATCTTCAGCCGGGTGCCAATCCACTGAGTGTTCAGGCGGCGGTATACGGCAAAGTAACAGATCGTTCCGAGCCTGTGGTCGTCATACTTGACCAGACTAAACCGGGTCTGATCTTGACTTCTCCAGATGAAGGAGCCCGTACAAACGCGGGTGTCGTCAGTGTAACAGGTACGGTGTACGACGAGTTCCTCACCGACTTGACGATTAACGGGGAGCCAGCCGAATTTGGAAGCGACGGCAGCTTTAACAAACGTCTACTCATCAATGAAGGAGAAAATCAGATTACGGTGACTGCGAAAGATCTTGCGGAGAACGTAACGACGGTTACCCGTTCAGTGTATGTCGATACAGCTTTGCCGAAGCTGGAAAATATCAGTCCTGCTGAGGATGTGCGTATCACTCCAGGGCAACCGGTGCAGGTATCCTTCGACAGTGCGTCTGGATTGGAAGCATCCTTCCGTGTGGAATTGCCTTTCAATCTGACCACCTTGGCCCGAAACGAAATTCCACTAAACGAAACTTCGTCAGGTCATTATGAAGGAACTTACTTCACTTCCTCTTCTCTGAGTTTGGAAGGCGGAGTGATTGTGATCCGGGTAAGGGATGCAGCAGGAAATGAAGTGGAGGGGGAAGCACCTGGAAGATTGTATGTAACGAAGGGTGGAGGGCAGGATCCTGATCCGAATCCACCAACCTCTAACGAGAAACCAGTTGCGATCATTCAGGCGAATGATTCAGCCAAGAAGAACAAGAACGTTCAGTTTAACGGAAAAGCTTCACGTGATGTAGACGGCGAAATCGTCAGCTATAGCTGGAACTTCGGCGATGGCGATACAGCGTCCGGTTCCAAGGTAAAGCATAAATTTACCACAGCCGGAACGTATACCGTGGAGTTGACGGTGACAGATAATAATGGCGCAAGCGGTAAAGCTGCGCATACCATCACGATCCGTTAATAAGGTGCATGGAATGTTTCTTTTAAAATAACAACAGAAGACCCACAGCAAGCCACCATTTACGGAGGTCTGCTGTGGGTCATTTTTGAATTGTGGAACAGGTCTGGAAGAGATAGAATGAATAGAAACATATAAAGTGAATCTATTCACAATATTATTTTTTTAAGGTGGGAGAGAATCGTATGATTCATTTGCAAAAAGAAAGCGGGCGTATCCGCCTTGTGCTGGATGCCTATTTTATGGGAGAGGACATAGTCGTACTTATTTCTGGCGGCGATCAGCCCCATCTGGGAACGATTACAGCAGGAGCCAGACTGGAGCCGATCCAAACCGTTCAATTGCAAGCCCACAAGGAATTTTATATTACCGAAGAAATTGCCGTTCGTTTGCGAAAAGAGTTTGCGGGTAACTTTGCAATTTGCTGCGGGGCGCATATGGACCATGTAACGAAGGACGAGATCCGATTGTTGACGAACATGGCTATACAATTGGGTAAAGAGCTGATCGATCAACTCAAGCAAAAACGTCTGTAACGACTGTAGCGACCTTTTTAAGAAAACTCCTGAGTGAGCAGATTTCGGTATGGATATTTACTGTAAGGATACTTAAAAAGCAACGCAAAGCCGTGATCCTCGATTTGTACGGATTTCAGTGCAGTGGATGGAATCAAGCTGCGGATCATCAGAGTAACCGCACGCTGGTCTTTCTGGTTGATGGCTTTGGTTAAAGCAGAAGCAAAGCATCGATTGCGTACCAATTCGAGATATAGCGGAAAAACGGCTCTGGCGATGGCGCGGTGAACCCTCGGCTCAAATGTAAACTGCACTGTACCGGGTGGAATCGTCGTTCCGTTCGTATAATACAGCATTGGTGGATGGGCCAAGAAGGAGATAAAATAGCCGATACCGTTCGTGCCTAGTCCTTGCTTGGCAGCAAATGGCGCTACCGAGCAGAGAAGGACCTTCATCCGATCCAAATTGCCATGCACCACAGCACGTGACCATTGGACGGCAAAAGCACGACGGGTGGCAATGGCCTTGTAAAATGGCAGCATGGCAGCAGATATTTTCCTGAGCATATCAGCATTTAAGCGTTTGTGAGGCGAACCCCTTCTGCGGGATGTTGCACGATATACCATAGCTCCGACCTCCTTAGCAGGATGCTCTCATGGAGCGCATTTTATCAGTAATAGGTAAAATACTATATGCCCGATCACCTCGAAAAGTGTTTATGTACGTGAGGTTAGTCTCTATAATACAAACTAAAGTTAAAAGTATGTTAAAAATAAAAAGAAGACCCAAATTGCTAAGGTCTTCTTTCTTTCGTATTAACATTATTTTGCTTTAAGAGTTTTAGGAAGTATTTTCCTTTTTCACTCGGGCGATATACATATGTCTCTGATCCCTTCACCCTTGAGTACTCAATTAAACCATATGTTTTTAATATAGGTTCGATATTTAGAAAAGCAGTGCTAATACGGCTTTCGTATTCATTGTCATTTGGAAGACTATAAATTTGTTCGGTACGTTGCTAGTTACGCTAATCGGATTAATCGTCACGCTTGTTATTGCATTGAACCAAAACAAAAAGAAATAGATCGCCCCGTCGAAAGGTAAACGGATCTATTTCCTCGATTGAACCTACTGCAGCTATTGGATAGCATTACGTTTTGGGAATGGGAAGCGGCTGGAGGTCATATGCAAAGGCAATTCAGTATAAGCGTGAGACACCTTTGTATAAAGCCAATGATCTCAACAATTAAGTACAGACGTATTGCGGTGAAATGTATTGTGAACTTAATCAGAATTGCATATGGCTTTAAAAGATAACCATCATTTTTTGAAATAAGTACTGTCCTGATTTGTAAGATTGTGGTACCCTAGAACGTATATATTGCTATTTTACATATTGGAGCTGAATCAGACAAATGAGTAATTTATACAAAGACCCCCAATCGTCCGATCCTTTTCAGGAGACGAATGGTTATAACGCCCCATTTAACCCGCCTCCACAGCTTCCGCCTACAAATAATAAAGCTGTAGCTTCGATGGTACTGGGTATTTTAGCTGTTGTCATTCCCTATCTGGGGTTCATTATCGGAATCATTGGTATTATTTTGTCCAGTCTTTCGCTGAAGGAAATTAACCGTCATGGCGAACAGGGCAAAGGTATGGCCATTGCCGGATTAGTATGCAGCATTATCGGAACGCTGATCTATGCACTGATCATTATTTTCATAATCGTTGTTTTTGTTATAGCAGCCGCAAGTGGCGAGACCAATCCTTTTTCCGACATTTAATGATATGAGTGAGCACCATACACTTGCGCTCTTCACGATTGGGGTCCCGGATGCTATGATGGATGGAGTCCAATCAAGGAGAGTGAAGGTCATATGGCACGTACTCAAACACAAAAAGCGCTAAGAAAGGCAAAGCGCGCCGGAAACTACTGCTCTGCACAGAGCCGCAAAACAAATGGTCATTATGGCGAGATATCGCAGCATGTGCGAATGAAGCCAACCAAGCAGGAACAATTACAAAGAATCAAGCACAAGAAGCGAATCGTTCAGAGCGACGCTTCTTTTTTATTTTCCATAATATATTTGTCCTTCATTATTAAAAAAGGACTTGATAATAATTATCATTCTTGCTAAACTGTAAAAAGAAAAAGGAACCCGATCAGGGGCTCCTTTAGGGTAACCAATATTTTTTTGCAGAAATGACCTGTCTTATTTTGCTTCAAAGGTTTTGCAGTCCGTTTCTTCGGACGTGTGAGTGTCTGTAGGTCTGTTGCTTACGATATAAATGGAGCTTGCGCTACATTTATTTTCTTGAGCCCAGTGTGTACATGAGTTCACTTCACACATAACGTCTTTTGCCATGTTGTTCATCTCCTTTTGAGTTGAATGTGCAGGCTAAGCAAATAAATACAGTTTGGCAAGGTAGGACTTGTCCAATTGTGATTACCCTCTTATTACGAAGAGGGATTTTGCCATGCCTATTTGTACAATATCAAATGAATCTTAAAATTGCAATGTTTGCTTCATTTTGCTGTCCTCCACGCAGAGCAGAATACTCATCTGTCGGAGAACAGCTTTTTGCTTTTCTTACAAAATAACAACAACGATACTAAAACGACTTAGCGAACGGCAGAAATATCCACGATCGGATCAATGTCGGCCTCATAGTCCACACCCTCGAACTCAAAACCGAAAAGTTTGAAAAATTCGCTACGATATCCCTCAAGATCGGACAACTCGTAGATATTGTCTGTTGTCAGCTCGTTCCATATTTTCGCTACCTCAGCCTGCACGTCTTCACGTAGCTCCCAATCATCAATGCGAATGCGTCCTTCCTCATCCACAGCAGTTTCTGGGGCATATAGACGCTCGGAGAACAGACGGTAGCTTTGCTCCACGCAGCCTTCATGTAATCCTTTTTCCTTCATTACCTTGTACAAAGCGGAAATATACAGAGGTACGACCGGGATCGCAGAGCTGGATTGGGTGACCAGTCCTTTGGTGACTGCGACGAAGGCGCGTCCGCCAGTGGCTTTCAACTGATCGTTCAGCTGTTGTGCTGTGGCTTCCAGATGATCCTTTGCACTTCCGATCGTGCCTTCTCTATAGACGGCCTGGGTAATATCTGAACCGATATACGAAAAGGAGAAGGTGGTCGCTGAATCAGCCAGCACACCGCCCTCACGCAAGGCTTCGATCCACAACTGCCAGTCCTCGCCGCCCATAACCTCTACAGTCGCCTGTACTTCTTCTTCTGTTGCAGGTTCCAGTGTAACGCTGCTCACTTCGCCAGTGTGGAAGTTGACTGTTTTATTTGTGTATGGCTTGCCGATAGGTTTGAGCACGGAATTAAACGTTTCGCCTGTACGGGGATTCGTGCGACGACCGGAGGCGACGCTGTAAACGACCAAATCGACTTGCCCCAGCTCTTTGCGAATGACCTCCACCGTTTTGGCTTTGATTTCATCCGAGAAGGCATCCCCTGTCACGCTAAAGGATTTAAGCCCTGCTTCTTGAGCAGCCTTTTCGAATGCTGCGGAATTGTACCAGCCTGCCGATGCTGTCCGTGTAGCAGTAGCATTACTGGGACGGTATACGCCGATGGTATTGGCCCGCGCTCCAAATGCAGCCGTAATGCGGGAAGCCAGGCCATATCCGGCAGATGCCCCGATCACAAGCACATTGCGAGGTCCCTCGATAGCTGGACGGGCTTGTACATAGTTAATTTGCTCTTGAACATGTTGGGCACACCCCACCGGATGAGCAGTGGTGCAGATAAAGCCGCGTGTTCTTGGTTTGATAATCATATTATTGTAATTCCTCTCTTCTTATAGCAATCTTCACCCTTACTATTTTAACTTTTAACAATTTTTTTTCAAACGTGGATTTTATAGACCCTTATTTGGGCAAAAGTGAATCCCGTATGCAGGGTGGCAAGTGCCTAAGAGGCTGCATATGATGCCGTAACGATAAATATGAGAAGGGAGAGAGCTGCTTGAAGAACAAGAGCCGAAAAACCACCAGAAGCAAAAAGCCGCTCTATCGTGTAATTGACCCGGATATGAATGAATTAAGTATGATACAGCGCTTGAAGCCACAGCCTGCGGAGAGGGAAACAGAAGCGACACTTCATCAGGTTGCTTCTCCGCCTCCCCCAACGATAGAGGAGCCGGAGCAACAGATCATTGCAGAGCCTGAAATTCCAATTGAGTACGAGGCTATAGGTGAAGGTGAAGGTGAAGGTGAAGGTGAAGCTGAAGCTGAAGGTGAAGCAGAGGAAACTCAAGTATTGATGGATGTGCCCGAAGAGCCTGAGCCCCTGTCTGAGCCACCGTCTGAAGCGATTGACGTCGAAGAAATTTTGAATAATAAAAAGGCACCGCATGTAAACAATGCTTTCATCTATACAGACGATTTGAGTGATCTGGCTGTAACCGGTGAGAAGATCGCTCCCGCGTCCATAGATGCCAGCAAGATGAAGCAAGAGAGCATCCAAACGGAAACTCTGGCGGATTATGCTGTTCATACCATTAAAATAGCTGACGGTGCAGTAACTTCTTCGAAAATTGCCCCGGATTCCATTACGGTGGAGCATCTGTCGGACGCATCGGTGGCAGGCAGCAAGTTGCAGGATCGTTCCATCGGCGGTGAGAAGCTTCGCGATGGCAGCATCACCCCGGAAAAGCTGGCCGATAAGATTATCAGCAGCGATCATATCGCGAACGGCTCGATTGAAAGCCGACACTTTAAGCAATGGATTGTGTCTTCGGAAATGCTGCAGGATCAGGCGATCACTGCCGATAAAATTCGCAGCGGCACAATACAATCTACTAATTTGGCCAATGAGGCTGTCGACAGCTCCAAGCTTGGGGACCAGTCTGTGACCACGTCCAAACTGCGGGATGGGGCTGTGGATGGCTCTAAGATTCAGGCTGGCAGCATTGAAGGTTTTCATTTAACGGAGCATGCCATCACTGCCCGGCATCTGGCACCCGGTTCGATTAACCGCCAGCAGCTTTCTGACGGAATTGTGGGCAGGGAGCAACTGGAGGAAGGGGGGGTCAGCGGGCGTCATCTGGAGCTCGGGGCGGTCACCGGTGCGCATATTCAGGCAGGAGCGATTGAAAGAAAGCATCTGAGTCCTGGCTCTATTGGGGAAGAGCAGCTTGGAACGGGAGAAGTGTTAGCTCGTCATTTGGCGGACCGGAGCATCCAGTCCAATAAGTTGGCAGATCAGTCTGTAGGCTCGCTGCAAATTGTCGATCAATCCGTGACTTCATCCAAAATATCGGATCAAAGCATTTTACCACACAAAATCGCCGATGAGGCGGTACTTACCAGACATATTGCTACAGCGGCTATACAAGGGCCTCAGCTTGCTCCAGAGGCGGTATCTTCAATACATCTTCAATCCGAAATTATTCGGGAAAATCATATTGTAACGGGTGCGGTTACGGAGCATCATATACAGTCCGGGGCTGTCACGAGCGAGAAATTAGGGAAGGGCGCAGTTCTGGATCACCATGTGGCGAATCAGGCGGTCAAGGAAAATCACATTGCTTCGAACGCTATTAAGCCTGACAAAATTGCTGACGAAGCGATTACGGAAAGCAAAATTGCCGCAGGGGCGGTAACCAGAAATAAAATTGCGCCTCAAGAAATTGCAGATGTACACATTGCGTCCGGGGCTATTCGTGAAAAACATCTGGCGGACAAAAGTGTGGGTGGTAAGGCATTACAGGCTGAGTCCGTTCGTTCGGCGCATTTGGCCGTGGGTTCTGTGCTGAGTGAGCATATCGGGAACGGAAGTGTTGGAACCTCGGCCTTGCAAGGGCAATCTGTTACCGCAGACATATTGGGTGCAGGCGCTGTTCAAACAGGGCATCTGGCGAATGGAGCGGTGTACTCCCATCATTTGCAGGATCATGCGGTAACTTCGCTGAAACTGTCGCCAGAGAGTGTAGCAACGGATAAAATTAATGATCTGGCGATTACAGCTCCTAAATTGGCAGAGGGCAGCGTAACCTCCTCCAAGCTGTCCGGACGTTCCGTGCAGCCGTGGCATATCACGGATAAAGCTGTACAGAGCAATCATCTGGCTGTTGAAGCGGTGGAAGCGAATCATCTCGCTCCTGAATCCGTCACCTCCAACCATTTGCAGTCTGCATCGGTCCTGACCAAGCATCTCGCCCCGGATAGCGTATCCGGTCATATACTTCAGGCGGAAAGCGTCACCTCGGAGAAGCTGGCGGCTGGGTCCGTGCAAGCACCCAACCTGGCGGAAAACAGCGTCGGCCCTGCACATTTGGCTGTGCAAGCGGTACACACTCACCATTTGGCAGCCGGAGCGGTACAAGAAACCGCACTGGCTCAGAATGCCGTAAAGTCAGGGCATCTTGCGTCGGAATCCATCCAATCCGATCACTTGCAAAACGGGGTCGTTCAGGGGGAGCATATCGCATTGCAGGCTGTGACGACCCCGGCCTTACAAGATGAGGCGGTCACTTCTGCCAAACTGGCAGAGGGGAGTGTTACTTCCACCAAGCTGTCTGCCCATTCGGTGCAGTCTGGGCACATAACAGATGAAGCGGTGCAAAGGAGCCATTTGGCAGTAGCGGCTGTGGATTCTGCGCATTTGGCAGCCGGAGCGGTCACCTCGGTTCATCTGCAAGCTTCTACGGTGCTTACGAGACATCTGGCCCCGGATAGCGTATCCGGTCGTGCGCTTCAAGCGGAAAGCATCACCTCTGAAAAGCTGGCAGCACGCTCGGTGCAGGCAATGAATCTGGCGGAAGACAGCGTCGGCCCTCCACATCTGTCTGCGCAGGCGGTACACCCCCGGCATCTGGCAGACGGAGCGGTGCAGGACAGAGCGCTGGCAGAGGGGGCGGTGAAGTCCGTGCATATCGCACCGGAGTCCATCCAGCCGCATCATCTGCAAATTGAAACCATTCAGGGCGTGCATATCGCATCACAGGCGATATCGACCGATGTCTTGCAGGATGAGTCGGTTACATCCGACAAACTGGCAGATCAGAGCGTGACGGCCGCCAAGCTGTCCGCCCACTCGGTCCAGCCGTGGCACATTACGGACAAAGCGGTGCAAGGAAACCATTTGTCAGAAGAAGCGATTCAATCGAGCCATTTGGCCCCCGAAGCCGTCACCTCTGCCCATTTGCAGGCTTCGGCTGTGCTTACGAGACACTTGGCCCCGGATAGCGTATCCGGTCGTGCGCTTCAAGCGGAAAGCATCACCTCTGAAAAGCTGGCGGCGCGCTCGGTGCAAGGAATGAACCTCGCAGAAGGTAGCGTAGGTCCTCTGCATCTGTCTGCGCAGGCAGTACACACCCGGCATCTGGCAGACGGAGCGGTGCAGGACAGAGCGCTGGCAGAGGGGGCGGTGAAGTCCGTGCATATCGCACCGGAGTCCATCCAGCCACATCATCTGCATCTCGGAACTATTCAGGGCGTGCATATCGCATCACAGGCGATATCGACCGATGTCTTGCAGGATGAGTCGGTTACATCCGACAAACTGGCAGATCAGAGCGTGACGGCCGCCAAGCTGTCCGCCCACTCGGTCCAGCCGTGGCACATTACGGACGAAGCGGTGCAAGGAAACCATCTGGCAGAAGAGGCTATCCAGTCGAGCCATTTAGCCCCAGAAGCCGTCACCTCTGCCCATTTGCAGGCTTCAGCGGTGCTTACGAGCCATATGGCCCCGGATAGCGTATCTAGTCGTGCGCTTCAAGCGGAAAGCATCACCTCTGAAAAGCTGGCGGCGCGTTCGGTGCAAGGAATGAACCTCGCAGAAGGTAGCGTAGGTCCTCTACATCTGTCTGCGCAGGCAGTACACCCCCAGCATCTGGCAGCTGGAGCGGTACAGGATAGAGCGCTGGCAGAGGGGGCGGTGAAGTCCGTGCACATCGCACCGGAGTCCATCCAGCCGCACCATTTGCAAATTGAAACCATTCAGGGCGTGCATATCGCATCACAGGCGATATCGACCGATGTCTTGCAGGATGAGTCGGTTACATCCGACAAACTGGCAGATCAGAGCGTGACGGCCGCCAAGCTGTCCGCCCACTCGGTCCAGCCGTGGCACATTACGGACGAAGCTGTGCAAGGAAACCATCTGGCAGAAGAGGCTATCCAGTCGAGCCATTTAGCCCCAGAAGCCGTCACCTCTGCCCATTTGCAGGCTTCGGCTGTGCTTACGAGACACCTGGCCCCGGATAGCGTATCCGGTCGTGCGCTTCAAGCGGAAAGCATCACCTCGGAAAAGCTGGCGGCGCGCTCGGTGCAAGGAATGAACCTCGCAGAAGGTAGCGTAGGTCCTCTGCATCTGTCTGCGCAGGCAGTACACCCCCAGCATCTGGCAGACGGAGCGGTGCAGGACAGAGCGCTGGCAGAGGGGGCGGTGAAGTCCGTGCACATCGCACCGGAGTCCATCCAGCCGCACCATTTGCAAATTGAAACCATTCAGGGCGTGCATATCGCATCACAGGCGATATCAACCCATGCCTTACAGGATGAGTCTGTTACGTCCGACAAACTGGCAGATGAGAGCGTGACGTCCACCAAGCTGTCCGCTCACTCGATCCAGCCGTGGCACATTACGGACGAAGCGGTGCAAGGAAACCATCTGGCAGAGGAAGTCATCCATTCGGACCATTTGGCCCCTGAAGCTGTCACCTCTGCCCATTTGCAGGCTTCGGCAGTGCTGACCCGGCATATCGCGCCGGGGAGTGTGTCCGTTCACGCGCTCCAGGCGGGGTGCGTGACTGCAGAGAAGCTTGCACTTCGGGCGGTGCGTGCTTCGAATCTGGCAGAAGCCAGCGTAAGCTCCGTACATCTGACGGAACAAGCGGTACACCCCCTACATCTGGCTGATGGGGCGGTACAAGAATCTGCGCTGGCAGAGGGCGCGGTTCAGTCAAAGCATATCGGACTGGATTCCGTCCAGTCGGAGCATCTGCAAGCAGGGGCCATCCAGCAACAGCATGTAGGCTGGCAGGCGGTGTCGGAGGATGCCTTGCAGGAAGGATCCGTTACGTCCAGTAAGATCGCGAATGGAGCGGTACAGTCCTGGCATATGGCTGAGGAGTCCATTGAAGGCCAACACATTGGGGAGGAAGTTATTGATACGTCCCACCTGAAGCCAGGGGCGGTGACACTGGCTCAGCTATCCACAGATATTCACCTCTCGGGGCTTTTGCCAGAGGAAGGCATCAGTGGCGACAGACTCCAGGCGGAGAGTGTATCCCGCAGTCATCTGAAAGCACAGGCTGTCGATAGTGAGATACTGAGCCCCGAAGCTGTGGGACCAGAGCATTTACAGGTCGCTGCGGTACAAAGCCATCACTTGGCGGAGCAAAGTGTCGAAGGGCATCATCTGGTGGAAGGCTCCATAGGATCACGTGAGCTGGAGCTGAATGCCGTGAAGCCGGAGCATTTGAGCATCAACCCGGTCCGTACCTGTGCCAATCAGTCGGCATTGCAACAGTTTGGCAGAGCGCCGTTTCTTTTGAAGGGCAGTGAAGGAGAGACGGAGGTTACCATTGTATTCGCAGAGCCTTTTATGAATCCAGACTATACGCTGGTAGCGATGACGAACCATCCTCTCTTTCATGCGACGCTGAAATCGCAAACGCCGGATGGAGCTGTGATCGTCGTAACCAAGTGGAACGAAACCTCGCATAATTACGGCATTGTTTCCTGGATCGCCATCGGTTAGTGAAGGTGATTGTTATAGCGTGTAGCTCGTGTGTTTTCAAGATACAGAGCTGCACGCTTTTTCATATACTTTTCACATATTTGCTCCACAATTATCCCGAATTCTCCTGATAAGCTAAAGATACTTTAAAGGAGAGGTGATACAATCATGAAAAAATGGACTAAAAATGTAGCAGCCGTATTGACCGTAGTAAGCGTATTGGGAGGAGCAAGCAGTGCATTCGCCGCTACAGCAACTCCAGCCACATCAACTGCACCAGCAGCGAAAGCATCGGCGGTCGCAACCCCGGCAACTAAAGCACCTGCTGTAAAAGCACCTGTGACAAAAACACCTGTGGTGAAAGCACCTGTTAAAAAATCTGCAACAGTTCATAAAGCAACAACTAAAGCAAAGAAAGCTCCTGCTAAAGCAAAGAAAGCTTCTGCCAAAAAAGCAGTTTCCAAAAAAGTAGCCCACAAAGCAAAAGCAGTAAAAGCGAAGCATCGTACCGTTAAACATCATGTGAAAAAACATCATGCTGTAAAAACAAAAGCAACTGCCCACAAAACCGCTGCACGTCATGTTGTAGCTAAAAAAGTAACCCACAAAGCTCCTGCAAAAGCTGTAGTAAAAACAGCTCCAAAAACAGCAGTAAAAACAGCTCCGAAAGCAGCGGCAAAAACAGTAACAACCAAGAAATAAGGTTGAAACGTAGTTAGTTTTCAGCTCGCCTGGCATATACAGCAGCGATTCATGATAAGAAAAGACGGGACCGGGAACGGTATACCCGTCTTTTGTCTATTTCGCCAGGCTTCTGTTAAGCTTATAGAGAGGATGCAAACATCCAGAACAACGGCAAGGGGTTATGGTCATGACAAAAATAGTAGTGGTGGATGACGACGTGTTCATTTTGCAATTAATATCGGAGTATTTAAAAAAAGAATCCTACGAGGTAACCTCCTTCTCCAGCGGCAAGACCCTGGTAGAGCATATTCGTACCGATCATCCGGATTGTCTCGTTCTCGATATCATGATGCCCGGAATTGATGGGCTATCCCTGTTGACTCAATTGCGGGAATTTACGGAAATGCCGATTATTATGATCTCCGCGCGAGGTGAAGAAAGTGATCGTATTCACGGGCTGGAGCTGGGCTGCAGTGATTTTCTAACCAAGCCCTTTAATCCACGGGAGTTGGTTGGGAGGGTCAAAGCGATGCTGCGATTGAGCAAGGTCGGAATGTCTGCATCGGATGATAAGAGACCCGCAGGAAGCGCAGAAGTATGCCGTGCGGGCAATCTGTGTATTTTTTCAGATTTTCGTAAGGTCACGGTGGATGGACAAGAGCTGAATTTGACCTCACGTGAATTTGATCTGCTGCTGTTTCTTTCGAATCATTTGGAAAGACCTTTTGGCAGGGAGCATTTGATTCAGCAGGTATGGAGCTATGATTTTATAGGTGATGTGAGGGTCGTGGACGATCTGGTCAAACGGATTCGTAAAAAGCTGGCGGAATACCACTCTACACTCGTTATTAATACCGTTTGGGGCTTCGGATATAAAGCAACGGTTCAGGAGCAATAGCCATGCGAACGATGAGAGCTAAAATACTGCTGTCTCTATCCGTCGCAATGCTCATTACCGTCTGTATTACGGTGATTTTGTTCATCAGACTTATCGACGATCTTCTTGTAAATCAGGCTAAATCCAAGCTTCATGAACAGGCACGCAAAGCCGTCCATATTATGAGCGACGGAGGCTTTGACCGACTGGATAAAGCTGAATTGAACTATGTTATCAAAGGTGTGCTTTTGTCTGCCGATTATTTTATTTTAAGCACGGATAACCGCATCATCGACTCCAGCATCTCTGGAATGGATGGCAAGAAGATCGAGCGTATGCTTTTAATCCGCCAGGGGTTTTTTGCATCCGTTCATCCGTCTGCCCATGATCTGGCTGCTGTACATGAAGGCGTTGCTGTGCTTCAGGGTAAAAAGATACTGTTTACAAATGAAGAATTGCCGGGACAACCTTTTCGTATTTTTGTATACTCGCCTTTGTCTTCTTTAAGAGCGCTGTATGTCCCATTAATGAAAACCACCATACTGTCGATCGTGGCAAGCTTTTTGGTGATTCTCGTCATTGGGCTGATGGTCGTTTCACGACTAGTACGCCCTCTCAAGAGATTGAAGGAGGCTGTAGGCAACTACGAGCCGAATCAACCACAGGATAGTGATTTTCCGCAAGCGGACAAAAGCGAGATTGGCGAGCTGATCGGTACCTTTCATTCCATGTCCACCCGTATACAACAGCATCACAACGGTCAAATTGAATTTTTGCAAAATGTGTCTCACGAGCTAAAGACACCGTTAATGTCCATTCAAGGATACGTTTACGCCATTCAAGATCAGGTGGTGCCCCAGGATGAGGGGCTTAGTATCATTAAAGTGCAGTCCCAACGATTAATTGATATGGTGGAAAAACTGCTTCAGCTATCGAGGCTGGAGGCGTTGAACGAGGAATGGCCTGTCTCTCTGATTGATCTTAGAAGCATGGCAGAGGACGCTGTCCATTTGTTGATGCCGGTGGCTGCCGAACGCTCGATCTCGCTTCGCGTGGAGGGGGAGGGCCTGCATGTGGCTGTTCCGGCCGAGCAATTATTCCGTATAATGCTGAATTTGTTGCAAAATGCGGTTCGACATACCTCTACGGAGGTTGTCATCCATTTGGAGGCGGGAACGACACCGGAGGTCGTATGGGTAATCCATGTGGATGACGATGGAGAAGGTTTAACTGAAGAAGAGGCGGCGGAGGTGTTTGGACGATTCTATACCGGCTCAAACGGTGTTACAGGTCTGGGATTAGCTATTTGCCGCCAAATTGCCTCCCGGCTGAACGGAGAACTGATCTGCACACGCTCGCCATTGGGTGGAGCACGGTTCAGTTATATACAACGCATGTTATAAATGAGTGCAAAAAATGGTTAAAAATGATTGTTTTTTTGGATAAACATCCCGTATATATAACATAATATGATAGGTTTTAGGTATTATTGCAGATATAGCTTGACTGGCGGGTACTAAACTGAGTAAAATTAATCGTATATACCTTGACTCTTGAACGTCGTTTTTTTAGATAGTGGTCAATAATAGTGGTTAATAATGAATGAAAGAGTGATGAGATGAACCGCCTTTTGGAAGTGAAGGACTTAACGATATCTTTCAAGACCCGCCAGGGACTAGTGCAGGCCATTCGTGGCGTAAACTTTCATGTTAATAAAGGAGAGACGCTGGCGATCGTGGGCGAATCCGGCTCAGGCAAAAGTGTAACCTCACAGGCTGTAATGAAGCTGATTCCGACCCCTCCCGGTATTTATCAGAAGGGTCAAATTATTTTTGATGGACAAGAGCTGATTCATAAAACGGAAAAGCAGATGCAGAAAATTCGTGGTAAGGAAATCGGACTGATTTCTCAGGACCCGATGACCTCGCTTAATCCGACGATGAAAGTCGGCAAGCAGATCACGGAAGTGCTTTTCAAGCATGAAAAAATATCCAAGGACGCTGCTCACAAACGTGGTATTGAGCTGCTTAATCTGGTAGGTATTCCACATCCAGAGCAACGATTTAACCAATATCCGCATGAGTTCAGTGGTGGTATGCGTCAACGTGTCGTTATCGCGATGGCATTGGCCGCCAATCCCAAGCTCCTGATTGCCGATGAACCGACGACTGCACTGGATGTAACGATTCAAGCTCAAATTTTGGAATTGATGAAGGATCTTCAGAAGAAGATCGACACTTCCATTATCTTTATTACCCATGACCTCGGTGTTGTAGCGAAAATGGCGGATCGGGTTGCGGTTATGTATGCCGGACAAATTGTAGAAACGGGTACAGTTAATGAAGTTTTCTATAACCCGAAACATCCATATACATGGGGACTTCTCGCTTCCATGCCAAGCTTGGACAGCCACGGTCAGAAGCTGGCAGCGATTCCGGGTACCCCTCCTGATTTGCTTCATCCGCCTGTAGGGGATGCTTTTGCAGCCCGCAGTGCTTATGCGATGAAGATTGACTTTGAGAAAGAGCCTCCGCTCTTTCAATTATCCGACACACATTTTGTGAAATCATGGCTGCTGCATCCGGATGCGCCTGCGGTTGAGCCGCCAGAAGCGGTAAAAGCCAAGCTTCGCAAGCTGGATAATGCATTTGAAAAGCCGGTTTTGGTAGAACAATACGGCGGTTAATGTGTAATATAGTTTGTAAATAAACCGAGTTAAAATAAAAGAAGGGCTGTTCTCTCCGTGGAGGAATCTACGGTGGGAACAGCCTTTTTGGTGTGAAGCCCCAGGGTGTGAGAGCCTGGGGCTATTGGAGCTGGCGGGGCAGTTTTTTTACAGCTTGCCGGAACCGGCTTGGGAAGTGACTTCTGCCTTCACGCTGGCGGATGGAGAAATCTTATCGTTCAGCGATGGTTTCCAGCCTACAGAGGAGCTAAGGCCCGCGCTGGAGCCTGCATTTACGGCTTGTCCATTCAGGAGAGTGCCTGTGTCGGACAGGGCGGTGCCTCCAAAGACAGTTACGATTTTAGCTGCGGACAAACCTGCAACGTCGATGACATTGTTTTCAGCAAAAATTTTGGAGGATTTACCTGCGCCCCAAATATACAGCGAAGGATATTCGGAGCGTTTTACATCACCTGTATAGTAATTGTTGTACAGATGGACTTGGCCATACCGCACGCGTGGGGTGCGTTGTACCGTGTTTTCATAATAATTGTGATGCAGGGTTACACGTAAAGCCCCTTCATCTGCTGTTTTGCTGTCGCTGTTGCCAATAATTGATGTTTTATCATGATCGTAAAAGTGATTGTAAGAAACAGTAACCAGATCGCCTTGGTTAATCACATCGAGAAGTCCATCATGATGCTGATATTCTTGACCGTAAAAGGTACCGTTTTGGCTATCGGGACGAGTTCCATCATTGAAGGTATTGTGGTCTACCCATACATGTGTGGCGCCATTAACTGTAATGGTGTCATATTCCGAATTCCAGTTGCCTGTACTACCGTCCGTTGGGTCCCACTGAGGGAAATAATCGTAGGCATCCTGAAATTCAATATTACGGATAATGACGTTGTCTGTCCCTTTTTTCAGTTGGAAGTTTGCACCGTTAATCACGGCATCGCTACCAAGACCAACAATCGTTGTATTAGACGGAATATCAATGACGACACGACTGGCCTGATTTTTCTGTGAAGCTTTACGCGCGTCTTCCAATGTACCGGAAGGGACTTTTTTACCCCAGGTGGACGGGTCATACGCTTTGAGGTATGCGTCGAAATCATATTTAGGGTCCTTGTAATCGTTTAATCCCAACGGCTTGTTATTGTCATCCACGTTGGCATTGATCTTGCCTTTGACATAAATGATTTTAGGAGTTGTATTACTGCTTTTACCCAAAGCATCCACAAGTTGTTTGCGATTGGTTACGGTGAAAATATTGGAAGCTGTGGCTGCAGATCCGCCTGTTGTGCCTGTAGAAAAGGCTGCCCATCCGTTCTTGCTGCCGAGCACCTCCTTACCAATATCGCCTGCCGCATGAGCGGGTGTGCCAAGAGGAGCAAGGGTAGTGAACAGCAGAGCTGCTGCAATGCCGAGTGAAAATCTCTTTTTCATAAAGTTACCTCCGTATATTGGGTTATTGGAGTAGACGAACGAAGGGAGTCCCGGGTGCTCCTGTGGTTTCTACTTTTCTATCATACTTCGTGTTCCAGTATTTGTTAATATAATAAAAGTTACATACTAAAATATTTGTCGAAAATTTTATATAATACAACATACCCCTACTTTTTTTCATTAATATTGTAATTAGACTAATGAAAACGTTAACAATCACATGGAATGGAAATTGTATATATGAATATATGGAATTGTTTTTGTATTTTTTACTCAGAAAATCATTATTTACCGTATTCGGAATTCTCGATTTCCATGGAATATTAATGGGAAACCAACAAGCTCCACACTATAATCCAAATTAGTAATTATTTCAAATTAAGCATGGTAACCACAACACTAGCAATAGGTCTTACACTAGGCCAATGGAGGAGAGCATGGATTAGCTGAAAATGTTAACGTTCTCAATATAACTCGTCCCCGCTATGACCGCCTCGGCAGCTTCCTCATCTACCCCACTCCGGTGCGTTCTTTTGCTATTTTGCCTTAATCATAAACAAGGAAAGGCCGACGCAGATATGAATATCTGTGTTCGGCCTTTTAGAGTCAATAAGGGGAGTGTATAGCTATCCTCAAGTAGTAATAGTGACGGTAGGAGCAGAGATAGTAGGTTGAGTTGTGATAGTGGATGTGGTAGAGCTGAAACTTGCTATTTCGACGGTAACTGGAACACCTACTGATATGTCGGTTGTGTCAAGAACCAGACTTGCAGTTGTTAGGGTGGATAAGGAACTTTGCTGAAGTACGCCGTTAATATACACATTAAGAGTTTCAGCAGCCGCTACTGCCGGAAAAGCAACGATCGGAGCTCCAGAGTCATCTGTGAATTCTCCTGCAAGAATAGTTGTTACTGTTGCTCCGATATCCCCAGCTGTAACCGCGGCGAAGAAACGGGTCGTGCTTGGAGCGATAGTAGTTGTTATGACACCACCGCTTGCGACTGGAGCTGTAGAAACCGCTGTTATAACAGGTTTTACTATTGGCATGGTTTTCAACTTCTTTCTGTTTGATTGAACCATTTGCAGGTTCATAATCAACAAATGATTTTGAACCTCTTTTTGAAACGGCATATGAACCTTTTTACTAATAATAGGGTGAATGAAGGAAGCCCCATTTTCCTTTTTCGCCTTGCATAAATATCATTTGCAATTTAGTTAGTTATCACTTACTATATGCTTATGAACAAGAAAACACATGTAGATAGCAAGAAGAAGGATATTATGCAAGCAGCTATGCGCTTATTTGCAACCAAAGGCATCGACGGCATTTCTGTCAAAGAAATCGGGGAGGCTGCCGGTGTGACGGATGCCGCGATTTATAAGCATTTTAAGAGCAAAGATGCGATGGCCTTGGAAGTATTCGGGCAGTATTGCAACAGCTACACTACGTTGATTGACTTCTATCGCAAGCAGAGCGGGAGCTTTATTAGCCGTTTTCATCAACTGGTGGACGAGGTGCTTGTGATGCACGATGAAGATCAGTATGGTCTGCTTCTATTATCACAGCATCATGAGCTGTATGTAGAGGCAAGCCAAAGCTCGAATGTCCGGCAGCCACTGGATGCATTAGTCGAATTTATTGAGCAGGGGATTCAGCACGGAGAACTGCCCAAGCAGGATGCCCAGCTATCTGGTGTGCTCATTATTGGGGCCATTACACGCTTGTCCGTGTCCAGTCTGGAGGGTGAATTGCCGCCGCAGCTTATTCCGTTTGCAACGGAGGTCAAGGAACGTTTAACCGCTTTATTAAGTCAAGGTCAGTAGTGACCTTTTCTTTTTAAATATAAAGTTAGTGTTTTCTAACTAAAAAATAAAATATGAGGGTAGGAAGTGGCTCGAATGTCTAAAAAGATATTGGTTATTCAAGGAAATCCGGTCGCTGGCAGTTATGGAGAAGCGCTGGCTCAATCTTATGTAAAAGGAGCGGAAGCTGCGGGGGCAGAGGTGCGTTTATTGCAGTTGTCTGCGTTGGACTTTAATCCTAATTTACTCGGTGGTTATCGCAATAAATTGCCGCTGGAGCCGGATTTGATCATGGCTCAGGAATCCATTAAGTGGGCAGAGCATCTCGTTTTCGTCTTTCCGATCTGGTGGGGCAGCTTGCCCGCATTAATGAAGGGTTTCATTGATCGTACCTTTATGCCAGGATTTGCGTTTAAGTATCAAAAAGGGAAATCCGTGCCTGACAAGCTCTTAAAAGGCAGAACGGCCCGCCTCATCACAACGATGGATGGCCCGCACTGGTATTACCGATTTTTCCAGGGACAGCCTGGGCATCGAATGATGAAGGATTCCACGCTGCATTTATGCGGTGTCAAACCGGTGCGTTCTACTACCATTGATCTCATGAATAAATTATCAGATCAGCAGCGCAACGATGGGTTGAGCAAGGTCGAGCAGCTAGGACGAAGCATGAGCTAAGTTTTCATGATGAAGGGATCGCCTGATTCCATTGCTGGATTTAATGAATCAGTGGGGACAGGATCATCAAAAGCTGAGAGCTGCATCGGAGTAGATTGGTTAATTGAATAGGGTGTAGCCTAACAGCCTCTCTTTGAAGTGAAAGAGGGGCTGTTTTTGGTACGTCCGACAGGGCTACATCTGGGAAATGATCCGGCGAAAGTAACATTCTCCCCTTTGAATAGTTGAATTCCCTATCCCGTCCTGTTTTTCGTTCCCTCTATAATCAAATTAAAGATTCTAGGGGGGCATTCGATGAAACTGAAAAAAGTACACGCCTATGTGTTTGTATTCCCGAGCTTGTTTCTGACCCTTGTGTTTGGCATTTATCCTCTGCTTTGGGCACTTCGCTATATGTTCTATGATTATCAGGGCTTCGGGACGCCAGTTTTTATTGGCCTCGATAATTTTGCACGAGTTCTGCGTGACCATCAATTCTGGTCCTCTGTCGGAAATACCGGGATTTACGCTCTCGGCAAGCTGCTCATCACCATTCCAATGTCTCTGGTTTTGGCTATTATTTTGAATCGTAAGTTAAAAGGGCGTTCCTTGCTGCGGGCGATTTATTATGTGCCCACGATTTTCAGCGCCTCGGTGATGGCCATCGTCTTTTTTATTATCTTCAACTCCTACAACGGAATTTTGAACCAACTGCTGCTCAAGTATCACCTTGTCTCTGCCCCTATTAACTGGCTTGGTGCCGATCAAGCCATGCTGACCACCATTATCATCGCCATCTGGGGCGCTGTGGGCAACTACATGCTACTGTTCCTCGCTGGTCTTCAAGGCATTCCGAACGACCTTTACGAAGCGGCTTCGCTTGATGGCGCTAATGAGTTCCAGAAGCTTAGGTATGTGACGATTCCGATGCTGGGACCTGTTATGCAGATGATCATCATGCTGGCTATTACCATCTCCCTCAAGGGCTATGAGAGCATCATGGTGCTGACCGAAGGTGGCCCTTACGGAAAAACAGAGGTAATGTATCTGTATCTGTTCAAGCTGTTGTTTCCGGTGTCGGCTGAAAGCCAGTCACTCCAGCAATTGGGTTACGGTAGTGCGGTCGGTTTCACTACCGCGTTGCTTGTAGGGGGAGTTACGTTCATTTACTTCCGTATTTCCAAGAAGCTGAATGATATTTACTAGAAGCAGGCAGGAGGAAAACAGAATGAATCATACTCATACCAACCATACCTTATCCCCGAAGCTGGCACGCTGGACTGGCAAGACAGTGCTCTGGGTGTTCCTGCTCACGACGGCCATTCTAGCGATATTCCCGATTGTCATCGTGGTACTCGGCTCGTTCAAGACGAATCAGGAGCTGACGAGCAGTGCAACCATCTGGCCACAAAGCTGGCACTTTTCCAACTATGTCCAGGCCTGGGAAAACGCCCATTTCTCCCGCTTTACCCTGAACAGTATTTTTGTAAGCGTTGCTACGACAATCGGTATTCTGCTGGTCGCGTCCATGTCCGCCTATGCAGTGAGCCGGGTACATTTTATCGGCAAAAAGGCATACTCCCTGCTCATGGCATCTACTCTGTTTATCTCCATCGGGGCTGTGGTGCTGCGTCCGCAATTTGACTTGATGGTCATGCTTGGTCTGAACAAGACGCTGTGGGGCATCATCATTATACTGGTCAGCGCACATGCCACCTGTTATTTCATGCTGATAGGATTCTTCAGAGGTATTCCCAAGGATCTTGACGAGGCAGCGATGATTGACGGCTGCAACTTTTATTCGGTGTATTGGCGGATTGTGCTCCCGTTGCTGCGGCCTGCGCTTGCCGTTGCCGGGCTCTCAGCCTTCCAGGGCTCATGGAATGAGTATATTTTGCCACTGGTGTTCACGATGAGTAATCCGGAATTGCAGACGCTCCCAGTAGGATTGGCTAATCTTCGGTACGGTATCGGAGCCGCCGCGGAGGTTCAACTGATGATGGCTGGCGCCTGTCTATCCATTCTGCCGCTTCTGGTGGTCTATGTGTTCGCCAGTAAATCGTTTATGCAAGTTACTGCCGGTGCTGTCAAGGGGTAGAGTAACTGGGGTTCTATTGATACAATGGGCTTCAAGGAGTGGTGCCAATGAGTTTCAATTTCTACAAGCTTTCTTTGAAGAAAAGAATTCAACTGCTATTTATTTTCCTGGCCATATTGTGCATCAGCGTGACGGGTATCTGCTCCTATCTCTTTGCCGCTCGAAGCATCGAGCGCAATGCCTTGCAGCTTAAGCAGGGAATTTTGAATAAATCGGTGCAGGTGATGGATGAACATCTCAGGCATATTGTAGTTTCGTCTTATTCCTTTATGCTGAATGAAACGTTCAATCAGGTGATGAAGGATGTGCGTAACAATAACGCCGTCAACTATTATCAGAATCTGTCCCTGCTACAAACTTCGCTTGCCCAGTTGAAGCTGGTGGAACCCTTGATTGATACGGCTTATCTGAACACGCCAATCGGTGATTTCTTCTCCACCAAAGATTTTCCCGACCGGACGAAGCACTTTTCAGAAGAATATGGAGCCTATACGAAGCAGACAGGCTGGAATACCTTGTGGCTGGGAGCCCATCGCAATGAGCTGTTTCAATGGAAAGGTAATGTGCTGTCGTTGCTGCTAAAGCCGACTGTGCTGGACAATCATTATATTCCGAATGTATACATGGTTGTGAACATGAGAGAGCAAGCTATGCGGGCCATTCTGGAGCAGGATCTGATGAATAATCAGGTTCAGCTTTTTTTGCTACAAAAGGATGGAACGATGGTGATCCAGCCCGAAGCCCGGCAGTATGATTTTAATACAGAACGGGAGTTTATCGACCATTTCAGCAGGGGAGGAGAAGGGGATTTCCATTATACGAATGCCAAGGGAGAAGAATTGCTGGTCAATTACAACACACTGTCCATGAATGAGGATTGGGTGATGGTCAGCATCCAGTCCAAGGCCGACCTGCTGTATCCGCTGAACAAGATCCGCTGGCTGATCATTTTGATTATGCTGTTATGCATTGTGCTTGCGCTTATCTTGTCCAATCTGTTGGCCTCCGCTTTATTGAAACCGCTTCATAAACTGCAAAGCTTGATGGCCGAGGTGGAATACAATGATCTGAATGTGCGGTTTAACAGCAGATATGAGGATGAGGTGAGCACTGTTGGTCATACATTTAACCGGATGCTGGATCAGATTCAGTTGCTAATTCAGGAGGTGCGGACTTCGGAGCAGGACAAGCGTAAATCTGAGGTTAAGGCGCTTCAGGCGCAGGTTGACCCTCATTTTTTGTATAACACGTTGAATACTATTTTTTGGAAAAGTGAGAGCGGTGAGAAAAAAGATGTCAGTGAGATGATTGTCTCCTTGTCGCTGTTGTTCCGGCTAGGACTGAACAACGGGAACGATATCACTACCTTGAAACAGGAAATTAAACATGTCGAACAGTATTTGCAATTGCAGCAAAAATGTTATGAGGACCTATTTACGTATTCGATTCATGTTGAAAATCCATCATATCTTTCCATTCCAATGCTGAAAATACTACTTCAGCCACTGGTGGAGAACTCCATCCTGCATGGGTTTCGAGACAAGGCCGCTCTTGGCAATATCTTCATCAAAGTGTACGGCCAAGGCGAGTTCCTGCTGCTACAAGTGACTGACAACGGCTGCGGAATGGATGCCGGGCAGATGGAAAAGGCTGTATACGAGCATGATGCGGGCCGCAAGGGTTATGCGCTCTCCAACCTTCGCAGCAGGCTCAGCCTGCATTACGGAGAGTCGGCATCCATTACGTTCAGGAGTATTCCTGACATCGAGACGACCGTTACCATCACAATCCCGTTCATGTAGGAGGTCAGTATGGATCATTTGACGATGTGTGTTATGGATGATATTCAAGCCGTTGTAAAAGGAATCTCTGCGACCATTCCATGGTCGGATCACCATATTGAGGTTGTGGGTACCGCAGGTGATGGCGAGCGTGGTTGGACTCTTCTGCTGGAGAAGGATCCAGATATCGTCATCAGTGATATCCGGATGCCGAAGCTTAACGGTTTAGAGCTGATGAGGCGCGCTTATGACCAACGTTTACGTGCCAAGTTTATTTTTATTAGCGGTTATTCCGATTTTAGCTATGCTCACGAAGCGATTAAGCTTGGCGCTTCTGATTATTTGCTAAAACCGTTCACCTCGCCGGAAATTCTAGAAGCAGTCTTGAAAGTGAAAAAGGTGATCGAATCTGAACGGACCAAGTCGGAGCAGCTCAAGCAGTTGGAGCAAAAAATGGACGCCAGCCATTTACAGCTCCGCCAGGATTATTTAACCAGTCTGCTTCGGCAGGAAACAGGTGGACGCCTAAGCGATAGCCGTTGGAGCGATCTCAATATTAATCTGGATGCTGGTACACTAATGGTCATGGCCATCGAGATGGACTGCTATACGGAATATGGCTACACCCTGCATCTTGACGACAACGAAATCATTCCCTTCGCGATCAAAAATATTTTGGACGAGACGCTGAATTGCCATACCCGGGGTGTTGTGCTGCATGAGAGCAAGCAGCGGCTGGCAGCCATCTTTAATCCGCCAGATGGGATGGGAACTTCAGAGCTGCTGGAACTTTGCCGGGAGAATGTGGAGAAATTCAGCAAAAAAACCGTTTCGATTGGCCTGGGCACGATGGCCCGGGGACCGAAAGAAATTCATACAGCGTTTGTGCATGCCGCCAAAGCGCTGGCTTACCGTTTTTACAGCGAGGGCAATTGTGTATTTCGGTATACGGAACTGGCGCAGGAGGATTTTGCAGCTCCAGACTACCCTGTGGAGAAGGAAAAGGAATTGCTGTATGCGCTGAGATGCGGAAATAAAACGAGCTGTCACCTTATGATTGACGACATTTTCCATCAATGGACATTGTCCCACAAATTCCCGGAGCCACTGGCTATGATCCGCTTATTGTCAGGGCTCGCTTTCGCCATGTACCGGGCATTTTGTGATGAGATCACCGAGGAAGAACGCATCCAGTTGGAGGCTGACTTAACAGCGCTGGAGGAGAACCGTTCGTTGACCTTCGGCGGCTGGAAGAGCTATATCAATCATTTCAGCAGTAAGGGCTGTGAATTTGTGGAGAAAAAGCGGCTCAGGGATGTTACGCAAGCAATCCATCGGGCCAGGGAATACATCCGCCTGCATCTCCAGGAGAATTTAACGCTTCACAATTGCGCCCGGGCGGTTCATTTAAGCCCAAGTTATTTTGCAAACGCCTTCAAGAAGGAGACGGGCATGACCCTGATTCAATATATTACTAAGATGAGAATGGAAAGAGCGAAGGAACTGCTGATTGCAGGGGTGCAGGTGCAGGAAATTTCACTGATGCTCGGATATGAGGACCGTCCGTATTTTAGCGGCCTGTTTAAAAAGTATTGCGGCATGACGCCCACTAGTTTCAGGCAGATGTATTTGAAATGAACAGGAAGCCGGGGACAATCATTTTTTCCCCCATACAAAGTTAAAATGTCCCTCACTCCCGTGAAAACGGAACCACTATGATTACGTTAACGGGTAACCGCAGAGGTTGTCTGGAAAAACAAAAGGGGGCATAACGATGGTTAAGAAGTGGATTATCCTAACATTGAGCACAGTCCTGGCCTTGAGTCTGGGCGGCTGTTCATCGGACAGCGGCAATAATGACGCTCCGGCCGATTCCAAAGGAACTACGGGAGCGAAAACCAAAATCATTTACTGGACGCCTGACCGCCATGATGCCGATTTTATGAAAGCAAAGGTTGACAAGTTTAACCAGACGAATCGAGATAATATTGAAGTAGAAATGAACGTTATGGGTGATAATTATCCGCAGGCGGTAGACATCTCGTTTGCCAGCAAGCAGGCTCCGGACGTACTGCAAGTCAACGATTTCCAGACCTATTACAAGAAAGGCTATCTGGCCCCGATCAACTCCTATATGAGCGACGAGATGAAGGCGACCTTCAAAGACAGCCTGATCGAGAATAAGAACACCATCGACGGCAAGATATTTACCTTGCCCAACACCGGGCAAATCTGGAGACTGATTTATAATAAAGATATCTTTAAGAAAGCAGGCATCGCTACTCCTCCCAAAACACTGGCCGACATGGTGGTTGCGGCCAAAAAGATTACAGAGGTTGGCAAAAGCGAAGGTATTTACGGCTTTGCCAGCCCGTTCAAGAGCGGAAACGGCTTTTGGCGAGCAGCGAATACGATTGCAGGCGTAAGCAACAACACAGGCATCGACGGTTACAATTACAAAACAGGCCAGTTTGATTTTAGCATGTACAAGGAGATCGCTTTGGCGCTGCGGCAAATGAAAGAAGACGGCAGTATGCTGCCGGGAGTGGAGAATCTGGATATCGATCCGCTGCGCGCTCAATTTGCCCAAGGTAAAATCGGAATGTATATTAACCACTCGGCTGAACCTGGAGTGTACAAGGACCAGTTCCCGACCACTGAAAACTGGGGGGCGGTTCCTGTGCCGTCTATTGACGGAACCATTAAAGGGGCATCGCAAATTATCGGCGGTTCCTACATCGGTATCAGCGCCGATTCTGCCCATAAGGAAGCAGCCTGGAAGTTTATGGAGTACGTGTACAGCAAGGAATTGCAAAGTGAATACTATGAAAAGGGCTATGGAATCTCCTTAATCCCAGCCGTGTTGAGCTCAGGCAAGAAGCCGAGTATTCCGGGCATTGAAGGATTCCTACCAAAACGGGTTGACGCCATTTATCCAGCTAATCCAAGTATAATTACAGAGAGCTCTCTGGAGGGCATGAAATGGGCAGAAGCCTTTAACGTATTTGTATTCACCGGCGGTGATGTGGACGCTATAATTAAGGATTTGGATACCAGGTATAACACATCTCTGGAAAAATTAAGAGCATCCGGCACTACCAATATTGTCGCTGATCCCAATTTTGATGCTGCCAAGCTACAGGGCAAATTGTCCACAGAAGAATAACCTGTGGCTGTCCCGCGGCCGATCCCCAAGCGTTCGGCCGCGTATTTTATCTGAAAGGGGTAGGAAAGCATGATTATTGAAAATGGGGAAGCAAAAACGCATGTCATTGACGACAGCAGCTCCCGCAAAATCCTCGGTATGGGTGGAACACTGATGATGGTGGAGGTCACCTTTCGTAAGGGTGGAGTCGGAGTAATCCATTCTCACGATAAGCATGAGCAGGTCAGCTATATTGTAAAAGGAAGCTTCGAGGTTCGGGTCGGCGACGAGACGCGCATTCTCAAGGCAGGAGATAGCTTCTACGCGGGTTATAACGTTCTGCATGGCGTGAAGGCGCTGGAAGACTCCGTCATTCTGGATGTATTCAATCCGTTCCGCGAAGATTTCCTTGAGGATCAGCAATGAACGACTATTACCTGTCGCAGCTTGAATTGCGCAGGACTGCGGCATATTATGCACGTCATTTTCCCGGCGAAGCCGAAGCGTCGATTGCTATTGCCGATCATGCCGTGGTCAATGAATTTATCGTGCCTTACACCCATGACTTGAGCCGCTGGATTCTAATGGGTGATCCGGTGGACTGGCTGTATAATCCCTCCAAGGACCCGGAGTTCACCTGGGGAATGAATCGGCATTGGCATATGACGGATTTGGGCAAAGCATACCTGATGAATGGCAATACGCAGTACGTCTCTGCGTTTATCAACCATTATCGCGGTTGGCGGAAGCAGAACCCGGTTCCAGTCGATTCGTCCTATGAAGAAGCCGTTTTCTTCCAGAAGCTTGGTCCTTGGCGGCTGCTGGAAACCGGCTTGCGCGTGCAGTCCTGGATATCTGCCTACAAATATATGGAGGACAGCCCACTACTGACGGAATCGTTTCACGCCGAATTTTTACAGGGGCTGGAAGAACATGCGGAGTTCCTCACCCGGTATCTGGGCAGTACCGAAATTAATCATGCTATTATGCATATGCAAGGTCTGTTCATGATCGCCACATTCTATCATTGGCATCCGCGTGCGCCGTATTGGCGGCAGTTGGCGTCCGAGCGGCTGGAGCTTTGCCTGCTGCATCAGGTTGGCCCCGAAGGGGTGCAGATTGAGCTTACGACCCATTATCACAATGCCAGCATCGAAATGTTCGGCACCCCCTATTTACTGGGCCGGCTGTCCGGTTATCCCTTCTCGGAATGGTTCGGCGAGCAACTTCGCAAAATGACAGCATTCACGGAGGCGCTTATCCGGCCAGACCAACAATCTACCGGAGTCGGCGACTCCGACTGGGTTGGCGATGGGCGGCAGCGGTTGACGCTGTTGGGCGCGATTCTCGAAGATGACGAACTGATCTGCCGGGGGGCGGATAGTTCGGAAAGCCTGTGGCTGCTGGGAGCGGAGAAATACGAACGTTATATGCGGCTTCAGGCTGCTTACAAGCCTTCAACGGAGAGCCGGGCATTTCCACAGACCGGGTACTATGTGATGCGGGATGAGCAACAGTATTTGTTTTTTGATGCCGCCGCTATGGGCGGTGCGCATGGTCATGCCGATGCGCTGAATCTGGAATGGATGTGGAAGCAGCAGCTTTTTTTCACCGATACCGGACGATACACCTACGAAGAAGGGGAGTGGCGCCATTATTTCAAAAGCACGCGGGCGCATAATACGATCACGGTGGACGGTGAGGATCAGACGCCGTATGTGTCCACGCAGCAATGGGGCACGCCTGCGGCCCAAGTGAAGACATACCGCTGGGAGAGCAACAGCCGTTATCACTTCATCGATGCTTCCCATGACGGTTATACTCGTTTGCCCGATCCAGTAACACATCGTAGATGGGTGTTGCTCGGTGCGGAGGTTCCGATCATGCTGTTAGCAGATTGGCTGGAAGCCGAAGCGGAGCATGAAATGGAGCAACGGTTTCATTTACACCCGGAAGCTGTAGTAGAACTGTTAGCGGGCAAGACGGGTAGTCTGGGTGCTTCCGCTTCCTTGGTTTATCCAGGCTCTTCTGTCAAGCTCGCTATACACTGGACAACAGCCGGGTTGACGGAAGGGCGCCTCACGGTCAGCGAACAGCAGGGCTGGGTATCGAAAGTATA
The DNA here is from genome assembly GCF_038592985.1 of Paenibacillus sp. FSL R10-2782. Taxonomy (NCBI): domain Bacteria; kingdom Bacillati; phylum Bacillota; class Bacilli; order Caryophanales; family Paenibacillaceae; genus Paenibacillus; species Paenibacillus sp. FSL R10-2782. Next base: position 3,853,299 of record NZ_CP151951.1, on the reverse strand, counting down.
CGGCTCCAAGGCGGAGACGCCTGTGTTACAGGCACAAGCCGCTTTTTCAGGAAAAACAGGCATCCTTACGGTGTGTCTGCCGGAGGATTCGGCCGATAACGGCGAGCCGCTCCGCCTGACTGCGTACGAGATCGATCCTGCGCTTCAGCGGGTCGAGGTGTCCTATGTGTATGGTACCGCCATCGGAACCATCATAATGGATGGCACCACGCTGGAATGGAGGGATCATGGATGACTTCCGATGTTGAACTGGGCGCATCCACCGCCTGGATCGCGGGAATTGATGTCGGCGGCACCAAGACCATGTTTTGCCTATCCAGCGAGGACGGGAGCATTCGCGGCAAACGCAAGCTCGATACGCAGCTGAGCAGGGACCCGAAAAGCTTTATGGAATGGCTGTTTGCCGAGCTGGGGCAATTTTGCCAAGCCCATGGAACCAAACTTTCCAAACTGGCTGGAGTGGGTATCGGCTTGCCGGGAGTGATGAACGAGCAGACAGGCATTCTGTCCAGCGCACCTGCATTGGACTGGGCGGCAGAGGATATTCGCCCGTGGATTGCGCACAACTATGAAGGAATCGTGGTGCTGGACAATGATGTGAACATGGCGGCGCTTGGGGAGCAGTGCAAGGGTGCAGCGGCTGGCTGTGAGCATTTTGTAATGATCACGGTCGGCACTGGCATCGGCGGTGCGTTGTACCTGAATGGGCAGATCTATAGAGGAGCGGCCTTCTCCGCCGGGGAGATTGGTTATTTGGTGATTGAGCCGGACCGAGGGGCGTTGGCTGTAGGGCCAAGCGGCATCTTGGAGAGGTTTGGAGCGTTGGAGAACCAAGCTTCCGGTACTGGTATCGGGCTACAGGCGGCGCGTTGTCTGGAAGAAGGGGAGCTGTGTCCGGTTCTCGCGTTGCAGGCGGCTGGCGGTCCGGTCACGGCAAAGCATGTCTTCGCGGCGGCTGCAGAGGGCAGTCAGCTCGCGGCCCACGTGTTGGACCGGGCTTATCATCTGATGGCCGTTGCCATCGCCAACTTGACCATCACGCTTAATCCACAGCTTGTTGTGCTGGGTGGCGGCGTTGTGGAGAAAAATGCGGAATATGCTGGCGAATTGGCCGAACGTGTCTGCGCATTAAGTCCTGTTGCTGTGGACATTCGCAAGGCGGCACTCGGCAACGAAGCGGGCGCGATCGGAGCGGTCGAGGCTATCAGGAGAGCGCTCCATGGCAGTCGGCGGCTGACGGAAGCTTAAGTATCCTGCAATACGTACCCCGTTATTTATGGGGAGGCCTATTTTGTACAAATTCGGGCCAACCTGATAGTCAGTCTGCTTCAAAGTCACTTCAACGTCTTTGTGATAGTCGATAAAAGGGTCGGAAATGGCTGAAATAGCGGTCGCCCATATGAGGAATTATCTGCAAAGTTAGAGTACCGACAAATAACCGTCTCCAGTTGAATGGTAAGTGTGCAGGATTGCACGCTCTGCATCATCAACCGGGCAACGGTTTTTTGTTGTACGAACGATTGGGATGGCAAGTTGTTTTTGTTTGGCTGTGTTGTACGATCTTGTTGTTGGGGCTGAAAAATGAGGGGAGAGCGTTCTCCTCTTGTCGATAGTGATGAGGAAATTGGGAGTGTTCTTAGAACACAGAATCATATCAAACCGATCTTTGTTTCTATTGGTCATCGAATATCACTAGCTACAGCCTGTGAATGGATATTAAAGATTTCTCCTCGATACCGTTTACCTGAAACAACTCGCCAAGCTGATCAACTTGATAATAGAGCTTTATATGAATTGAATAACAAGCAAAAGAATTAGTTTTTGAGATTTATAACAATGAAAATGTATTTGAATACTGTAAATTCATACCTAAACATTATAAACAATAGAATAATATGTTTAATAATAAAAAATCAGATTCTATGTAAAAAAAAGCTTATTCCTGACTCATCTCTTGAGTGGGAATAAGCTTTTGAAAGATGGGCTGCTATCATACACCTGCGATGCATGGATGACAGGCTTATTCGGCGGTTGCTGTCGCTTGCTCCGCTGCGAAGATGACAGGCTTCATAATCCGGCTCAGCATATCCTGTTTTGGACGATTCCAGGTAACCCAGTCGTCCAGCAGCAGCCCGCCTGTGTCGCCGCTATTCGGATTCAGGGACCAGTAAGTAAAGTACAGGTTGTTGGCACGAATATAGTCTACGAGTGCATTTTGCCATTTACCTTCAGTTGAGGACATATCGACATTACGACCGCCAAATTCACCGACCAGCACCGGAGCTATGTTTTGCTTGCTGATGTAGCCCCAGGTTTGATCCCAGATGGCTGGCAGGTTGGACGGGAAGTTCGGGTCGTTGAACCATGGCTGCGAAGACACACCGGGGCCGTAATCATGCGGAGAATATACGACGCGGTTCGGTACATCCAGAACAACAGGGTAGTTGGCTACACCTGTCAGATTGCCACCCCACCAGTATTGGCTATTGTTGCCTTGTACATTGTGGTCCACACCTTCGACGAGAATCAGCCAATTCGGATTCACGGACAGAATCGCATTCCCAGCGCGCTGTGCCGCCAGACGCCAGTCTGTGGAGATATTGCCGGTCCCCCAGCTTGCCTGACCGTGTGGCTCGTTGTGCAGATCTGCACCGATGACGGTAGGATTGTTTTTATAACGTTCAGCTAACATTTTCCAGTCACTGATCCAGCGAGTCTCAGGGTACTGGGACGTGTACCACAGCTCGGATTGTCCACCTGAGTCTGGACGGTGACGGTCAAGGATAATCTGAATACCGCGTTGTCCAGCTTTTTCGATCACCTTGTCCATAATTTGAATCGGAGTCAATCCTACCAGGTCAGGATTTTTGTAATAATCAATACTGTCTGGATGGGAGCCAGAATCGAACAACTGATTACTGTAAGGCAGACGGATCAGATTGTAGCCTTCTTTCTTCACCTGATCCAGCATGTCGCCCATTGAACGGCTCCACAGTCCATGCAAGGTGTAATTAGAGGTTTCCAGACCGAACCAGTTCAGGCCGTTAAAAGCCGCCTCTTTCCCGGATTCGTCAACAATCTTGCTTCCTGCGGTGTGGTAATATCCTTTCACACTGGCTGCATCTGCCGAAGCGGGAGTATAGCCACATAGTGAAAAGCTCATTACGAGGGAGGCAATGACGAAAAATGTCTTTTTCATCCCTTTTTTCTTCATGTTTTTGCTTCCTCCTTTATTTGAGTATATTTGTAACCGATTACAATTCCATTTTATGTTCAAATATTCCTTCAAACAAGTTCATAAAATTCATATAAATAAGGAATGCTCTTATTAATAGTTTCTTGGCTTGTTTGTTGGGGGTGTGGACGACTCTGTAAAAAATGTGTTGACACAAAAGTAATTAGGATCCATACTAAAAACATGAACAACGATGATAAAGTAATAAAAGACATTAATGCTATTCCCTCGCTTGTACAATCCCAGCGTCAGATTGATCGTTATAATCTAGACGTAGATGCACAGGCTGTGCTTGTCGCGTCCAGGCTGATGTCAGCGGGAGCCAAGCTTGGTCATGCTTCGGAGGTTCATTTCTCCAGATTTGGTTTATCTACAGGGAGGTACCGTTTATTAGCTGATCTTGAAGATAACGAAGGAGAAGTGTTGCCCTCGCAATTGGCAGAGCATCTAGGTGTAACACGTGCTACAGTGACTGGTCTTATCAATACTCTTGAGCGAGATGGCTTCGTTTCCCGTCGATCAAGTTCAGTTGATGGCCGTCAGAAAGCGGTTAAATTGACAGAGCAAGGAGCGAAGAAGCTCCGTGAAATGGCTCACGAACATTTTGCGCGGCTGGAAGCCATGGTGGGTTCACTCAGTATCGAGGAGCGAAGCGTATTTCTTGAGCTGCTCGGCCGAGTTACACAAGGCATCTCAGCACTTACGGAGGAACCAGGCGGATCAAAGGATCACATCAGTAATGAGTAGAACGGGCTAGTGAACCTAGCCTATTTTCATTCTTATATAGTTAGTTCCCTAATTATATAGAGCTAAAATCATTGCTGAACCATTTAAAAGAAAAGAGGATGGATGCAACTAAATGAACAAGATAAACTATCCGAATCAGACAGAGGGTGTTTACGGCATCAAGGGTGCTGGTTCTAGAGCAAAGACTTTTGTACTGTGGCGTGAAGTTGTAATGGCCTATGTTGCTCCTGCCATTATGGCAGGTATCGGGGGATTGGTCTCTAATGACAAAGGGCTCCAAATAGGGGCCTTGACCACAATCGGCGGAACATCGGCCTTGGTGGCTTTAATTCTTGGCCTGTGGCTGTGTAGCCGAGGAGGCAGTAAACAGTGGATCATTAGCGCACCTCGCTTGGTTGTGGTAGGAATGTTTGCGTTGGCGGGAGCTTTGTTGGGCCTATTCGCCGCATGGGTGACATCTGATTTACTGGGAATTATTATTCCGAGAGATTACTTGACCTGGGTGGATCGTGTTTGGATCGATTTCCCGTTATCTGGACTCATAGCAAGCACGATCGTGATATGGCGGTGGCGTCTTGCTGTTACAACAAATTTTTTATTTAAAGGAGAAGATAAAAGATGATAGTTATTATTGGAGCAACAGGTACGATAGGTAGTGCGCTTTTGAAACGTTTGATAGATCTTGGCGTGCCCGCCAGGGCGCTGAGCAGAGAGCCTGATAAGTTGCGTGTTCAGATCGGGGATAAAGGCCGGTCGACGATCGAGGTCGCGTCGGTAGATGCTTCCGACCCAGAATCGTTGCGCCACGCCTTTGCAGGAGCTAACCAGCTCTTTCTTGCAATGTCCAATAGTCCACAACAAATTGAATTAGAAACTTCGATTATTCAGATTGCCGTCAAAGCTGGCATTAAGCACATCGTAAAGATATCCAGCCCTGCCTTTGAGAAGAGCTCTCCAGTAGCAGTGGCGGGCTGGCATTACGAAATCGAGAAAATCCTTAGCGAATCGGGTGTCACCAACACCGTGTTACGCCCCTATGCGTTCATGCAAAACTTATTGCGTTTTGCACCAACGGTCACAACCCAAAATGCTTTTTTCGGCTGCATGGGCGATTCACCCTGCAACTTCATTGACTGTCGCGATATCGCAGATGTTGCCGTAGAAGTTCTGACCAACCGAGAGGTATCTGGCCAAATCTATACGCTTACCGGTTCGGATATTTTTAGCTATCCTCAGATCGCGAGTAAACTATCCATCCTGCTTGATCGGCCGATACGCTATATCAATATGGAGCCCCAAACACTACTCCGCAATCTCATCGAGCACGGGCATATGCCTCCTTGGCTTGCGAACCACGTTGTGGAAATTCAAACTATGTCTACGGTGGTTCCGGAAAGACCAACGGACATTGTAAAGCACTTGCTCGGTAGAGAGCCCCGCAAGCTAGACGCTTTTCTGCATGAATATGCAGAAAACTTCAGGTAGAGGAGGAATTCATCCGATTAGTTCAACCTTCTACAGTGGCATTTGTCCATCAGTATCGATGGTATTTTATAATTTGTGATAGTGATTTAAGAGATTCGCTACTCTATCTTGAATAGCTTGCTTTAATGATTCAGGCTTCACTGATCTAACAGAATTACCGTATCTCATAAAATAGTTGGCTATAAACTCCTCTTCTCCTGGATTATAGAATCCTTTAATGACTGTTTTATGACAATGTTCTATGTTCATAGAAGGATAATGTTCTTTATAAAAAATATCCTTTGCTTGCTCTAGAATCTCTACTTCAAAGTCAATACTCTTCTCAGATTGATACATTTCTAATGAAAGAGTAATGAGTTCATCTATTGAAAAGTGAGATTTGATTTGCTCTTCTTCTATAAAGGTTATTCGATCGCATCTGAAAACTCTATATTTATCCGTATTTAACTCTATTCCAGTAGCATACCATTGACCAAACTTAGCGGAAATTTTGAAAAATTGAACATGGTAACTTTTTTTCTGGTTATTTTTTAAATATTGAATCTTGCAGTTACTCTCATTAAGAATGCTTTTTAGAATTTGATCTAAAAAACGACTCCTATTATGATGCTGATATATTTCAAATTGTAGGACTTTTTTCATTTTATGAATCTGCTCGATTTGTAGTTTAGAAAGACAGTTTTCAAACTTTTCATTTAGTTTATTAACACTTAAATGAAATGGCGTTGATTGATAAGATTCTAGCGTCAACATGGCAAAGTACAGAGCATACACTTCATCCATAGTAAAAATAATAGGGGATAACAATCTGTTTTTTAAGATACCATATCGTCCATGTCTGCCATGCTCCGAAAAAATAGGCATACCTAACTGTTCCAATGAGCTAATATCACGCAGCGCCGTACTTTTTGAAATATTGTATTTATCCATCAGGTCTTGTAAATTAAAGAACTCTCGACTGTTTAAGTATCTTATCATGTCATTTAATCTTTCTGATTTCTTCATAATAAATCTCCTAATAAAGGTGTCATATTTTGATACCTTTATATATGATAATGAGTTTAAGGGAATATATCAAATGTATAAGATATTTGCCTAAAATCATGATATAAAAGGAGATTGGTAGCATGAGCAGAACATTAGAAATAGCTATTTTCTTATCAATGAACGGAAAGGCAAAAGAAGCTATACATTTCTACAAAAACCATTTTAACGCAGAGGAATTGTTACTTGTTACCTATCAAGACCTAGCAAAACGTGACAGCTCCATCCAGCTTACTGATGAAAATAAGAATTATATTTCTCACTCTGTCTTATTAATCGGAAGTACAAAAATAATGGTAGCAGAAGATACACTGAATAGCAGTGAAGAATATACAGTTGGTAATAACACTTCATTATGTATTCAAAGTGCTGACTTGGAAGAAATAGAGCATTTTTATAATAGCTTAATTACAGATGATCGAGTGAAAATTATTGTTCCATTATCTAATAATGTGTTCAGTACAGCATACGGTATTATTGAAGACCCGTTCGGTATTCAAATACAATTAATGTTTGATGATCGATTATAATAAAAAAACAATTCCTTTACTAGCCTGCACTCCCAGTCATCTCAACACATGTCGATTTAGTGCGGAAGTATAATGAATTGGCGGAATTGGTAATGAGGGGCAGCGAGCCCCTCTTTTTTGTTGTTGGGTTTGTTATCGTACTTTGTTGATTCTTGAACAAAAATATGATCGCCATTAGGTATAGGCGGTCACGTGATTATTAAACTAATCTTAACGTTTCCCGTTAGAGTAATAACTTCAAACATTTTGTGTTCGCATTCACTCCATCATAAATAGTAATAATAAATGAATTACCGCAAGAATTCCCATTGGATAAATAATTGATCTAGAGAACGTATTCTTAAATCCATTACGGGGGTGCTTTTCAAAAAATAGGTGCAGGATTGCATGGATGATTAAAAATAAATCTAGGATCCAAAAAATAATTGTCTGATATTGGCTGAAAAGTAAAGATAGTATTATTGTGTAAAGAGGAAGGTGAATAAATGTGAAGACTTTATAGGCTTTAGAATCTTCCATATCTTTCAGTACGATAAACAATCTCCACTCAGAATGTCTTATCGTGGCATATAAACCTCCCACAATTTTATAACTTCATGCTACTACAGTGTAGCAAATAAACCTAAAAAATATGGAATTTCTTAATATGTATAACTGCCTGCGGCTAAAAATATTATTGCTTGTGTTATCGAACGTAATGGTTCCAGGGAGTATCCTCATTTTCTCAATTACCCTACAACCTTTCTATTTCATATTCATTCCTGTCCATTTTGATTAATCTCTGCTAATAATACGACAACAAAGGGGAGCGATGCGATAGAATAGAGAAATAGAAAACGTTATCATTACCCATTTTGCTGCGATGGTCCAGGGGGAGAAGGCATATGCGTTCAAGGTTCCAACCTTTAAACACGTTACGTAATCAGATTTTTATCGGCTTTATATTGGTAATGCTCATTATGATGAGTGTGGCGGGGGCGTTCATTTACCTCAATGTCTCTCACCTGTTGAAAAACAGTGCCGAGCGGCATATTGGTCAGACCGCGGTACAAGCAAGCGGTAGGCTGGATGCATTGATCGGCCAGATGGACAGCCTGACGGAGCAGGTGGCGAATCATCCGTCTGTTCAGCATATTTTACTGGAGGAGCGCAACGGGGGGAAGGTGTCTTTTCGGCAGCGTCAATCACTACTGCAAATGATGCATAGCTATCAGGCTTATATGCCGAGTGTCGGCTCGCTGGAGCTGTATACCGCCGAAGGGAAGATGTTGTTTCCGATTAGAGAGGGCAGTCTGGTGGACCGCATCGGACAGACGGACATCCGGGAAGCGAATCAGATGAAAGGAAGATTAGTCTGGATCGGCATTGATCCCGAGGACTCCCGGTCGCTGCTGGCGATTCGGCAGGTGAGCCTGGTGGATCGCTGGTTTTCGCGTGGAGGATATCTGATTACCCGCATGGAGCGCAGTTATTTCAGGTTGAATGATGCGTCAGCGGTCAATGAAGAAGCGGATGAAACCATGCTGCTTGTAGATCGTCAGGGCCAGCTGCTGTCGGGTGAACCCTTGAACCAGACGGATTTGTCAGCTATATTGCACAGCAAGACACAGACGGTTCATATTGGAGAGCGGGAATATGTGAAGGCGATTCAGCAATCCGAGCGAACCGGCTGGTCGCTGCTAATCCTGATTCCGGTTAGCGTCGTCACAGACGGAATTACAGTTTTACGGACTACGCTTATCATCTCCGCCTCCCTTGGTGCCGTGTTATTCCTGTTCATGTCCTTTATGCTGTCTACGTTGATTACCAGACCGATAGGCCATTTGATTCAGGCGATGCGTCGTTCACGGCAAGGGGCATTGACCCTGAATCCAGAACCGGCATCAGCGGTCGAACTGCGGGAATTGAATGTAGAGTACAACACGATGATTGTTGACATTAATGAATTGATCCGTGTCATTTGCGAGAAGGAGGTTTTGCAAAGCCAAACCGAGCTTAAAGCGCTGCAGGCACAGATCAACCCGCATTTTCTTTTTAATACGCTGGATGCCTTCAACTGGTCGCTACAGGAAAAAGGAGAGGAGGAGCTTGCCGGGCTAATGGTGTCCATGTCACGGCTGTTTCGTTATATTATTGAACCGGCTCACCATGACTCTTGGGTGACACTCGGGGAAGAAATGGCACAAGTTCGCCGTTATCTGGAACTCATGGAGATGCGTCTGGGTGAACGTCTGAGCTGGCAAATTCATATGCCTGCTGAGTCGGCCTCAATTCCGCTTCCTAAGCTGCTGATCCAGCCGATTCTGGAGAACGCCATTTTGCATGGCGTCGAAAATCGCATTGGCAACGGCCGTGTTGAAGTCCGTGTCACTCCTGCAGTAAAACCGGGTTGGACCAAGATCGCGGTCATAGATGATGGACCTGGCATGACACCGGAGGAGCTTGCGGCTGTGCGTGCAGCGCTGGCAGGGGGGGCCGCCTGCCAGAGCAAGGGGACAGGTATCGGACTGGTTAATGTGCAGCGCAGGCTTGCCCTCTATTATGGTAGTGTATCTGATCCAACGGACGGAGTGCTGATACATAGTGCTGCGCAGGAAGGAACCGTGGTCGCTTTTGAAATTCCTGATGAATATGGAGGGCGGTAGGAATGAATGCTTCATCCAAAACCATTGTCATTGTAGACGATGAACAGAGAACACGTCAGGGGATACACCAGACACTGGAGCAATGGGCCGCCGGAAAATACAGAATTGTGACAGCGGCAGATGGTTTGCAAGCATTACAGATGCTGCGGGCGGAAACGGTTCATTTGCTGATTACAGATGTCCGGTTGCCAGAATTCAGCGGACTGGATTTAATCCGTTCCCTGGAACGGGATTCACGCCGGCCGGCGATCATTGTCATCTCGGGCTATGCAGAGTTTGATTATGTCCAGCAGGCTCTTCGCCTGGGAGCTGTCAATTATTTGCTCAAACCGATTGATAAGCAGGAGTTGCTGAAAGCGGTAGATGAAGCGCTCCGGCTGGAGGAGGAAAGACAGCGGTATGAGAAGCTCGAAAAGCTGGCTGACCCTGTTCTGCTAGAGCTTGACCTCCAAGCGGCTACTCTTAGTGATCCGATACGGCGTGCCTTTATCTATATGGCGGAGCACCTTCACGAATCCGTTACGATGGCGCAGACTGCCGCGCATGTACACCTGAATGCCAGCTATTTCAGTGTTTTGTTCAAGGAGCAAATCGGTTTGTCCTTCAGCGAATATCTGCATCGGCTGCGGATCCAACGGGCCAAGGAGCTGCTGCTGCATAGCCAGTTGACGATTGCGCAAATCGGAGAGCGTTCAGGCTACCGGACAGATAAATATTTTATTAAAGTGTTCAAAGCGACCGAGGGGGTAAGTCCCAGCCGCTACAGGCAGCAGATGCGTACAGGGCCAGAGGATATTCACTGACAGCATAGGCAGCTCATAACCCAATAAAAGTGGAATTATAACCAATCAGCGTACCCTGTTGGAAGCTGGAATGGAGTGCTAAACTTACAAATGATAACGGTTACAAAAAAATTAAATTACAAAAACGGAGGTCTAACGATGTCCAACGAGTATGGTTTACGTAAGCGCTCACATCGGAAATGGGTTGCTGGGTTGACCCTGATGCTATCATTGATGCTGGTGCTATCCGGTTGTGGTGTTGGTAAGGATGGCAAAGGGGGTTCCAATGGAGAAGGCGGGAAGATTACGCTCAAAATGATGCACCTGTGGCCAGAGGGAAGCTCGGCACAGCAGAGCAAGCTTGTGACCCAAATTATAGATCAATACCAAAAGGATCATCCGAATGTCATCATTCAGCAGGAAGTGCTGGAAAATGAACAATACAAAAACAAGCTCAAAGTGCTGTCGGCTTCCAATGAATTGCCGGATATCGGCATCACCTGGGCAGCGGGCTTTATGGAGCCTTACGTTAAAGGCGGATTATTTACGCCAATGGATGACCTGTTGAATGGCTCCAAGCTAAAGGACAAATTCGTACCGGGAACGACCGAAGCCTATGCGCTGGACGGAAAAACGTATGCGCTTCCGATTGAATTGAACATTTCACCCATTTACTACAACAAAGCCATATTTCAAAAATACAACCTGAAAGTGCCTACGACATATGACGAATTTAAGCAGGTTGTGAAAACACTTGCGGATCATGGAGTTGCACCGATTGCATTGGGCAATAAAGACCGCTGGACTGGCTCGCTCTGGTATTTGTATCTGGCGGACCGTATAGCGGGTAACGATACACTGAAAAAGGCGATTGACGGCTCAGGCTCGTTCGATGACCCTGGTTTAATTCAGGCGGCATCTGAAATTCAGACGCTCGTGGATATGAATGCCTTTAACAAAGGATTTAACGGCTTGTCCAATGATGAAGGAAAATCCGAATTTATGAACGACAAGGCGGCTATGTATTTAATGGGTACTTGGGAATTGCCTAATTTTACGACCAATCCCGCTATCCCGCAAGCATTTAAGGATCAGATTGGCTTTTTTAAATTTCCGATGGTTGCAGGCGGCAAGGGCAACGTGAATAGCTGGGTCGGAGGACCGGGAGTAGGCTTGTTCGTTTCTGAAAATTCCAAGGTGAAAGAAGAGGCCAAAGCTTTCGTTGAATATTTCGTAGTCAAGTGGGGGGAGCAATCGGTAACGCAGGCGGGAGTTATTCCTGCGACGAAAGTGGACACCTCCAAAGGAAGCTTGCCCAAGCTATATGTCGATTTGCTGAATGAGCTGAATCAAGCCAGCAGCATTACATTGTTCGCCGATGTACAGATGAAGCCGAATGCGGCACAGGTACATTTGAATATGATTCAGGCGTTGTTTGGCAAAGCGGTTACACCGCAACAATTTGCTGACCAGCATAAGGCTGCCATCGAGAAAGGAAATTGAAATTGACCACCTAAGGAGGTCCGGTCGTGGAAAAGGTCATGTCCAATAAGCTTGTCATTGCTCTGTATGTGTTGCCTTCCCTGCTGCTGTTACTCACTGTGATTTATGTGCCCATTGTGCTCACCGCCTATTACGGCCTGAATCAGTGGAATGGCATAGGCTCTATGACTTTCGTAGGGCTGGACAACTATCAGCATTTGTTCACAGACACGGCGTTCTGGCAAAGTGCTTGGCACTCGCTGTTGCTGGCCTTGTTTTCAGGCGTCAGTCTGATCGGTTATCTGGTCATTGCGATGATTTTGTCAGGGAAAATCAAGGGAGCGAATCTGCTGCGAAAAATTTATCTGATTCCAATGCTACTGTCTTCTGTAGCTATAGCGCAATTGTGGCTCAAAATATATCATCCGACGAATGGAGTGCTGAATTCCTTACTGACGTCGGTCGGAGTGCACAACCCGCCTGAATGGCTGGCTAATCCGTCTTTGGTGCTGCCTGCCCTGTTCATCCCGATTATTTGGCAATATGCAGGCTTTTATATTCTGATTTATTATGCCGGGCTGAAAAACATTCCCGAAACACTGGTGGAGGCTGCTCGGATCGACGGAGCCAGTGCCTGGCAAATTGCCACTCGTATCAAATTGCCTCTGCTGCGCGAGGTGATTAACGTTACGATTATATTGTCCATTGTCGGCTCGCTCAAATATTTTGACCTCATCTACGTCATGACTGACGGTGGGCCGAACGGAGCCAGTGAAGTGATGGCTTCTTACATGTACCATCAGGCGTTCCGCAGCTTTGATTTTGGATATGGAAGCGCTACAGCCTTTGCTCTGCTGTTCATCTGTCTGGTCGCTACGTGGCTGATTCGCAAGGCTACCGCTTCTGGCGACACAATCCAGTATTCATAATACGGTTATGTGAATAGATAGAGTGGATAACAAAGGACAGGAAGAGGGAGGAACGGATATGAAAACCCAGGCAGCCGCCAGCTATCCGCTTGGAGTCGCTACCCGCGGCAGAATGTTAACTCGGGTCGGTTATGCCGCTTTGTATACACTTTTGATCATCTTGGCGGTGACGCAGCTTTTACCGCTGCTGTGGCTGATGCTTTTCTCGCTTAAAAATAATCAGGAAGTGTTTAATCTTCCGCCGTTTGCACTCCCGTCCCAGCCGCATTGGGAAAACTATGTGAATGTGTGGACCAGCGGCAATATCGGGCGGTATTTTTTCAATAGTGTGTTGGTTACGGTCATATCTGTGGCACTGACGGTGCTGCTGGCTAGTTTTGTAACATTTGCGATTACACGTATGCGCTGGAAAGGAAGCCAGTTGGTCCTCGGACTCTTTATGGTCGGACTGATGATTCCGGTCCATGCCACCTTGATTCCGTTGTTCAGTATGTTTCTCAAGCTGCATCTGACCGATACGCCGCTGTCCATCATCCTGTCGTATGTTGCTTTTAACCTGCCGACAACGATGATGATCTTGCTGGGATTCTATTACGCCCTGCCGCGGGAAGTGGAAGAAGCAGCGGTTATGGACGGCTGCTCTGTCAACCGGATGTTCTTCCGGATTGTGCTGCCCATGACGACCCCAGTCATGGCGACGACATCCATTATTAACATGATCTACAACTGGAATGAATTTATTTTCGTCAATACGTTCATTAGCTCGGACGAAAACAAAACGTTGACTGTTGGCGTTCAGAACTTTATTGGACAATATACGACAGATTGGGGAGCTATCGGGGCTACGTTGATGATCAGCATTTTGCCCATTTTGCTGGTATTCCTCATCATGAGTGACCGGATTGTTGCAGGAATCGCAGCCGGGTCGGTAAAAGGGTAAAACAAATTCCCCTGCCGGATTTGAATTGCATCCCTTAGAGTAGACATTGGAATAAACCTCTTGGTTTGTCCGATGTATGCTAGGGGGTGCATTTTTATGCGAGTCTAGCTTGAGTTGAAGGAAATACATGAATGATTCTGTATACGTATATAAGTGTAAAAAGCATGATTACTACAACTAGAACGCTGATGTTCATGGACCGTAGTAGAAAGAGAGTTGATATCTATGATGCTTATGGGGAGGGATGGCAAGTCATTGTTTAATAACCCAATTTCTTTATAGCATGTATAAACAAGCTATCATTAAAGGGGAATCAAATATATACGGAACGAAATATCCAAGCTTCCAGTGCTATTTTAATACCAAGCGGCACTAGTACCAAGACATAACAAAAAACAGGTCAATCATGGTAGTATCTGACCATAATTGACCTGTTTGATGTAACGAAATAGCGTTATTTAGGGTATGAAATTCAAGCATCGATGTGTGTACAAACGAAATGACGAAATCTTTATACGGGTATTACATGGGTTAGATTTGTTATCGGTTGTATGATGGATTCATTCGGCACTGGGTAGCCCCCACATGATTATGGTTCATAGCAACCACCTATATAACACTAAAATTAATCAGCTTTTAAACCTAAGATGTATTCTACTCTTGATTTAGTAGAATCGCTTGTTTCCCTGATTTTGTATTCACTTTTATTAATTAATTTTTTACAAATTTGAATGTCTTGCAACAGCTTTTCAATGTCATATTTATCTATATGCTCTTCAAATCTAGTGTTTTCCAGATAACTATCCAGTTTAGAATATATAAAATCAGCAATTTCTTTATATTTAAAACTCTCAATTGCAATAGAAACAAAATATAATGTTTTAGTAAACAAACTATCGTTTACTATTCTCCAATCTTCTTCCAATGTTTTTGCTGAAACCTGCGCCACATTTAAACCTTCTTCTTCAATATATTCCTCAAAGTCTAACACTATAGATGATTTTATTGATTCATAACTTGTCATGTTCATATAATCAGTCCTTATCTCATATTTTTAGAATATACATTTAAATAAATATTTGGGAATTTACGTCTAAATTCCATAATTAAATTGGAATAACTTTGACACGCATCTAGTTCTGTAAACAAATCTATTTGCCCTTTAACATTAGGGTCTTTTATTTGAGAAGCAATATCTTCAAGAATCTTTGCCTCCGTGTCATTAAATCGTGGAAATTCATCATCAACATAGGATTCCAATGACTTATCAACTTTGGAATAACTAAAATCTCCAACATTACTACCAACACTACTACCAACACTATCAGAGGAATGAATCTGACTGTGTGCTTGAAATTCTTTTTTAATACCAGGAATACTTACATCTGCCACTGCGACATTTCCACTACTTAGCTTTCTTAGTTTTCTATCAAGTTTATCTCTCTGTGTTTTTGACAGATTTTTGTATTCGTCAGAATTTCTTATTTTTTCTATTTCTCTATTAAAATTACCTCTAACATTTTGAGTTTTCTCATATAAGCTATCTATTGTCTGATTAGGTAATCTATTTTCACCCGTCCCCTTAGTGCTCTTACCCGAGTACTCTCCAGATTCTAACGCATCAATCTGTTTTTGTCTCTCAGGCGAAATTTTTGCATCCGCTTTGGAACGCGGGACATCAGGACCCAGATCATGAAACTTATAATGACCTCCAGCCGTTGCGAGGATTGGTGATCTTTTAGTTATACGGATATTCATCTTTCGGGCTACACTCTGCAAGTAACGAAAAGTGTGTGTACTGTAACTCTGATGGGGAAGGATAGCAAGTCATTGTTTTCCGTCTAGGAAATAAGGATTGTTCTCTTCCTCCTTTAATTTTGGGCATGCAAAAAAGCTCATTCCTACTAAAAATTCAAGTTGGAATAAGCCTTTGAAAGTTTATCAAGCATTTTGTCAAGTTTTTTATGCTTGGTTTGTTGATTGTATTCTATGATCTTGTTGTAATAAATCGATTTTTTACGACTACTAACCTATACGTTTATTTAACATTGTTTAGTTGAGCTAGTACGTTATCAATTCGAATTGCTAGCTTCTTCTTTTCCTCTTCAATTAGTTGCTCTTCACGAACATCTTCCACATTGAATAGTTGTAATTCCTGTTTAATTCTCTGTAATCCTTCTGTCTTCGTGTAATCAAGTTTTAGCAGATTTTCAGCTAGTGTGGTATACACGATTATTTTTTCACTTAGTGTATTCTTCCAATCTCGCTCAAAACGTTGAAATACGCTAGCAACTATTTCATCCTTATTTATGTTACCTGTGTTGATTTGATTAAAAAATTTATTAACTTCGTCTGTCAATTCTTCATAGTACCAACATACCCTCGGATAATAATCCAAAGGTTTATTTTCTAATTGTTCAAGTACTTGCTCCTTACGAGAGAGTAAATCGATGTAGTGTTCCCGTGTTAATTTATTCTCTTGTTCAATTAATTTAAAATTTAGTTCAGATAACGTTTCCACCATATAATCTTTGAAAGTGTTTAGTATTCTCAAATGAGAAACTAAAATTTCTGCAATTATTACACTAATAACTGCTTTATCTGTCTCACTTTTTTTCATTGACATATCATATTCATTAAATGTTCTTGCAATCGCCTCCTTATTACTCATTTTTTCCTCTTCTTTATATTCATAATACGTCTCATTTATATATTCTGAGTACTCTTCATAACTATGAGCCATTTTATAGAAACCTCCGAAAAATTATTTTGAAGTCTTAGGTGGAATAGGGACATCACCATTATGAACAACTTCAATTGTGATATTAGGATACTTTTCATCAAATTGTTGAATAATTTTATTACAACTACCACACGTGTCCTTTTCGGTAAATAATTTAATTTTTCCTGTTGCATTTGGATTATCGCCTATTCTCTTTGCTAGATCATTTAAAATTTTATACTCTGTATCTCCATCCCTCAAGTAAGTATTTCCTGCTTTATCAGGAGCTTCAGTTGCCTTAAATATTGGCTCTCCAGGCTTGAATGAAAACTCCCCAGTTCCAGGAATCTTTTTGGTTGAGTCATGAATTCCGCTATGCGCATAATAGTCTGTCTTATCAACACCTGTAACATTTACTTCAGCATAAGCAAAATTACCGTCTTCTTTGTATCTATTAGATAATCCACCTCTTGCTTCGGCTACTTTATCAATAATATGTTTATCCGCTGTTGGATCAATTAATTTAGTAGGAAATCTCTTTGTTTGCCTCTGAGCAGCCTCACCCGTCCCCTAAGGAGAAAACGATCTTAGTCCGTATCCGTCTACGTTACCCAAATCAAAATTTATGTAATGTTTCAATATTATAAAGACTGTAGGTATATTGAAAAGCCTATTCCTCTTTATGACTCTAATAGGAATAAGCTTCTCAGTGTTAGTTATGTTTATTCGTTATTTTCTATACTCTTAACTTCTATCATTTTTTGTTCAATCCATTTCATAACCATGTCTGCCTCCTCTCGAGCAATCACCCCCCTCTCGCTTTTATATTTATAAGTTTCATAAGCCCATACTAATACAATTTTCACAAATTCAACTGTCTCTAATTTACAGATCGGCTCAATTTCATCTTCTTCCTCATCATAAAATGGATCTTCAATTATTGTATAGTCTCTATAGGATATAACGCTTGATGCATTTCCTCCATGTCTATATTCGGGTATATTTCCCCTTAATAAATCAACATAATTATCAATATCAATTTTCAAATCTTTAAATCTCCAAGGTATATCAGATCCTAAGGGATCACTTATCATATTTGCGAACTCCAGTGATTTTTCTTCGTCAAAATCCAATACAACTATATTGAATTCGTCCATATATTTCAGTTTATATTTATATTTAATCATTATTCGAACACCCTCCAATTCAATATACTGGATAAGCTGAAATTATCTTATCATTTCTTAAAATAAACTCTATTTCCATTCCCGTGCTTGTTTTCCCTATATATTTATTGTTTTTTATAATTACTTTATTATTAAAAGCTTCATTTACTGATTCTATCACCTGTTGTGGTGTCCATTCCTTTGGAAAAAATGTGGATTTAGGTCCTTTTAATACTTCATTAATTTCAATATTGGCTTGATAGACACCAAACTCATTAGGTGGGTCAATATTTCCGACAATTTTACCGTTACTATTTGGCATTCCTTCATAATGAAAACCATTGGCATTTCCATTTTTGAGTATTTCACCATCAAAAATATGGTTTAATCCATTTTCTTTAGTCCCTTGTTTGAAGTTTTCTGTGTTTTGTAGACTCTCAAGCCATTTCTCTTTCTCTATAACAGACTTAGCAGCTTCACCCGTCCCCTTATTACCCTTACCCGTATACTCTCCTGATTCTAACGCATCCATTTGTTTTTGTCTCTCAGGCGAAACCTTCGCACCCGCTTTGGAATGAGGGACATCAGGACCCAGATCATAAAACTTATAATGACCTCCAGCCGTTGCAAAGATGGGTGATCTTTTAGTTATACGGATATTCATCTTTCGGGCTACACTTTGCAAGTAACTACCCAAGGATTCGAAATTGGTCGGAAGGCGGAGGGCGTTCGTTTTGAATTTTCCATCTCCTGCCTTTGCTAGAGCAGAGTCGGCTTTCGCAGCATCCCCGAATAATCCCGGCGCTCCACCTTTTCCACCGTTCTTTTCTTCCGCACCCTTGATTCCTTTAGAGAAGGAGGCTTCTTCTTTGCCTAGCTTTCCTAAATTCTTAGTGAGTTTGGCTCCTCCCTTGACGATTGTAATGACATCCACTCCACGCTCTACAGCTTTTATGCTGTCATACCCTGCATCATAACTTTCTTGCTTCGTGTCTGTCAGCGGGTTTGGA
Source organism: Paenibacillus sp. FSL R10-2782 (assembly GCF_038592985.1). Taxonomy (NCBI): domain Bacteria; kingdom Bacillati; phylum Bacillota; class Bacilli; order Caryophanales; family Paenibacillaceae; genus Paenibacillus; species Paenibacillus sp. FSL R10-2782. The sequence continues at coordinate 3,834,582 of NZ_CP151951.1, read as the reverse complement.
ATAAAATTGTTCCACTTTTTCACAAGAGGTTCTGTAAAACCATCCCAAGCCTTTTTCCCGTCATTCAGAAGTTCGTTCCCTGACTTTTGAAAAGTGACCGTTTCCGCAATATATTCTCCTGCATGCTTAATTCCTTCAAGTGTCTCATTACGCTCCAGAAAGCCTTTCCCGGTGACGTTACCCGGCATGACGAAAGGAGTAGCCACCATGACTCCCATATCTGCTACATCGACCACCATATCCCATACACCTGCTACAAATTCTACTCCCGCATCCCATTCTCCCTTGAGCGTGGCACCTACATTTTCCTTCACGCGTGCTCCGAGCACACTTTGGATTCCCTTTTCAGCGACCTGCTTCTCAAAATCAGACAACAGCGGCTCAGGGTAGTATTGATGGAGGGAAGCTTGAAGCTGGATTTCAGCGCTCACGCTGTTGACTTCCTGTTCCAAATCCAGCGTATCGGTGGTTGTATTCAGGTGTAAGCCGTTGGTTCCTTTCAGGAGGATGCTTCCTGCTGAAAGACGAAGGCTGCCTGTAGCTTGAATCTGAACATGCTGAGTACTGTTCAGGCTCACGCCATGATGGGCATTCATGGAAATGTACAGCGATCCTTCCTGAGCACTCATCGACAGCTCGGAGTTGCCCAAGGATATTTCTTTTCCCTGCGGATTTGCAAAAGATTTCACCCCGGGGTCGGCTGTTTTACGGCTATGACGTGCTGCAGGTGATTCGACCACGGCACCTTGAGCGGCGTGTGAGGAAGGGGTCGCAACGCTAGTTGGTTTCGTCCGCACGGATTGAATGACCATCGCATCATCTTCGTCTGCACTTGGAAAATACAGCTTCACCTGTGCGCCTTTTTCCGGCATGAGATACCAGACCTGATTACCTTCGGCAGAATAGGGGAACCATTGGGCATCTTTGGGATTCTGCTGATCGTCCATATCCAAATGTAGTCTAACCTGATTACGGCTGACCTCCAGTATTTTTCCTTCAATAGCGGCACCAATGATGGTTCGATTGTATATTTTAGGGACCATCAAGCCCGCCGACAGGGCGCACTCATACGACCAGGTCATCAAGCCACGAATCAATTGGCCTTCACGCTTGGTGATGACGTAGGTTTCGTGATTGCGCTTGACTTCGTCTCCCAGTTGCAGCATCTGATCCCATTCAAAGGTATATCGGGTGTAATCCCCGATGGCAGCCGATTTCCAGCCGTTCGCCTCCTGATCCAGATAGGGAGCAATCTTGCGCTGTAGCGTAAAAGGAACCTCTTTCAATTGAATATGCTGCCGTGCCTGCGGGATACCGATCCAAATTTGCGCATGGTGTGAAACGATATTAGGAACGAGAAGGGCACCTACATGCGAAGCTAACCGTTTTAAAAAGGTCCAATCCGTCTCCTGATACTGCATGATGAACTGGTCTGTCGCTTTTTTCTCAAAAGCCTCATCAATCTTGTCCGAGCCTTTATAATCGGCCAGTACCGCATCTACAATGTCTACATACTTTTGATGGATGTGTTGAAAAGAACGGTTTTTGAGCTGCGTATCCAGTTTGAAACTATGAGAAATGACGTCGAGATTCACCACGATCTCTTGATGCAGGTGCTGTACATCTACGCAGTACAATTGCCCCATAAATAAGGGGTGTTTCCGTTCCTTGGCATCCGAATACCAGAGTTCGATCTTATCGTCGCTGCTTGCTTTAGTAATAATCGTATCTGCCTGATGGGCTTCCAAGCTGCCTGTGATCACCAGTCTGGCATGTTCTCCCAGCTCATGACTCATGTGGACGTGCGTAAGACGCAGCTTGCCATAGGGCCAAGTGACATGTAAGTGCTGATAGGTAAAGCGGTCTTTCGCTACGATGCTCATCCCTTACTCTCCTTGCTTGATAAAATCAGCCATCCTGTCCGTCATCTGTAATGGAAATGATGCCTCCACCACCCGATCCCGTAGCGGAATTGTCCGTGCTGCCTCCAGCAAAAAAGGAGGATATCGCGTCTGTTACACCTGTGCAGCTACACATTAAGGTCGAATTACTGAGCAGGGCAGGGGCACCCTCGATCAACACATCCTCTTTTCCGCCTGTCCACTTGGACCCAAACGCAATTTCCGGTTCACAGGGAAGACCCTGCTTCAATTTACACAGACCAAAAGCATTGATTTTGCTAATATTCGCTCCACAAATGGCATCTTCTACGCTCAGGACGGGTTTATCTTTAATGTAGACGCCGTGGCTGTACATCGTATTGAGCACACCCGGGTCTGTACCTTGACTACACTGTAACTTGGCTCCTCTGACCACATAGGAATGCTCCCCGCTGAGCGCACCTTGGGCCAGTGCCTTGATAAGTAGGGGTAAAAACATATAAGCACCTCCTTGGATAAAAGGTAAACATTTAAGAAAGTTCCGACCATGTCGCGGTGTGCAGCATGGCATAGGTTAAGGGAACCCATAAGGGGGCATCCTCCAGCTTAAAGTGGCAGCTCCCGATCACAGCCTTGCCATGCCAGGAACGCACAAAGGCAATCTGATAATAAGGGGAGGGGGAAACTAGAAAAATAGCTTCATAGCAGCCGATGATAGTATCTTCAATAGAAAGAGCCTTTTCATCCACGAGCTTCATACTCGGTTGTACACGACTCGTTTGCTCAATCATCTGTTGTTGATAGATTTCTATCTGCGTGGGGTCCAGATCTTGCCCACTTTGGTGCAGTCCGAACAGGATTCCGCCCAGCTTGTCTTGAACGACGAAGCTTTTCGACGGGTCTATCGTCTGCCTGGCACGAGCTTCTGGAATGAGAGAATCCGGCAGGGATAGGGTAAGTTGATCCTCGAAGACAGGAAGGGCTTGAAACCGGATTTCCTGTTCATCCGGAAGGGTTAGTGAGCCCTTCAAAATTCCCTTTATCGCTTCTTCAATAGATACCAGCATCCAGCTTTCATCGTTCTCCGCCCCGCTTAACTGCTCTTTCAACGTTTGTTGATAATGCAGCTTCAAAAAAAATTCATCCCAATGCTCCGTCAAGATTGAACCTCCTTATAAGAGTTCTAGCTTCTGTAGCCGAAAACCACTCAAACTTCGACGAAGCAAGCTTTCAGCAGCCTCCAAGCTAACGATGAAATAAGGTTCCTTCACGTTGGACAGTCGAAAAAAATGGTGCTCTTTCACCTTTTGACTATCCAGCACAAGGCGTTTCAGCGTTTGATCGTGCGGATAAAATTCAGTCTGCTCTGAAATACCATCCACAGAGGGAACAGATGAAATCCAATATAATTCCTGGCGGCCAGGTTCCCGGTTCACGATATACAACTGTTTAAAACGGGCTTGTGAATTATATAGCTCCAGAATCCGCTTCATCGGATCGGAAAATAGCGGTTGTGAGGCTGAGAACGGCAGCCAGTCTGTATACTCGGCATCTTCTGTCGCATGAACATCTAAAACCTGAGCCGGGGGCATGCCAACAAATGGTGTTTTAAAAAGAACCGTATTTACAGGTTCGATCTGGCGCGAAATACGATGATCGTCGACCAGCACATAATAATGGCGCATACACATTTCTCCTTACTCTGTCCATACGATGGATTGACGCTGTGCTTCATTCAGCTTCCAATGCTGTTGGTATCTTCGCGGGACAAGGGTTCCTTGCATCGAAGCCCCCTCAAAATACGCATGTTCAAACGAATGTACATCCGTAAAATCGGCTCCATCCAGATTGGCGTGTTCAAAACGCAGTCCACCTAGCCCCGGCACCCGAGCTCCATGTTCCCGATGCGGCTGTCCGCTGGCACGGTTGAAGCTAGCACCTCTCAAATCGCTATATCTAAAATCCGTGTCGGTCAGTAGGCACCCCTGAAAGCTGCCTCCTTCCAAATTCGCTCGTTGCCAGATGCTCCCGATCAATATGCAGGTGTGAAACTGGCTTTCCCGTAAGTCACTGTGGCTAAAATCGTTATAGCGCAAATCCTTTTGGATCAGGTGAAGGTGGGGAAGAGAGAGCAGCTTTAGGTTTTCGTAAACATAGGGTTCTTCTTCGCTGGATTGCATCAATTGTTCGCTCACATTATCTGGAACTAGCGCTTCCTGATCTTCGACATATAGATTCTCGCTGATATCCTTGTACTCGCCCGTTCGGATGGCTAAACGATCAGCTTTATGAATAGCGAGATACTCAGGCATTTGAACGGCTTCTGCCAACCCTAAGCGCAGGAGTGAGCTCACAAACTGGTGGAAAAAGGGAGCGGATTCCAGCATCAGTCGTTCAACGTCCACGGAAGTGATCGCCCCCATATATATTTTTCGCTCCTGCTCCAAGGCTTCCAACATGGTACTCATAGGTGCGTAAGCCCATGAAGCGTCATAGGTTAGCTTGCAATCGGAATCATCTTCGTACCATTCAGCAGAATAAGCCTCGACCATATATAGGTAGGTTTGCTCCAGCATCTGAGTGCGCAAGAACGAGTAGTGGATATATCCAATCGGTTCTTTTTGGCCTTGGTGCTGCATGCTCAAAATGTGTATACATAAATCCCTGAACGATTTCTGGAAGTCGGAAATGAGCTGATCCTGACAACGATGAAACCTGTTCTCCAGCGTGTCTAGCTGTAATTCCAGCAAGGGTGTAAAATAATGCTCCTTAAAATGGTGTAGCGCCGCTTGTTTATCCATCTACTACCCCTCCCGTTAGTTCATCTTGATTTCCGTACCGGAGAAGGTCGTTTTATCATCCAGCGTAATGGTATTGCCTTTACCGGATAGCTCGATTTTTCCGGCAGAAAGCTGGATGTTGCCGGAACTCATAACGATATCGGAGGCCGCGCTAATACTCACATTTTTTCCGCTTACAATATCAATGCCCGTTTTATCGTTAATGACAATGGACATGCCGTTGCCGGAGATGACGATTTGATCGGGGGCGAGCATGATTTCTTTGCCGTATTTGGTTCGTAGTGTCTTAATGGCAGGGTCAGCCATTCGATCAGGCGCAGGAGCTGCTGCGGACATTGCAGAAGAAGACTTTGCTCCGGCAGACGAAGCAGCAGCAGTCGCATGTCCAGTAGCGGCAGAAGATTTTCCAGCGGAAGGCTGCGGTTCTCTTTTAACCGAGCTGATCGCGTATCCTTCTTCCTCCTTATAACTTGGGAAATAAATACGAATACTGTCCCCGTCCTCAGGCATACAATACCAGCCCGTGTTATCCGCAGATGCATAAATGGTAGAATAGGGAAACCAGTAATCCGTGTTCGGGTCTTGCTGATCGTCCATATCGAGCTGGGCGCGGACCTTGTCCCCACGAACGCTCCGTACCTTGCCATGAATGGAAGCACCGATAATGGAGCGATTGTAGTCTTTAATAGGACGTAAGCCGCTTCGTGGCGACAGCTTGGCGGTATGGGTCAGCACTCCATCCTTCATCTCCGTTAGCACCTCAGCTACGATCAGCTTATGGCCTTGGAAGGTCACTTCATAGCCAGGCTCCAGCAGCTTCTCTGTCTCGACCTCATATTGGATAAAATCAGCATCGCGTACGCCGGGAATATGGTTTTCAGAGGCAGTTTGGAAATCCGCGACCCGTTTGGTGACTTTATAATTGGTGGAGTGTATTTCTCCTTTGCTCAGGCCCATAGGCAGGCCAAAATAAAACTTTGGTACCCCATAGCCCACCGCAGGAATGAGTGGAGAGTAGAAGTGGGAAGCCATCCGTTTCAAAAATTGCCAGTCGGTTTCATCATATTGCATGATAAAGGTACCGATGGGCTTCTTGTGGGACACCACATCCATGGCTTCGGCTTTGGAGTAGTCCGATACAATAGTTTCGATCAGACCCGTATAGGTGAGCTTGGGGTTCTGGAAAGAACGCTGATGCCGCTTAATATCTAGCTCATAGGTATGAGAAATGGCTTCGACGGTCAGGTAATGAACGCCGTGAACGACTTTTTCCTCCACATCCAGGGCAATGCCTCGAAAAAGGGGCTGTCGATTGCCATTTTGGTCTGTAACAAAAGCTTTGACCTGAGTTTCTTCATCTGAAGCACGTACATACAGCTCGCGCTTTTTCTCCGAGATGATGCCTGTACAGATCATTCGGGCATGGTCATTGACTGTTTTTAAGATTTTAAGCTCATGAAGGCGAACGAATTCATAAGGCATAATTTCGATATGACCGTACGTCACGATATTTTCCATAGGTGTCTCCTTTCCTAAATCCAGCATATGTATTTATCGGTTAAAAGAGAGAGTTAGTTTACAGAATGGCCCATTCGTTGGGGTATTTACTATGTGTATTTCTGGAAAGGAGAGGATGGATTATTATTTTAATTTAAAGGCATGCTGAGCGTAATTTGCAATCAATAATACGCTTAGTGATATACATAGTTCACTTAACAATTGAACATAGCATTACTTTTACATAAGTAATAACCTTGTAGAAAAGGAGAGGATCAAATGCCATACATACAGTTTGAGGATTTAGAAATGTACTACGGAAAATTGGGTATAGGGGAACCTATAATATTTTTGCATAGCCATTATTCAAGGGGAATTCTAGCTTTTTCATCTCAATTACTTGATTTTCAACAGAAGTATACATGTTATTTCCCCGATCACAGAGGGCATGGTAGAACGAAATGCGATAGTCTGGAGTGGAGTACCCCTCAATTAGCAGAAGACGTTATTGATTTTTTGGAAAAATTACATATTCCAAAGGCACATCTAATTGGGTACAGCTGTGGGGGAAATGTTGCTTTGTATTGTGCAGCGAAGCATCCTCAAAAGTTCGCAACCCTTACGACCATAGGCTGTAGTGGATGGGCATGTCCTGAAGGAGCTAACGAATTTGAACCAGAGTGGCTCATTGAAAACGGACGTTACGAAATGATTCATCAAATGATGGAACGGCATGAGGAGGCACATCGGGGAAATTGGCAAGAGTTTATGCGTCAGAGCGCAAAGGATTGGCGTCTTTATCCTCAACTGACACGAGAACAGTTAAGCAGCATTACATGTCCGGCGTTTTTTATTGCTGGCGAACATGATGAGTTCGTTACAGAAGAGCAGCTAAAGGATTTATGCTCTCTTGTCAAAGACTCACGCTATCTGATTGCACCGTATTGTAGTCATCGACCCCATATGCTTAGGGAAAAGCCTGAATTCATAAATGATTCTATTCTTCGATTTTTGAATAAATATGCTATTCTCTGATCATAAATGTATCTTTTCCATTGTTTTTTATTTTTGCTATATATAATAAGTTTATTGTATTGTCTTCCGATATTTTTAGTCCTACATTTTCCAAAATTAATTCATCTAGTCCACTATTATTTTCCTACCATTGATACGTATCCACGTACCACATCCGACATCATCCTTTGCTACACTTTGAATAAAAGGAGATGATAGCTTTGGATACTCAACGGAAACAGCCTAAGGGGGAGGAACATACGAAGCCTTCTGAAAATACAGCCGAACAATATGAGAGCTTGGTACAACAGGAAGACGAACACATAGAGAGACTTAAAACATGCACAAAGCTCATTTTGGATGCGCTTGCTATTATTTCTCAAAAGGCAAGCGTACTGCACATGGAAACGGTCAAAGAGGCGGCCGATCATCTTCATATCATGGAACTGGATTTGCGTAGGGAATTATTTAAAGTACGTTTGAAAAAAAGTATTTTGGCCAACAAAATGAAGCAACCCCAAGCATAGTAGCGGAGGGGACGGAATCGTTCTGAAGAAGCGGAGCGTTCGCTTTTGAACCCGGATTTTTACCATTAGAATATAATCAAAAAAAATCTGGGGGCAACAGCGATCGGAAGAATGGTCCGTCCACGTAGCGGCCTTACATGCATGTACTTGCTCAATCCAGCCAGTAATCAAAATGCTCAAATAACCCGACATGACCCTTCACGGTCTACTCGGGTTTTCTCATTTCTCCCTCAATCCCCCCGCATAAATCTTCACTCCACCCAAACACACCGCCGCTCACATAGTTACACCCACTCCCAACATCATGTATAGTAAAGTTATGGGAAATGACCATGAACCCGCAGATCACGATGCTTAACCGCACTATTTCTATAATGCAAAAATGCAAAAAACGAGGAGGAACGTGATGATACATCCAACACAGATTCAGGATATGCTGCAAGCCGCGCTGGAGACGGGCGGGGATTTTGCAGAGGTGTTCGTCGAGGACCGTACCAATGGACAACTGGGTATGACCGGGGGAGTCGTGGATACGGCGCTGTCAGGCAGGGATTTTGGGATTGGCATTCGGATTATGAAGGAGCATTTTTCGGTGTACGCCTACACCAGTGATATGAGCGAGCAGAGCCTGATTCGACTAGCCAAATCGGCCGCCAAGGCCATTCGCGGAGGTGGAGCGCCAGGTACACAACCGATCACACTCCATCCCCACACGATCTCTAATCACCATCCGATTTCCATCATTCCTGACGGATCACAGAAACGCGCCAAGATCGACATGATGAGACGTGCGCATGAGGCGGCAAGCCAATACGATCCTTCCATTACGCAAACCTCCATTGGCATTAGCAACTCGATCCAGAACGTGCTGATCGCCAATAGCAATGGGCTGCTGGTGGAGGATACCCGTACGTATACACGCATGAGAATAAGCGCGATTGCGACCGCAGGGGAGCATAGACAATCCGGTTTCCGCGGGCCGGGGGCGTATGCGGGGACTGAATTCCTGGAGAGCCTGAATATCGAAGAAAATGCGAGAGACGCGGCCCGTATTGCGACCACAATGGTAACAGCGGGATACGCGCCTAGCGGCAGACTGCCCGTCGTGATTGAGAACGGCTTCGGCGGGGTTCTTTTCCACGAGGCGTGTGGTCATGGGCTGGAATCTACGGCGGTGGCGCATGGAACGTCCGTGTTTGCGAATAAGATCGGGCAGCAGGTGGCTTCACCGCTCGTCACGGCTGTGGATGATGGAACCATTCAGAACGCGTGGGGCTCGCTCAATATAGATGATGAAGGAGCGCCGACACAGCGCAACGTACTGATCGAGAACGGCATTTTAAAAGGATATCTGATCGACCGCATGGGCTCGCGCCAGATGGGTGTGCCTGCGACGGGGTCAGGACGAAGACAATCCTATAAATTCGCGCCTGCTTCCCGTATGAACAATACGTTTATTGCGAACGGAGATTCGACCCGTGAAGAGATCATTGCGAATACGGAGTACGGGATCTATGCCAAATCGCTGGGCGGCGGTTCGGTGAATACCTCGACGAGCGAGTTTAATTTTGCGGTTGAAGAGGCGTACATGATTCGTAACGGTAAAATTGCCGAGCCGGTCAAAGGTGCAACACTGATCGGAAAAGGGATTGAAACACTGCAAAATATTGATATGGTCGGCAACAATCTGGATCATGGTCAGGGGATGTGCGGCTCGGTCAGCGGAAGTCTTCCGGTCAACTGCGGACAGCCGACGATTCGAGTGTCCGAAATGACCGTCGGCGGACGGAAGGGGGAATAGGCGATGAATATTCAGCAATTTCAAGAAGCGCTGTTCACAAAAGGTCGGGAAATCGGCTACGCGGATATGGAAATCTACTATGTAAATGGACGTTCTACCTCGGTAAAGGTACTGAAGGGAGAAATTGATCAATATACCATCGTCGAGAACGGTGGACTTTCCTTCCGGGGTGTCATTGACGGGAAAATGGGCTATGCCTCTACGGAGAAGCTGGAGCCGGACGTGATCGACTTTTTATTGGAGGAAGCTCGCAGCAACGCGGACATATTGGAGAGCGAGGAACAGGATGAACTGTTTGAAGGCTCTGCAAGCTACCCTGAGCAGCCTGCCCATGCCGCCGCGTTAGCTGACACGGCTCCTGAAATTCTCATTGAGGCTGCAATGGAGATGGAGCGTACAGCGCTTGCCGCAGATCCACGGATTGTAATGGCTCGACACTGCTCGGTCAGCATTCGTGAAAATGAAGTTCTGATTGTGAACACGAAGGGGCTGCACTGTCATCGCCGCAAAAGTCTGGCGACCGCTTATGTCTACGTGATTGCCCAAGAAAATGACGAGACGGTTACCGGGGGCTGGCATGATTATTCCCTGCGGAGTGTGGAAGAAATCAATATTGCAGATGTGGCGCATAAAGCCGTAAAAGAGGCTGTTTCCAAGCTGGGTGCTCACACGATTCAATCGGATAACTATCCGGTCATTTTCCGTCATGATGCAGCAGCGCAATTGCTGGCTGCGTATACGTCGGTATTTTCAGCAGAGTCGGTAGATAAAGGCTTTTCGCGGTTGGTTGGAAAATTGGGTCAGAAGGTGGCAAACGCCAATGTCACACTGGTCGATGATCCGCTGATGGAGAACGTTCCCGCAGGCAGTACGTTTGATGCCGAAGGCAGCGCAACGCATCGTAATGAGATCATCAAGGACGGCGAACTACGGACGTATTTCCATAATCGCAAGACGGCCCGCAAGGCTGGGGTGCAGAGTACCTCTAATGCTTCCAAGGGAAGCTATAACGGTAAAATCGGTGTGTCTTATCATAATCTGTATGTGGCTCCCGGTTCTTCTACTTTGGAGGACATGATTCGCAAGACGGATCGCGGCTTGATGATCGTCGAGCTGCAAGGACTGCATGCAGGTACGAATACAGCGTCCGGTAATTTTTCGCTGGCTTGTCTGGGATACTGGATTGAACAGGGGCAGGTGGTCAGAGCAGTCAATCAGATTACGGTGTCCGGTAATTTCTTTGACGTGTTGCAGCAGATTGAAGAGGTTGGCAACGATTTGCGTTTTACGGGAAGCTGTACCTCACCTTCGCTCAAGCTGGCTGCACTCTCCATTTCAGGGTCATAATTACGGGAGCAGCCGGCTCCTTTCCAGACTCACTGTCTGATTCTGACGTTCGATTTGCCTGCGTATTACAGATGCCTGATGCATCGGGGTATGGTAAAGTAGGAGAAAGTATTTAAAATATGAAAAAAAGGCTTGGTTACAGCACCGCGACAGGGTATTATAGACAATAATATATTCGAAAATAGGTTTTCGAATTGAATTTTTATTGGGGGATGGATATGAGATATATAAGCACTAGAGGTCGAGTAGAAGCCAAGGGATTTATTGATACCGTGCTCATGGGGTTAGCTGACGATGGGGGTCTGATGGTACCGGAGCAGATTCCGACCGTGTCGGCAGCTACGCTGGAGCAATGGGCTACATTGAACTACAGAGAGCTGCTGCTGGAAGTTTTTGCGCTGTATATCAATGATGAAATTCCTCGTGAAGATTTGGAGGGACTGGTGGAGCGCAGTTATGCGAGCTTCCGTCACCCGGAAGTCACGCCAGTGAAGAAGATCAACGATTCCCTCTATATTTTGGAGCTGTTCCACGGACCGACGTTTGCGTTCAAGGATGTGGCGCTGCAATTTATGGGTGAATTTTATTCCTACGTGTCCAAGAAGCAGAATGAGATCATTCATATTTTGGGTGCGACCTCGGGCGATACCGGGGCGGCAGCGATTCAGGGCGTGCGTGGCAAGGAAGGCATTAAAATCTGTATTTTGCACCCACACCAAAAGGTGAGCAAGGTACAAGAGCTGCAAATGACGACCGTTGACGATAAAAATGTACTGAACCTGTCCGTAAAAGGGAACTTTGACGATTGTCAGAAGGTCATTAAGGACCTGTTTGCCGATCTGGATTTCAAAGGCAAGCATCATCTGCGGGCGATTAACTCGATTAACTTTGTGCGTATTTTGGCGCAAACTGTATATTACTTCTATGCTTATTTCCGGGCACAGGAGACTGCGGGTACGAAGAAGATTAATATCAGCGTGCCATCTGGTAACTTTGGCAACATCTTTTCCGGCTTTCTTGCGAAGAAAATGGGCTTGCCGATTCATAAGCTGATCATTGCGACGAATGAAAATAATATTTTGGAGCGCTTCGTGAAGACAGGTGAATACAAACCAGGCGGCTTCAAAAGCACGTATAGTCCTTCCATGGACATTCAGGTGGCGAGCAATTTCGAAAGATATCTGTACTACTTCCTTGGAGAAGATGCAGCGAAGGTATCTGAATACATGAACACTCTCAAAACCGAGGGACGGATTGTGATCAGTGCAGAGGCTTTGAAACGGGTACAGCAGGATTTTGAAGCCCTTGGCGCTTCGAATGAAAAGTGTCTGGAACTGATTAGCAAATACAAAGCCGAATATGACTATTTGCTGGACCCGCATACGGCTTGCGGTATCGCCGCGTATGAAGAGTATAATGGCGATGGAGAAGTATGTGTGACCTTTGCAACAGCGCACCCTGCCAAATTCGATGAAGCGATCCGTCTGGTGGACATTAAGCAGGAGTTCCCGGTGCAGATTGAGCAATTGTTCTCTAAATCGCAGCACCAGCAGGTGGTAGAGCATGACGAGGCGGAAATTGTGCGTCAGCTTGAAGCCTTCTATGTATAGAAGACAATCACGCTAAGAACGGGTGCCAGGACATCATGATACGATTGAACCCCAAGAAGGCTATGCTCCGTGTGTAGCCTTCTTTTTAATCATTTTCATACTTTTGGATAAACTAGCCATGTAACGTCATTCTGGATTATAGATGTAAATTTCATTCTGTTCACATTATTGTACCATGTGGAGTAAGGTATAAATACCTCGTTTCATCGTGAAAATCCCCGTATAACAAGGAATTTCGGCTTGGTAATATGACAAGGAATGATAGATTCATAGAGATATTTGATGAAGGGGCCAAAATTTTTTTATGAGCAAATTAGATGTATTTTTATAAAAAATCATGTATAGTTAACTAAATTTTATGAATACATAAAACCCTACTCTCAAGAATTCGGAATGAATCCGTTCCGTTCTCTGGTAGAAGGAGTCAAATATAAAGGAGTGTTTTAGAAAAGTGACCATTATCCGTTCAGAGCAGAGTCAACAGGCAGCAGCCGAATATGTGCAGTCCGTTTTTGAGAAGGTTATCGCGCGCAATCCTCATGAGAATGAATTTCATCAAGCCGTCAAGGAAATATTGGATTCTCTGGTTCCGGTACTGGCCAAGCATCCCAAGTATATGCAGCAGGGGCTTTTGGAACGGCTTGTGGAGCCAGAACGGGTCATTACCTTCCGTGTGCCTTGGGTAGACGACGCAGGGAACGTACAGGTCAATCGTGGCTTCCGGGTGCAATTTAATAGTGCCATCGGTCCTTATAAAGGCGGAATCCGTTTTCATCCGTCGGTGTATCTGGGAATTGTCAAATTTTTGGGCTTTGAGCAAATTTTCAAAAATGCGCTGACAGGTCTTCCAATTGGCGGCGGCAAAGGCGGCTCCGATTTTGATCCCAAAGGGAAGTCAGATAACGAAGTTATGCGCTTTACACAAAGCTTTATGACTGAGCTGTATAAATATATTGGCCCGGATACCGACGTTCCGGCAGGGGATATTGGTGTAGGCGGGCGTGAGATTGGCTACATGTTCGGGCAGTACAAACGGATTCGCGGGGGACATGAAGGTGGCGTCCTCACAGGTAAAGGAATTCATTACGGAGGCAGTCTTACACGTACAGAAGCGACTGGATATGGTTGCGTGTATTTTGTAAATGAAATGCTGTATGCGCAAGGCTTATCCTTTGAGGGTAAACGTGTGGTCGTGTCGGGTTCGGGGAATGTATCCATTTATGCGATTGAAAAAGCACAGCAGCTTGGCGCTACAGTCGTTGCCTGTAGTGACTCGAATGGCTACATCTATGATCCGGACGGCATTGATCTGAATTTGGTGAAGCAGCTTAAAGAAGTAAATCGTCTGCGCATTAGCGAGTATACCAAAGAGCGTCCAGGCGCAATATATACAGAGGGCTGTTCCGGTATCTGGTCAATTCCATGCGATATCGCACTACCATGTGCCACACAGAACGAAATTGACGAACAAGCAGCACAATTGCTGGTAAGCAATGGCGTAAAAGCTGTGGGTGAAGGTGCGAATATGCCATCTACGCTGCAGGCTATTGAAGTATTTTTGGACAATGGGGTTCTGTTTGGACCAGCCAAAGCGGCCAATGCAGGCGGAGTTGCGGTTTCTGCGCTCGAAATGTCACAGAATAGCATGCGCCTGTCATGGACCTTTGAGGAAGTGGACACCAAGCTGCATGATATTATGAAGAATATCTATGCGAACAGTGTGAAGGCGGCTGAGGAATACGGCGTGCCTGGGAATCTGGTTGTAGGGGCGAACATTGCCGGATTTGTCCGTGTGGCTGACGCTATGCTGTCTCACGGGATCATTTAACCGGGGATACTACAAACAGGCTGGAGAGGGCAAGAAAACCTGTACAGCGTTGTCTGTATGGCTCTCCTGATCTGCTATCGTATGAGTGTTGTATGAGCTATCACATAAGTAAGTTATATAAGAAGAAGCTGAGTAGTCCCTTGCGGGGTTGCTCAGCTTTTATTTGATAAGAGTCACTTTATTTTTCACAGGGACTTGATTTATTTTCAAGGAGGATGTATATTACTTGATAGCTCAATGATTGATGGATCAAAGGTTGAATTGTCATGCCCAGTGACCTGGCTTAAGGGAGGAGAGATTGCTATCACCCAAACATCACCCGAGGCTGACTATATTTTTGAAGCGCTGTTGCTGTTGAACAAGCAGATTAGCTCCAAGTTTGAGCGTTGTGCAGGAATCAGCGCATCCAGATTACAGCTGTTGTGCAAGTTGTATCAGGTGGATGAGATCAGCCAGACCTTGCTGCAAAAAGAGGTTGGCATCGACGGTGCAGCCGTAACCCGCCATTTGAAGCAGCTTGAAGCGATAGCGATGGTCACACGACGAACCAAGCCGGAGGACAACAGAGTTACGCTGGTTAGCCTGACCGATTATGGGCGGGAGCGCATTGTTACTTTTAAACAGGAACGCTCACAGTTTGTGGATCGGCTGCTCCAAAGCTTCGACGAGACCCAGCGGCACCAGCTAGCCGATATGCTGCAAGTTATGAATGGTCATATGTCCGATATGGACTGACCCCAATTACATTATACCCATAGGGGAAACAAGGAGGAATTTACATGCCAGTAATTACTATTGAAGCAGGCAAATTAAATAAAGAACAAAAAAGATCGTTGGTCACTGAACTTACCACATCAGCTTCAACCATAATGAATGTACCCGAGTCGGCTTTTATTGTTTTGATTAAGGAAAGCGAAAGTGAAAACATTGGTTTCGGAGGAAAATTATTATCTGATCGCTAATGTCAGAAGAAGACTATACGGCTGGCCGGACTGAATCTCAAAGAGAACAGCTCGGGGAAGAAAAAAGGAAAATCCAGTATAACCAAACGAGGACGCGCAAGGCTAAAAGCGCTACTGTTTCGGGCCGTGATGCCCATGGTGGCGAAGAATGCGGAGTTTAAGGCACTGCACCAATACTTTACCATTTTCATAAGGGCAAAGACCCCGCGTGACATGGGAGGGTAAGCCGTCAAGAGTCAGGAGTGGATATCCCAGGTTCGATCATAGAAGTTGATCCATAGATTGGGAAAAATGTCCCAACCTCTATTCCTGCCACCGGCTCTTCCAGAAAATAATGACATCCTTACATGACTTCTCCAGTGCTCGATATGTCAATGGCTGAAAACCGAAGAACGAGTGAGAAAACATGAGAAAATATTAATTTATAGTGGGAGAGATTTGAATGAGTAATACGAACACATCCAATATTGTCAAAACAAATGATTTTAAAGAAATTGCATTGGGCCGACGTTCTGTAAAAGTATACGATCCGTCCGTAAAAATTAGCCGCGAAGAAATGACAGAGATTTTGACTGAAGCGACACGCGCTCCATCGTCCATTAACCTGCAACCTTGGCGCTTTCTTGTGATTGACAGCCCGGAAGGTAAAGCAACCTTGGCACCGCTCGCCAGCTTTAATCAACGCCAAGTCGAGACATCTTCGGCAGTGATTGCCGTGTTCGGAGATTTGAACAACTTTGATAATTTCGAGCAAATTTTCGGAGAAGCTGTAGAATTGGGCTATATGCCAAAAGATATTAAAGAAATGCAGCAGGAGAAAGTGGCAGCCCATTTTGCAGCGCTTGATCCTGTTATAAACAAAGAAACCGTTCTGATCGACGGTGGTCTGGTATCCATGCAGCTCATGCTGGTAGCACGCGCTCACGGTTATGACACCAATGCAATCGGTGGCTATGACAAGAGCAGAATCGCTGAAGCCTTTGGTCTTGAAAAAGATCGTTATGTACCGGTCATGCTCATTTCCATGGGTAAAGGTATCAATGAAGGCCATCCATCCACTCGTCTGCCGATTGACCAAGTTGCACAGTGGAAATAAAAGAAACGAGTTATCATCTATACGCAATATAGAAAAAACAGGCGAACAAAGGAACAATCCTTTGCTTCGCCTGTTTTTGTGCTGCTTGGGTGCAATAAAATTTAACTTTCCGACCCATCAGTAGGGTCAGTGGTGTCAGACTGAGGGGGGCGAAGTCGATTGGGCCATGTAATTCGGTGGGTAGTATGGCTAAGCTCCTCATAAAATAACGGCCCCTTTCTGAACAGGCGTATAACCAGATGAAAAAAGAACCATCCGTTGATGACCAACAGCATCAGGCTGATCAGAACACTCGCCCATGGAGGGACTTGAGGCCAAAGTACGGGTCCACCCAGTACGTAATTAATGCCAAAATACAACCAGTACAAGAGGCTGTAGCGCTTTAGCAGCTCCCACAGGGAAATACGTTTTCCTGCCCCCGCAAGATGTATCCGCACCAGCCATTTACCTGGGGTTCGTCCATTCGTCAGGTAAGGTATCAGCATGAAGTATACTCCACTGGATACCCAGAAGGCGACGGGCACACGGAGGTATTCCATAACACCGAGCAGACCTGTCCAGATAATGGAATCGACGAAAAAGGCTACGCCCCGTCTGGTATAGGATACCCGCTTGGTTGTGATGTCCAAATGCTTGTCCAGATGCTCCAGACGCGGGAGGAAACGCGAAAACCACTCGCCCAAAAGAAAGCCCAGCATGCCGCCCAATGTATTTGCCATCAGATCGTCCACATCAAACACACGATACGCGTGGTCAAAAAATCCGTACAGTCCTGTTAGCTGTGTCACCTCAAAGAAGAGGGAAAGGCCAAAGGACAGAATCAGACACCATCCCCACCGCGCACGGAAATAATAACGTAAGAACATACCGAAAGGCACAGTCATAAGAACGTTAAAAACGACCTGGAGAAAAGCGCGTTCCTTCAGCAAATGCAGATAGCTGGAGGGTTGGGAGGGAGAGACGGATGTCTCCCTGATAATGTCGTGAATGAACTGCAAGGGCATGAGCTGCAATGCGCCTCCGGTTAACGCCGTATTATGACGCGATGCCGGAAGCGGTAGAATCACCAAAAAGAAGGCGTTCATCAAGTATAAAAGCAACAGGTAAAGTAGCAATGCCCTCATTTTATGGATATAACCATGCCTGCGGTATTGTACGATTAGAAAAGGCAGCGTAAACAGCAACGCGGCAAAAGGAAAGGCAAGAAAGGCATAAGAAACAGGAAACAAATACGTTTGAATCATGAGCTGTTTATGCCTGCTTTCCCCGGAACTTCACCAAAGACCAAATGATCAGGAACGCCATGAAAGCCACGCATACGCTGATACTGATCCGATTTTGCGGATCAAGCAAGAACAGGAACGCAATCACCCACAGGCATCCGACTGTTATCGCTGTGATATAAGGAAATCCCCATATTTTGAAGCTTGGCTCCACCGGATAAGATTTGCGCAGCTTCAACTGGGACAGGCAAATACAGCTCCAGACGAGCAAAACGACAAAGCCCGGTACTGCCATCAGAATACGGAACAGTCCGTCCTGAGCGATATAAGCAACCATCGAACCGACAACCAGGATCACGGCGCACAATTTGAGACTATTCACCGGAACCCCATTCGAGGATACGCGGGCAAGCGATTTAGGACCTTCCCCATTGACTGCCAGCGAATGCAGCATACGTGTAGCCCCATAAATCCCCGAATTGGCGGCAGACAGTACGGCGGTAATCAAAATGAAGTTCATGACATGGGCCGAGCCTTGAAGTCCTGCCGAAGATAGCACCTGTACGAACGGGCTGGTATTCGCATCCAGTTGATTCCAGGGAATCAAGCCGCAAATGATGAGAATCGGCAGCGTATAGAACAACACAACGCGAAAAATAAAGTTTTTAACCACCTTTGGAAGTACCTTTTCTGGATTCTCTGTTTCTGTTAACGTCAGGCCAATCAGCTCAGAGCCTCCGTAGGAAAAGGTAACCACCAGCAGCGCTGAGAAAATAGCCAGCCAGCCATTGGGGAGAAATCCGCCATGCTGTAAGTAATTGCTCAGATAAGGCGGAGTTTCAGTTGGGATGATGCCGAACAGGATACAGCCGCCCAATGCAATAAAGATGATAATCATGGCAATTTTAATACCTGCAAGCCAAAATTCCAGTTCCCCGAAACCACCGACACTTAGCATGTTGACCACAATAATGAAGGCCGCACTTGCTAAACTGAGTACCCATAAGGGAACACCCGGTAACCAGTATTGGAGGAAGCTTCCCGCTGCGATAACCTCAATGATGCAGACGGCCAGCCACATGAAGCAATACAACCAGCCGATGATGAAGGAAAGCCGTTCTCCAAAAGCTTTGCGAATAAAATCCTTCATATTCATGTTGGGATAGACGGTAGCCATCTCGGCGATCGCGCCCATGACGACCAAGAGCAGAAGTCCCGCGAAGACATAGGATAAAATAACTCCAGGCCCCGCCAAGCTGATCGTTTCGGTACTTCCTTTAAAAATACCGGTCCCGATAACTCCACCCATAGCCATAAAGGTAATATGCCTAGGGAGCAGCTTTTTGTGCAAAGTGGCTTCATTTGATTTCAATCCGAAATCCTCCTTCATCAAGTCGATCTTCAGCAAGCCCAAACAGGGTTGCTTCAATTAGGTTTATACTACATGAAAATATCCAATTAGGAAATGAAAGAAATAGGATTTGGCAAGGAATTAACCTTATATTATTCTACTATGACAAAAATGGGGGGGGGATACTGAAGAGAAATGTGTAGAAGAGCAGTTAAGAGGCAGAATAATGGCGCTGACGATTGCTCTATCAGTGGTCATTCTGCCTTTTATTGCTACTCTCAGCGGATATATAAGTGACCATGCAGGGGTATCGCATGGTGGTGAAGGATTAGCTCCGCAATATTCCTTTGGCCCGCACTTGCTTAAGCCAACCAGGAAATTCGTTTAGCAGACGGTCGTACAATTCTGCGTCTGTCACGGAGTCGATGTCATCCAAGGCAAAAAAATCTGCATTATCCACTACGCGACCGCGCAGATTATCCAACTTTTGAAGGACTCCATAATCGGCATTACCGAGTCCGACGAATTGCCAGAAAATCGGAGTTTTCGAGTACTTGATCAGCAACTTTGATATTTTTTTCGTTTCATACACGCCGCCATCACTGAAAAAGATAATGTAGGTTGGGATTGTTTCATTAGGTACTTCTTCTGTATATTTTAAAATGATATCCGTCATCACTTCAGGCTCATTGTTACCTAATCCTATTTTCCCATATCCAGGTTCTGGGAAAGTTCGTTTTACGTAATTCTCGTAATCTCGTTCCGTGACGCTTGGAGCGCGTTGGGCTTTGTCTGCAAAAAACCATACGTCCATTTCACCATCATCATCCATGCAGGCGGCTACAGCCAACACACGTTCGAAGGCTTTTTGCACGGTTCCCAGTGAGTACAGCTTCCCCATGGAACCAGAAGCGTCTAATACAACCGCTACTCGTGCTTTTTCATGGTCTATCTGTTTCTTTTTCAATGAAATTTGCACACTCTGCTTAAGTAAATTGATTTTTCCGCTACCGGGAAGGGAAGCATTTGCCTCCGCTTTGGCATTCACAGTATTCGTCGGTGCTGCTGACGGCTCCTCTTCTTCCACGGTGACGCCATGAGCCTCGGCAAGCGGTTTCAGGCCTCCGTTGAAGCCACGCCCAACTGCGCGAAGCTTGAAGCCTGACGTATGGCGGTATATTTCAGCGAATACGAGTGACGTTTCTTTGCTGGCCTCGGTAATGCTATAGGCGATATGTACCTGCCTTCCCTGAACGGTCAATGTGCAGCCAATCACATCGGCAAAAGTACCTGGACCATCCAGAGTGGCGGCAAATACACATTTATCAACTCCAGTTCCTTGCAAAGCCGTTAAGGCTACAGTGAATTCAGCGGTTTTGTTATTGGGGCGCTCTAAACGTATATGGCTGTGCGGATCTGCTGGTTGATTGTAAAAAATGAAATAGTCATCCGAAGCGACTTTACTATCTTGGCCTACCATAAAACAGCTAACATCCAGCTCGGCTGGCGCATGCTCCCATGTAATTTTTACCCTCACTATTTCTTCTGAACCCAAAGGTGCATTAGCTCCTGTACTTAATACCATTTTTGAACCACTCATGCTGTCTACCCCCTATGTATTTCAAAATCATTATATTTATACAAATTGTACCATGGAAATCGTTTATTCGCCTTATTTCGAGCAGGAATTTTTGTCTCATGGTAGACATAGTAGAAGATGATATGTACTCTTGACTTGCTGTCCGATTCTATAATAAAAGATGCCTGCATATGGCAGACATCTGATTTTTCATTCTAAATTAGGCTTTTGGAGATACCAGGATTTTTACCTGATTTTTTTCTTTCAGCAGACCTTCAAAACCTTGCTCAATCACTTCTTCGAGCTTAATACGTTTGGTAACGAGTTTGTCAGCAGGGAAATATCCTTTTTCCATCAAGCTGATGACAGCCGGGAATACATCACGGTAGCCGATA
The DNA here is from genome assembly GCF_038592985.1 of Paenibacillus sp. FSL R10-2782. NCBI lineage: Bacteria > Bacillati > Bacillota > Bacilli > Caryophanales > Paenibacillaceae > Paenibacillus > Paenibacillus sp. FSL R10-2782. Next base: position 3,813,671 of record NZ_CP151951.1, on the reverse strand, counting down.
ATGCCGGTCATATTGCGTTCCTTCATGACAATATTATTCGGTTTGATCGGAGCTTCTTTTTCAAAAATGCTGACGATCATGATTTGTCCGCTGATTTTAGTGGATTCAATAGCTTGAGTCAGCACAGGAGGAACTCCAGTGACTTCATAGGCTACATCTACGCCGCCGTGAGTCCGTTTGTGCAGCTCTTGCACAACATCATATGTCTTAGGATCAATCACGATAGCACCCAGCTCTTCAGCTTTAGCTTTACGTTCCTCGGAAAGCTCTACTGCATAAATCTCAGATGCTCCAGAAGCCTTCAAAGCTTCAATAACCAGCAATCCGATAGGACCAGCGCCAAATACTACGGCTTTGTCGCCGACTTTCAGCTGGCTTTGACGAACAGCATACAAAGCAACAGCCGAAGGCTCTACCAAAGCGCCTTGCTCGAAAGATACGCTTTCTGGAATTTTGTGTACCATATGCTCATCAGCTGCGACATATTCAGAAAATCCACCGCCGCCGCCTGCGAGACCGAGGAAGCCCATTTTATCGCACAGATTATAGCTGCCCTGTTTACATGCATTACATTTTCCACACGCAAAAACCGGCTCTACGACAACACGGTCGCCAACCTGGATCTTGGTTACACCTTCGCCGATTTCGACGACTTGTCCAGAGAATTCATGTCCCATTACGATCGGTGCTTTTTCTCCAGTCAAAGGATGAGTAGCATCTTGAGGAATGAAAATAGGTCCTGCTACATATTCATGAAGATCACTTCCGCAAATGCCACACCATTCTACTTTGATTTTTACTTTTCCTGCCAGAGCGGCGGGCTGCTCAATGTTTTCCAAACGTAAATCTTTTACTCCATGCCATCTCAATGCTTGCATGTCTGTCATCTCCTTGACGAATATATGATCTGTAATTGCTATAAAAGCGAATGAATTAGGAAACGTTTCCGAAAAATAATATGTCACAATTTTTACACATTGTCAAACCAAATTCATACAAAAAGCACTTGATTTTTGTGTGAATATAATCACTTGTTACTACAGTGCTATATTTGGCTTATCGCTTTGAATAAAGAGATTTTATAATTTTTTTTAGTGAAGCGGCGATGAGGAGAAAACTACTTCAATTTTTAGATACTCATTCTATGGTATAATATCAATATACTTTGTTTTTTAAAGTCAGAAAACGATTCCGACCGTGAAAGGATTTTGGGCGTGCCAGATCAAAAAAAAGTAACCATAGAGGATGTAGCCAAGCGAGCAGGGGTCGGTATTGCAACTGTCTCCAGGGCTATTAACGATAGTGAGGGCATCAGCCCGAGAACGAAAGCATTGATTTTGCAAGTGATTGAAGAAATGGGCTTTACGCCCAACACCTCGGCTCAGAGCCTGAAGGTGCGGCAGACATTCCAAATTGCGCTGGCTGTGCCGGATATTCGTAATGCGATTATTCCCGAGATCGCTTGGTCTGTGGAGCAGGCCGCCAAGCAGCATGGTTACCGTGTCGTGCAAATTAATACCGCCGGGAACGCGAGAATGGAGCTTGAAACGGTACGTGAAGTCAAGAAGCTGCATGTGGACGGGCTAATTATTATGCCGCTGGCGTATCCCAAAATGCTGGTCGATCTGATCAACAAAGCCAGCGTTCCGGTGTCCATCATTAACTATGGCAAAAAGCTGGGCGAAGACGTTAAAGCCGATATCGTCAGTTTGGCCCGACAAGAGGGGCGGCTTGTGATGGAGCATTTGCTTAAAATCGGGAGAACGAGAATTGCATACGCAGGTGCTGCGAAGGATAAAATCGAGGAAAGGTACTTCGCTTATGAACAGTCTCTCCAGCATGTGGACCCTTCACTTGTTTATTTTGGCGATGATTTCTCTTTTGAAACAGGGCTGCGTGCAGCCGATTATTTTTACAGCTTGAAACACATGCCGGATGCCATTTATGCGGTTAACGATATGGTAGCAATAGGAATTGTGAATCGATTTAAGGCTTTGGGTGTAAAGGTGCCGGAAGAAGTTGCTGTGGTCGGCATTGATAACAATTTATGGGCTACGGTAACGACGCCGCAGATCAGCTCTGTTTCCATTATGGGAGAAGAGGTGGCCCGATTGGCAGCGGAGCTGCTGCTCAAGCGGATTCAGGAACAAACACCGGGCGATTACGAGCGTGTGCAATTCGAGCCTCGTCTGATCGTCAGGGAATCGAGCGTGTCTGTGATCCGCAAGCCTACGGTTGGGCGTGACTGAGCAGAGGGAATTTTAGTTTTCTGAAAACGGGAGGTTTAGTCATGTCACGAAGTATTGTGTCCGTTTCTGTAGCTTGTACTGCACGCTGCTGGACGCAACCGCATTGTGCTAGCAAGAGCCTTCCTTGTGACTTATCCTCCATCCCTTGTGGATAGGGGATTATTTTATGGTGTAATCAGAAAGACCGTATTTACAGCAGCAGAGTGTGAAAAGTAGGGTTTTAAAAATAAGTGGTTTACTTTTATAAACGTTTATGATAATTTTATTTCGACAAACATCGAAATTAAGACTGGAAGCAGAAGGGGGCTGAACAGGGTGAGAGATGCTACAGACATGCAGCAAGCTGTAAAAATATATAAAGCGCTTGGAGAACCGACTCGCCTCAAAATAGCATTTTTACTGAAAGAGGAAAGTGACCAGTGCTGCTGTGTTCTGGGTGAGAAGCTGAACAGTGTTGCAATTTCAACGTTATCGCATCACCTGAAGAAAATGGCAGAATCTGGACTACTGACGTTCCGTAAAGAGGGAACCTTTATTTATTACAGCCTGGATGTTGAAATAGCGAAGAAATATGCCCCATACTTGATGACATAATTTTTTTTAGTCTTAATTTCGATATTTGTAAAAATATAAAAATATAATAGAAAAGAGGCGTTATATAAAATGCAGAGCATATGGAAAGTATACATTTTGGCAATAATCAGTTTTTTGGTAGGCACATCTGAATATATTATCTCAGGAATTCTGGATCAAATTGCAACTACAATGGGAATTACGGTGGCTGCCGCAGGTCAGTTAATTACAGTGTTCTCCCTTGCCTACGCAATTGGCACGCCGATTCTGATGGCAGTTACTGCTAAAATGGACAGACGTAAACTGCTCCTGTATTCTCTCGGATTGTTCGTAGTTGCCAATCTGCTATCCTTTGTTTTGCCGGGTTTTGGCATGTTTATTGCAGCACGTATTCTCATGGCTCTCGGGGCGGGGATGGTCGTAGTTACGGCATTGAGCATTGCAGCAAAAATGGCTCCAGCCGGCAAGCAGGCCAGTTCCATTGCTACGGTCACTATGGGTTTTACAGCCTCGCTTATTATCGGCATTCCACTTGGCAGAATGATATCTTCCGCGTATGGATGGAAGGCTGTATTTCTCGGCATCGCATTGACAGGGATCATCGCCCTGATTGTTATCGCTATGACGATTCCACGTATAAAAGGAGATAAACCCGTTCCCTTACTGCAACAGTTTGCTCTTCTCAAAAAGCCCGAAGTCGCTTTGGGATTAGGCATTACCTTCTTTTGGCTGGGGGGTTATTCCCTAGTGTATACTTACATTTCCCCATACTTGCTGGATGTCTCAGGTGTAGGCGAGGATATGCTAAGCATCGTATTACTCGTCTTTGGGATTGCCAGTTTGATCGGGTCGAAAATCGGTGGATACAGTGCGGATAAAAAGGGCATTCCCTTTACATTATTGGGAGGCATGATGCTGCATATGATGTCGTTGCTCCTGCTTCCCTTAGCAGCCCACTCCCTGATTGCCGTATTCGCTATACTGATCCTTTGGTCGTTCGCAGCCTGGACATCGGGACCGACTCAACAATATAATCTGGTCACTCTCGTACCAGAGTCCTCTGGCGTGATGCTGAGTCTTAATCAGTCTACGATGCAGCTTGCAATGGCAGCCGGGGCCGGAATTGGTGGCGTGGTTGTAAGTCAGGTTTCGCTGGCTTCCATCACTTGGTTTGGAGCAGCAGGGGTCGCTATCGCCATTGTGGCTACGTATTTACTTTCACGGAGATCCTTAGTTCAAAGGCAAGCGAGTGTTACGGAATAAGGTTTATAGGTAAGTAGAAAAGAGGGGACCCGGCCATGGAGAAGGTTTGGAGTCCCTCTTAAACTTAGCAGCAATATCTCCTCTAGTCGGACTATTACTCAAATTGAATTTCGGTAATTTTACCAGCCTCGATAAATCCTTATAAACTTGATTGGATGAAGACTGCTAACAGTTAGAGAGAAAGCCTTTTAATCTATCAGGATTTGAACTTCCGCGCTATACGCTTCTTGTTTTTTTGACGCCAAATCCATCTTTCGATAAAGTTTTTTTCTTTTCTTTCCTGAAGTGTTTCCTTCATACCCTTGATGAGAAATTCGGATCTCCGCTTGTCATTTCTGCTAATCTCGCGCAGTTCCTCAATAAATTTAGTGTCCATGTCCGCATCTCCGTTAGTTCAGGATTGTACAATGTGCTAAGCTAGATTATACAGAACATATGTTCCTTTTTCAAGTCTTTAGAGGCAATCACCGCTTCGCTGACCTGGATGATCTGATTCGTGGAAATGATGTAGAATCTCTTATCTCTACCAATCAGCGTTTGACGTTGCAGCAAATCCGTAATATCCGAAGTAATAGCAGACTTCCATCCGGCTATCGTTTGAGCTGACGACCTTCCTTTCGACTTAAGGAACATTTTACAAGACTGTTTCAGGAGTTTGCAAGTTTCGAGCTTCCCGGGCAGTCTTTTCCGCTCTAAGCCAGCATTTTTTGAGCTATTCTCATAAGATGCTCCGCATTCTCCGAAGACAGAACGTCGAAAATATTTTCAATTTGCTTAGTGGATTCGAAGCAAATAGATTCCCACAGACCATAAGCGCAAGAATGAGGACGAAACCAATACAGCCTCTTGATAAAATGAGTTACATCACTGATCAGGAGGCTATATTTATGAATAAAATGCAGCAATTTAAAGCACTTCATACATCAGAAGAGCTGTTGTTTTTGGGGAATGCGTGGGACTTGTTATCTGCCGTGGCTTTGGAGAAGGCAGGCTTTCAGGCAATTGGTACGACGAGCTGGGGGATTGCGAATACGCTTGGATTGTCCGACGGGGAGCTTATTGATTTTGACCAGCATCTAAAAATTATTCGCACGATTGCAGATCATGTCCAGATTCCGGTGTCGGCAGACATTGAGGCAGGGTATGCGGAGGACACAGTAACGATTGTAGAGCATGTTTTAAGGACAGCAGATGTCGGAGTTGCAGGGATTAATATTGAAGATTCATTAAAACAGCAAAAGGGACTTCGAGAAGTGGTTCTGCATAGTAACCTTCTGTCCAAGATTAGAGCGGCACTGGATGCTCATGGATTTAACGATTTTTTTATAAATGCAAGAACGGATACATATTTGCAGAAGGATACCCCGCTTTTGGAAACGATCGAACGAGCAAATGCGTATGTGGAGAGTGGAGCGAGCGGAATTTTTGTTCCGGGGTTGAAGGTTGACGAGGAGATCAGGGAAGTGGTACATCAGGTACATGCTCCGCTTAATCTTTTATCCTTGCCGGGTCTGACGAATGTCAGTAAGCTTCAGCAGTTGGGAGTTAAACGGTTTAGCTTTGGCAATGCATTTTCGGATCATATCATGGTTGCTTTGCAAAAGAATGCCGAGCAGTTGATAGGGCTACAAGATACTTCACATTTATATGCGTGAGGATGAACTATAGAAAGGACAGAATATTCGATCATGGCTGAAATCAATCTTTCTTTTGAAGAAATGTGGGAGAAAATTATGGCGTGTGATCGTAAATATGATGGGTTGTTTTTTACCGCGGTGAAAACAACCCGAATATACTGCCGACCTTCCTGTCGATCCAAAAAGCCGAAAAAAGTAAATGTTGAGTTTTATGATGACATCGACACAGTGGAAAAGGCGGGGTTTCGTGCCTGCAAAAGATGTCAGCCTCATATGGATCATTCACCGTATATCAGGCTTGTCCAGACTGTGGTTACCTTTCTGGTCAATCACTATAAGGAAAGGCTGGTATTGCAGAATATTGCGGATTATGCTGGAGTAAGTCCCTTTTATCTGGATCGAATCTTTAAACAGGAAACCTCAGAAACCCCGCGTACCTATCTGGAAAAAATAAGAGTGGATAAAGCAGCTTATCTGCTTAAAAGCACGGAGCGTGCCAATCTTGAGATTTGCTATGAGACGGGCTTTCAAAGTCCTTCGAATTTTTATAAGGCATTTCGCTGTTTGAAGCAGTGTTCCCCTAGTGAATACAGGAAGCTGAACAGGTGAATAGATGCTGTAGATCTATAGACACAGGAGGTTGTTATCCTTTTATGAGCAGGCAATATGTATTGAATTATGCGTCCCCGATTGGAGAGATAGAAATATGGGCACAGATGAAGCTGGCCGTTCTATCATGTTCTCTGATCGGGATACGGTGAAACGGCGGCCTATAAAGACATTGCCCTTTCGATTGGAAAAGAAAAAGCCATTAGGGCTGTAGGCAGCGCCAATGGGAAAAACAAGCTGAGTATCGTGATTCCATGCCACCGAACTATTGGTTCCAACCAGAAATTAACGGGTTATGCGGGGGGCTTATGGAGAAAGGAATGGCTACTGCAGCATGAGAATCAATTCAGGGAGCTACATAAGAATATGGAACAACAGCTTGAAAAAAAGTAAGGTTCCATATCCATAATTGTCATCAGATGGAATGAACTTCATCTAACTCTATGCTATGATTTACCAAAAAGAAAGATTCAAAGGGGAAATAAGGATGAAGTTCAGAAGGATTATATTTTTATTTATGTTTTCTACGATGCTCATGGGTTTGTTTGCTGTAGGAACAGAAAGAGCACATGCAGACACGGATTCAGCATCAAGAAAGTGGAATGATCTCGTATTTATACTTGAGGATGGTAATGGTTCAAGGCGTGTTTTTCAATTTAATGGTGGTAATCCAATTCCATCGAATACCCCTGTTCGACTATATCAAAATCTGATGGAGATTCCTTCTACGGATTATATCGTTGACTATGCCAACGCTGCAATCATCATTCCCGAAACAAAAAAAGCACCTGAGCCCGGGACAGAACTTTATATCGTAATTCCTATAAGTTCAGGCATGGAATGGACTCAAGGAAATATGGCCGGGGTAGCACTTGCGGAAGGGAATGGTGAGAATCGTACTTTTAAAATAACGACGAACCATACCATTAAGCAGGGGGCTAAAGTTAACTTAATCATTAACCAATCTGTTGGATATGAGACGAGTATTCCTGCTTCTAAATTGATGGTAGATTATGTGAATAAGACGGTAACGATTAAGGATAAGGCACAAGCCCCTTCTGATGGAGCGAAAATTTATTTTTATTATAATATATCTGATATCATCGAGACGACGCAGCCTGTAGAAGAGCCGAAGGTGGCTCAATCCGCAGACGAACCTAAATTAACTCCAACGGTTAGTGAGCCAGAGGCTACTCCATCTGTTGATGAGCCGAAAGTAACGCAGCCCGTTATCGAGTCTAAAGAAGATCAAGCTGTAGATGAATCACCCGAGATTCCTTTGTCTATCCCATCTGGAGAAAATTTTCCGGGTACATTTGCAATCAACTCTTCTGGTACGTCGTTTACAGCTCGTTTGAAGATGAAAAATATTCAGCCCACGTACACTTCCTACGTTATGGTGAAAAATTCGGAAGAACAATTGGTTAAACGCATTCAGTTCGATCCGGAAACAACGTTTAGCTATTCTTTGAATAACCTGAACTTGTCTACGGGCGGCTACTACTTTTATATTAAAATGATGGATCAGTCTGGGAATTCGGCAGCTTCTGTCCCCCAGTTTATTCCCGTAAATAATAACAAGGCTCAGGTTTTGGTGTTTATTGATGGGAAGCAGCAACAATATGAGCAGCCTGCGACTTCGATTAGCGGAAGCATGCTGGTGCCGTTTCGTGCTGTTTTTGAGGCGCTTGGAGCAAAGGTGAAATGGGATGGTGCTACGAAGACCGTTACCGCAACCAAAGGGAATACAACGATCAAGTTAACCGTAGGCTCCAGAGATGCCTATATCAATGGTAAGTTAGTGCGTCTCAATGCAGCGCCGAGATTAATTAACGGCAAAGTGATGGTTCCTATTCGCTTTGTAAGTGAGGCCCTGGGAGCCAAGGTAAAGTGGAATATTGCCGCTCAGAGTGTTGTGATCTTTCTTGCCCAGCAGCAGGTTTTAACAACAAATGAAAGTGAACAATTAATGGAGGAAGACGAGGCCAACACTGAGCCACAATCGAAGCCTGCCATACTGAACAATATATCCAGTACCATCACCAAATCTTCTGATATCGTATTCGTTATTGATGTTACGAGTAGTATGACAGGAACGCTGGATTATGTAAGACAGAAGGTTAAGGGTTTTGTTGATTCGGTTCCATCCGGCTCCCAATTTGCCGTTGTTGCATTTCGGGACATTAATTTAACAGCAGATAAAGATTTGGAGTATTTTGATTTTACAGCGGATAAGAGCAAGTTTAAAGGGAATTTGAATACGTTACGTCCTTCTGCTGGCGGGGATCTGAATGAATCTGGGCTGGAGGCCATTCAGCTGGCTGTAAGTAAATTTTCCAAAAGCTCTAATGCCAAAACCATCATATTCATTACAGATGCACCTGTTCACGATAAAAATACAGCGCTGGGTAAAGCCCGTTTTTCAGTGGACGAAATAAACGAGCAATTACAGAAAAATGGCGTTACTTTTAATGCGATAGTTTCTGCAAGCGGACTGGCCAATAAACAAATGAAAAAGCTCGTAGATAGCAACAAAGGAACGTTGTATGATATCAAGGATGCCAAGCTAAATCTGGCGAAGTAAATAGTACAGTTGAAAGGCGCTTCCGAAAAGGGAGCGTCTTTTTTCATGCTGCGAAAAGCAGTTTTTTTATTATGCAGAAGATGTGTTATTAAATGTTGTTGACAACTATTAAAATATCATTGTAATATTTATAAACACATAGGATTACTTGGAATTTGATTGAACTGCAGCAAGCATACCAGTCTTGACGAAGTCAGCAGCGGTGCTCAAATCAACCTGCCGAACGAGCCAGTCAATATGTTGCGTGCGCTCGATATTTTAAAGGAAGTGGGCTGGATTACGTTAAAGGATAATATTGATCCACTGCAAACATCGGTGAACGACATTACCTCTAATCCGCATCATTTGCAATTTGTGGCTACCGACCCAGCACAGGGACCGCGCGCACTGGAGGATGTTGATTTTGCCGCTATTCAGGGGAACTTTGCCGTTTCGAATGGAATGAAGCTGACCTCGGCATTACAGCTTGAAAATATGACAGACCCATTCACGAACGTGGTCGCTGTGGATAGCAAGAACAAGGACAAGCCATTCGTCAAAGACATCATTGAGGGGTATCATTCGGAGGAATTCCAAAAGTACATCAAATCGAATCCGGTTTATGAAGGCTATAAGCTGCCAAGTTATTTTAAATAATATGGGGTTATTGTCTTCTGCGGGCTGACACTGTCAGCCTGTATCTTATGGATAAAAGGTAGAGATGAACGTGATTTTTTCATCCTCTGATCTCGTCAAGGCGCTGCCTGACAACTATTTTAGCGCAATGGACGACAAAGTGAACCTGTACAAAAGCAAGTAGATGTAACCAATTTGGTAGCCGGAACCCGAATCAGCCGACACTGGCCCATATCATCAGTGCTTTGAAGGGCGCTTCGGCTTTGCTGTTGGAAACGCGTCTGTTATCGGTGCGCTCAAGCATTATCATACACATGCTTACAGCACTGTTTTTGGAGCGGTGCAGGATGCGGGTGCTGTGGCATTACTGGGTTCGCAGGAGCTGGTGCGGGAGCTGGCGGCATTATATGAGCGGTGGCGGGCGCGATGTTCTCATTGCGGCGTTGCGTGGTATTGGCTGGGACGTAGCCGTGCCCAAAGGGTCTTTTTTTGCCTGGTTCAAGGTGCCTGAGGGCTATACCTCCGCTTCTTTTGTGGATTTTTTATTAGACGAGGCGCATGTTGCAGTGGCTCCCGGCGAAGGCTTTGGTCGGGCCGGGGCTTCCTATGTGAGGGTGAGTCTGGTGAATAGTGAAGAACGGCTGCTGGAGGCGGTGCAGAGAATCGCCGCAACGGGCATTTTTAAAAAATAAACTAAAATGCAGGGAATTCATGGAGGGAGCGAGAAACGAACTGTGAGTATAGCCATTATCGGAGCCATGGAAGAAGAAATAGCAGGTTTGAAAGCGCAGATCGAAGGGATAAGCATGACCCGGATCGCAAATGGAATTTTTTATACAGGTCGTCTTCAGGGCAAGGAAGTTGTTTTGCTGCAATCGGGAATTGGCAAAGCGAACGCGGCCTTGACTACAGCGCTGCTGATTGAGCGCTTTAACCCGGAACTTGTCATTAATACCGGGTCTGCTGGCGGGCTTGATCCAGCGCTCCGTGTTGGGGATGTCGTAGTGGCGACCGAGCTAACTTACAGCGATGTGGATGGAACGGCGTTCGGCTATACATATGGGCAGGTGCCGCAGATGCCGGCAAGTTATCCGGTCGAGCAAGCGCTGCTTGATTTTGCGACAGAAACGCTGGTAGAGACCAAGATTGAGGGGCAGATCGTTACTGGCTTGATTACGACGGCAGACTCCTTTATCTACCAGGCTGAGCGGGCTCATTTTATTCGCAGCCAGTTTCCTGAAGCCAAGGTGACGGATATGGAAGGGACCGCGGTCGTCCAGACAGCGTATCAGTTTGGTGTCCCGTTTCTGGCTGTTCGTTCTCTGTCTGATCTTGCCGGAGCAGAAGCGGCGGGTTCCTTTAATTCCAATCTTGACTTGGCTGCGGCCAACTCGGCAGCAGTGGTTGTGGCTCTTGTAGCTGCATACGATAGAGCCAAGCTATAGTATATTCAGGAGCGCTTTTTTTCCGGAAGTGGCTCTCTCATTGTTGCCTATCTGTCCGTTATGATTTTCTTTGCAAATCCCCGTGTCTGCTTGCGTATCTGTTTCCTTGAATTTTACCGCAATAGAACGCAGCTCTGTGCTAACTTAGCCGACGGTTTGAGTGAAAGCATCCATTTGCCCTCGTGCCTTATGAAAATCCTGATAAAAGCGCTGCTGTGTCGTTCCTGCCCAGCTGCTTTCCAGCATTTGAATATGCTGTGACAGTTGTCCGCAAATTTGTGCGCCCAACTCGCGTGCCTGTACGAACTGCCTGGAAACTGCCTCCAGTTTCTCAGAAGGAACCATAATTTTAGCCATGATGTCCACCTCGGATGATTAAAATGATTACTTATATTTTAGTGAATCTAGTGGGCGTTAGCAAAAAAAGGAAGGGATTTAAACCGAAAATAAGTCGTTTGTACGAGTTTATGAGGAACAATAAGGGAGAAAGGTAGGAGTAGTGATGATCCGAAATTCTTATTTTTCACTCTCATTATGGGCATGTAAAAAAGCCAGCCAAAGCGGGGCTGCCCTTTAACCGAAACGACAAAAGCGGCCGAGGCGGCAATTCAGATCGGCTACGAAAGTCCCTCCCATTTTAGCCGCGAATACGCCCGTATGTTTGGGCTCCCCCCAGTCAGGTACATCCGTCAATTGTGCGATACACTGCTTACTAGCGGGGGCATTTCGTAGGCGAGAATACGGGGATCATGAAGCTTAATGAAAAAAGTCCCGATGTATACACGCTTCATCGGGACTGTTATTACGAATTTCGACCTTCTTTACATCATCCCCTGTTACCTTACGCTTGAGATGTGGGGCGAATCACGATCTCGTTCACATCAACGTCAGCTGGCTGCTCGATTGCGTACGCTATGGCACGGGCAATCGTCTCTGACGGCAACGCGAACTTGTCACGAGATTCTTCGAGCAGGGCCCTCACCTCTAGATTCGGCACCCCTTCAGCGAAATTCGTCCGAACAAAACCGGGTGAAATGATCGTTACCCGGACCTTATCACCGGCTTCCTGCCGCAAACCCTCGGAGATGGCGAGGACGGCAAAATTTCGTGGCAAAATAAACGGACTGGCTCGGTACCGTTTTATGTCACGCTGTAGAAGCAATATTGACGAAATGCCCGGAACCCCGCTTGCGAAAGACAGGCAATGCTGCAGCGATGCCGTACAATACGCCCTTGATAACGGCTTGCATGCACTATTCTTGCCAAACACTCATAGGGTCCCATGGCTTGATCTGATTGCCATATTTTCCGGTCAAAAAAGCTTTCATGTCTTCCAGCTTAGCAGGCACCTCGTTCCAAATTGGAAGGGGTGGTAACCCTCGTTTGCTTTTCAATAGGATATCCACTGTAACATACAAGCGTTCTGGCTGAATCCAATGAAGAAAGCGGGAAATATCAATTTGCTTGGTCAGGGACAAGGAATCAATTTCGCCATTGTAATGCTTGTTGAACTCGCTGATCAGATTCAGGAGGTAGTCTCTCTGCTCCTTCACGAAGTCCAGGCCGCAGATGGCGCCATGTCCTGGAACAACGATTTCGGGTTTAATTTCATCAATAATGCGATCAAGCACTTTAACCCAATTGAGGGTTCCCTCTTCGCTGTATGCCGTACAACCGTTAAACACGACATCGCCGGCGAACAGCACTTTTTCTTTTGGCATCCACAGCAGCAAGTCACTGTCCGAGTGGGCCGGAGCTACGTTGTAAATCATAACTTCCGTATCTCCAAGACGGATGTTGATATCGTCCTTTATCTCAATATTCGGGAGCACCCATTCTACGCCTTCCAGGTCGAATCCTTCAAATTCCGCTGCAAAAAACCGCTCGCCCGAAGTCGATTCCGGAGAATTCTTTCCTCTTCTAATGACGCTGTCCATCCAGGCGATATTTTCGGTGAGACGCTCTCTGGACGCTTCCTTGTGCATAATAATGCAAGCATCTTCAAACACTTTGTTTCCCCAGGCATGGTCGCTGTTATAGTGCGAGTTCACCACATATGCGGGAGAGCCGCCGTTGCTTACTTCCATAAAAGCCTTCCGCATTTCCCGTGCATGGAACAAATCGAAGAACGTGTCATACACCAGCCCTTCACCCTTGTTGATGAACCCGGCATTGGCCCAACTGATCCCGCGATACGGCGAAATACCGGCAAAGACGCCATCTGCGACTTCAAAAAATTTAACGCGAGGCTTTTGTATAATACGTCCATACTTCATAAAAATTCTCCTTTGTGTATATGTTTTTGGGGTAAGGCATACTGGCTATGTCTTTATTATAGAGAATGGAAAACAAAACGCAAGCAAGTACTTGCATGCATTTGTTCTATGCTTTATGATAGTAACAGAACAACATCACACTACATGGATGGAGGAGTTGCAACATGAAGCTAGTAACCTTTCAAACCAAGACATCCCAGGAACCTTTGTTTGGGCTTGTAATTAACGAGAAATTTGTCGTGTCTTTTGCCGCAATCATGAAAAAGCAGGGAACATTCATTGACAGTCTTGAAAGTATAGACAGCTATCTTCATTATTTGCCGACAAGTTATGATGCCGCTAAGGAATTGATGCAATATGCTGTCGAACAGTCGCATCAATTCAATGAAAATGAAATCTGCCCGATTGCAGCGGTAAAACTGCTGCCGCCGGTTCCGAATCCGGCTGCGCTTATCGATTTCGGGCTGACGCCAAGACATCTGAGAAATGCTGGCGTAAATCTGTTGCAAAGAGAATATACAGGGCCGGAAAGAGAAGAGCTTAAACGAAAAATTGCTGAAAAATTCCAGAAAGATCCGAATAAAGTAACTTTCAGTTATTACAAGTGTAACCATAATGCATTAATTGGCGATGGGGATACGATTCATTGGCCTTCGTACTCTTCCTACCTGGATATCGAGCCGGAGCTGGCCTTTGTTACAGGGAAGGGGAACTGCATTGCAGGTTATGTTATTTTTAACGACAGTACTGTCCGCGATGTGCAGTGGCCGGATTTCCAGGCGCTGATCGGACCGACGCGCTGCAAAGATTTTGATCGCAGCAAAGGAATAGGACCATTTCTGGTTACGCCGGATGAAATCGACAACCCGCTGGCACTGGATGTGGATGTACGCATCGGGGAGAGACTGCACTGGAAGGGAAGCACATCCGAGTATTCTGCACACCCTGCAAAAGTGATGGAGGAGGTTCTCAAAGTTTTCACGCCGCTCCCGGGCACGATTATAGGAATGGGGACGATACCGGATTGCTGCGCAATCGAGACCGAACAATGGCTGTTGCCCTCTGACCGAATCCAGATTACATTTGATAAATTAGGCACGCTCATGCAATTGGTGCCTGATCATGTCAAGATTACGGAACCAAGCCGCTGGGAAAAAAGAAGCGATTTGCCTTAAATAAACGTTTATGAAAATGATGAACCCCGACCCTGCTGCATAGTAAAACTTGTAGTAGAATAGGTTTAACATATGCAAAAGGAGAAATACAATGCAAACATCAGACAGAATCATTGAAGCCGCGACACGGCTCATCAAAAAGAAGGGCTATCGGGGAGTAAGCACCAAAGCCATTGCAACGGAAGCTAAAGTCAATGAATCTACGATTTTCCGGCAATTTGGAAGCAAGCAAGGCATATTGGAAGCCATCATTGAAAGACATTCAGATATCCCGCAATTTGAGAAGCTGTTAAAAGAGGACGCGACCGATAATCCGGAAGTCGATCTGCTGAATGTAAGTCAGCAGTACCGTTTGTTTTTCCATAAAAATGCGGACATCATTTTGATTGGTATCCGCGACAAAGGAATGCTACCCGAATTGGACAGAGTGCTGGCCGATCCGCCGGTGAAGCTGCACTCCTTGCTGGTTGAATATTTTGAACGCCTGCAGAAGAAAAAAGTTATAGCCAGACAGGATGAGCGTCTTGCCGCCATGTCTTTTCTCTCGATGTGCTACGGATTTCAGATGAGCGAGCTAATTCACCGGCAATATCAGTCCCAACTCGTCACCGAGGAAGAGTTCTACAAGCACAGTGTCTCATTGTTTGTTAAAGGAATTTTGTCTCAGTCATAAGCTTTGTTGATTTATTTAATGATAAGTTTAAACTTATTAAGTTAAAGGATATTTATGAGTAATAATAAAGAAAACGTAATACTCTATATAAGATTTAAAATTAAAAGTGAAAAAAAGGAAGGATTCAAAGAACTATTATCTGCTAATATGAGAGCGATGGAACATGAACCAGCTTTTGTAAGTGCCGTTCTTTCAGATGATATTGATAATTCAAATGAGGTTACTCTTTTTGAAATCTGGAAAGGAACAAAGGAAAGTTGGCTAAAAGAAGAACTTCCTAAACCTTATAGAAAAACATTTGCCTGCCTTGCCCTTTGTCCCTCAAGCTATGCGCAGCGTCAAGCTGTTGACGCTCTTCCTGTCTCCCGATGTATTGGACCACGAGGACATGGAAGGGTATATGTGTATCCGTGAGTATGCAGCACTGGAGAATTTGGTTGAAAAAGATTTTGGTCCGGCATTTATGCAAATCAAGGCGTTCCCGCTATTCCCCGAGCTAAAGAGAATGAATATCCGGTTTGGGATGGTGAAGACATCCCTGAGGAGTATGGTGATGCCCTCGACCAAACCTTGGCGATTAATTTCCAACTTCGTGGGATAATTGGACTGAGGAAGGGGAGAGGAAGCGGCAAAGGGAGCATAATCGTTTGTTACACACGGAATACGAACTGAATTGGGGGGAAATCTCCTCTTATTTTGATTCCCGATCAGGAAATACGGCAATTGCTTTTAAATATAAAGATGAATAGCGATCATACATAGAACACACCAAAACCCTGCTCTTTATGTTGGTTGGTGGGGATGTTTGGACGCATAAGGGAGAGATTACAAAAGAGCGGGTGGCAACAGCATTTTTGCATAGTCTTTCCACGAAAAAGGTTCATTTACGGAGCGCCTTGTCGAGCTGGACTATTTCTTCGGCACGTTTTATAGAGAAAGTGAATAATTACGCCACATCTTGATCATGACAGTTCCTCAAACAACAGACGTTCTTCTTCCCGGCTATGAATGGCATTGACAACCAGAAGCGCGTGGAACTGCTGAAGAACTTCAGGCGTAAGCCCTTCTTCACGGATCCCGGCTTTGAGCTCTTTTACAATGATTCGAAGCAGATCATGATCCCGTGTAAGTTTGACGACGGCTTCCTGCAGCTCCGGTTTTTTCTCGACTTTTTCCTGATAGAATCCTTCCTCTTCTGCATCAGCATGGCTGAGAATGCGCGTTTCCCAATATTCGATCAAGTGGTCGGCAGCCTGGCGCGCCACCTTGAATTCTTTTGCTTTGAGCAATTCCTCTACTTCTCTCGTCTTATCTAGAGCACCAGATAGCCCACCTTGATGAATGGCATGATGAGCATGCAGTTGACGCAAAGATGGTCCTCCCATAACAGTTCATCCTTTCCTTGTTCCCTTTTTTGAGTACAGTATAGCATAAGAAAACAGCGTTGTTTTTCCGGTTAGGCTATTCCCCCCTATGGAAAAGGGAACTCCCTAATTGGTTCAATTTCATATAATACTTAGAATGAAATTAGATGAAAAAATTCAATCTTGGGGGAATGGATGATGAGTCGATTAACCGAAATAACAAATATAAAAAAGATTGTGAAAAAAGGATCAAGATTTTGAAGGGGATGAGCAGATACATACCCAATCAACATGGGGCTTGGGCAATGCTCATTCTTCCATTTTTATTCGGTTTAGCGGCTTCTCAAGGGGAGCTTATTCATATACCACTATTTGTGTGCTGGTTTTTTATCTACTTATTCAGTTTTCCTGTTCTCCAATGGATCAAAACAGGCAACAGTGAAAGATACCGTAAACCCGCCGTTGTATACGGAGTGATATTACTTCCTTTTTTAATTTCTCTTGTATGGTTTGAGCCTGCGTTGATCTGGTATGGAGTTCTGCTACTGCTTTTTTTTATGGCTAATATTTATTTTGCAAAAACGAAAAATGAACGTGCTTTACTAAATGACATTATTGCGATTCTACTGTTTTGTTCTTTTATATATCCCGTTATTTATATGGGGGAAGGAAACAATTGGAGAGTAGCAACAGAGCTATTCTTGCTTTTGGTGTCCTACTTTATTGGAACCGCTTTGTATGTCAAAACGATCATTCGTGAACGAAAAAATATACGTTATTATTATGCTTCCATCATATATCATGTGGTGATTATGTTGTTTTCCGCTTGGTTAAAGTTCCCCCTGTTTGTTCCTTTTTTTATTTTGTTGATACGAGCCATATGGCTTCCTAAACTCGGATTACAGGCAAAAGAAGTTGGCATGGCGGAAATTGGATTTTCAATGATGCTCTATGTATGTGTGCTGTTTTTATACTTCTAAAAAGGAGAGACATCAATGATATCTTTGAAAACGCCGCGAGATTATCATATTGACCCGTTTATAGTCATCTGGGAGGTGACACGAGCTTGTGCTTTAAAATGCCTTCACTGTAGAGCGGAAGCTCAGTACAAACCTGACCCTCGCCAACTGACATTAGAAGAGGGTAAAAAACTGATGGATCAAATCGCTGAAATGAATCATCCGCTTGTTGTATTCACAGGCGGAGATCCTTTAATGCGTCCTGATCTATTTGAATTGGCTCAATATGCAATTGAAGAGAAAAAGCTGTCGGTTTCAATGACCCCCAGTGCCACCCCTAAAGTGACACGAGCAGCGGTAGAAAAAGCAAAGAAAGTTGGGTTATCACGGTGGGCTTTTAGTCTTGACGGTTCATGCGCAGACATTCACGATCATTTTCGGGGTACTCCGGGTTCTTACGATACGACCATGCGAGGAATTGGTTATTTGAAGGAACTGGACATCCCTATTCAAGTGAACACTACGGTGTCCCGGTACAATCTTCATGATCTGGAGCAAATTGCAGAAAGGGTAAAGGAAATGCAGGCTGTGCTATGGAGCTTATTTTTCCTTGTTCCAACCGGGCGTGGCATGGAGAAAGATATGATTACTCCTGATGAGCATGAAGCCGTAATGAAGTGGCTGTATCACATACAGCAACAGATGCCGTACGGCGTAAAGGCTACAGAAGCTCCCCACTACCGAAGGGTTGTACTACAGGAAAAGCACAGAGCAGGTAAGAGTGGTGAGGTGGATAAACAAAAGAGGGCAGATGTTTTAGGACGTGCGCCTAAAGGAGTAAACGATGGGGATGGATTTCTTTTTATCAGTCATATTGGCGAAGTGTACCCAAGCGGTTTTCTGCCTCTTTCATGTGGAAATGTACGAAAGGACAACCTGGTTGATATCTATCGCAGCTCTCCAATCATGACCAGTCTTAGAAATAAGTCTCTACTTAAAGGTAAATGCGGCGTCTGTGAATTCAAGACAGTCTGTGGGGGCTCCAGAGCAAGGGCTTTTGCAATAACAGGAGACTATTTGGAAAGTGATCCTTATTGTGCGTATGTACCTGGGATTGGGGAGGAAACGTGTTTTCATGAATAAAAATGCGAAAAGAGTTGTCATTCTGGGTGGAGGAATAAGCGGTTTAAGTGCTGCCTTTTATGTGAAAAAGCTGGCTGAGGATAGACAGCTTGAGGTGG
Source organism: Paenibacillus sp. FSL R10-2782 (assembly GCF_038592985.1). Taxonomy (NCBI): domain Bacteria; kingdom Bacillati; phylum Bacillota; class Bacilli; order Caryophanales; family Paenibacillaceae; genus Paenibacillus; species Paenibacillus sp. FSL R10-2782. The sequence goes on along the minus strand of NZ_CP151951.1, from coordinate 3,795,008 downwards.
AGATTACACTGGTGGAGAAAAGCGACCGTCTGGGAGGAAAGTTGCAAACCGTTCGCCAAAACGATTTTATGATCGAAAAAGGACCGGATGCTTTCTTGGCCAGAAAGACGGCTATATTGGATCTGACCATGGAGTTGGGACTGGAAGCAGAGCTGGTGTCGACAAACCCAAAGGCCAAATCTGCCTGTATTTTGCATAAGGGCAAGCTTCACACGATGCCGATGGGCTTCATTCTGGGCATTCCAACGAAGCTCACCCCTTTCATTCGGACGGGACTTATCTCTCCGCTGGGGAAAGCACGGGCAGCCTTGGATTTAATCATCCCGGCGAAGAAAGGTGATGCGGACGAATCTCTAGGTGATTTTATCAAGAGGCGCCTCGGCAAAGAAGTTCTGGAGCAGATTACAGAACCTCTACTGTCTGGAATTTACGCTGGCGATACACATTCTCTTAGCCTGATGTCAACCTTCCCTCAATTTAAGCAGATGGAACAAAAGCATGGAAGTCTGATTAAAGGTATGTCTAAAGGGGCGGGAAGAAAGTCGGCTGTACAAAAAAAACTGCCGGATATCGCTAAGAAAAGTATGTTTCTTTCTTATCGGTCAGGATTATCTACAATCGTGGAGCGGCTAAAGGAAAGACTGGATACCGTACGTTTTGTTATGGGACAAGGTGTAGTTGAAGTAAGGAAAGAAAGCGGTTATCAGGTCATTTTAGAACATGGACAAAAAATAGATGCTGATGCAGTGATCTGCGCTGTTCCAGCCTTTGAGGCGGCTAAATTATTCTCCGGTGTTGCAAGCGCTAGCTGGTTAAACAAGATTAACTATGTTTCTGTAGCCAATATTGCCCTTGCTTATAAAAATACAGATCTTAATCTTGCTTTTGAGGGAACAGGATTTCTGGTACCACGCAAAGAAGGCAAAATGATTACGGCATGTACATGTTCTTCGACAAAGTGGAGCCATACTGCTCCTGAAGGATATACCCTCTTACGAACCTATATCGGACATGCAGGTGCACAGGAGTGGGTTCAGATGACAGACGATGAACTTGTGGTTGCGGCGCGCAAAGACCTGAAAGATTTAATGGGGCTCGAAGCTGAACCAGAACTGACCGAAGTCAGTCGGTGTAATCAATCGATGCCGCAATATCCGATTGGACACAAAGAGCATATGGCGAGGGTGAGACATGACTTTTCACAGCACTTACCGAATGTATTTCTATGCGGTGCTGGTTATGGAGGCGTTGGAATTCCGGATTGTATCGCTCAAGGCAAAGAAGCGGCTGAACAGTTGCTTTCAGATTTTTTATAATCAGGCTATTTCCTCTTGTGAAAGAGGGGATGCCCTGATTGGTTCAGCTCTAAGGGAGACGTAGAATGAAAGTGGACCATAAAACCGAAGTAAGATGGGGGAATGGATGATGAGCCAGTTAACGGAAGAAACATGGGTAGCGGACATTGTGAAAGAAGTACCAAAAACAGGAGATTTGTTCCGTAAACTGCGGATTGACTTCTGCTGTGGTGGGAAAATATCGCTCCGTGAAGCAGCTGCCAATCGAGGTCTCCACGCTGGTGAACTGCTGGCGCAGGTGCATGAAGTGGAGAAAAGTCAGGCACAGCAAAAGCAAATGCGACCTTCTTCACTCGAACCAAAAGAACTAATCGCCTATATCCAGGAAGAGTATCATACAAAGCCTAGCGAAGAACTATCGGCGCTCACGCCGTATGTAACCAAACTAACGCGGGTTCACGGCGAACGTTATCCGCATCTAAAGCGAGTTAATGAACTGTTCACCTTGCTTAAACAGGAATTATCGGAACATATTCAAAATGAGGAAAACCTTGTGTTTCCGATGATTCAAGCGTTTTTACAGGAATCGACAGTTGAGCGGGCAGACGCACTAAATCCGTATTTATCCAAGTTGCAAGATGAACATCAAGCAGTGGTGGAATTACTGAAGGAACTGCGCTTGATCACAAACGGTTTTGAGCCGCTGCAGGAGGCTTGTGGTACGCACCGGCTCGTATTGAAGCGGTTCGAAAATCTGGAAGCGGACATTTTTAATCATATTCTTCTTGAAAATTGTACACTAGTCGAACGTACGAGACAGGCACAGCAATAACGAAACCCATCACATAATGATGAACTAACATGGAGGAGTCAAACAAAATGCAAAAATTTATTAAAATAGCATTTTTTTATTTTTGACTTTTTTCATCGTTTTATAATTTTCAGGATGCGGTACGGAACAATGAATATCGGTAGCATAACAGATTTAACAATAGAAGAAGTGAAGAAAGTGGCGATCGGTATTCCTGAAAGTGTTCCTGCTGGCAGCTACGCACAGGAAGCACAATTCCCTTTGAGGTTGATCCTAAAGCTTATTCACCTGTTGAATATCCAATCGGAATTGTTAAAGCTTCAAAACATAGCCGAGATGCTGAAGACTTTTATGCGTACCTACAAACGCAAGAGTCTTTGGATATCATGGCTAAGTATGGATTTTCCATACCGAAGTGATCATGCAGGACCTGGATTGGAATGAATATTGGTCTCCTATCCAATTATCGTTGCAGGTTGCGCTGTTATCGAGTGTGTTGGTTATCGTAGTAAGCTTGGTTGCGGCCTGGTGGATATCTCGATTAGGATCATTTAAAGGAAAAACGTTCGTTGAAATTTTTCCTTCTTTTAAAGCCGCTTTTGTACTCGGCTTTGCCCGCGGTCTGGGCGAATTTGGTGCTACGCTGATGATTGCCGGGAATATTCCGGGTAAAACACAAATGATTCCGACTGCCATTTATATTGCGGTGGATTCTGGTTATCTTCCTATGGCCTGGGCCTGGGTATGCTCGATGATCTTCATTTCCTTTATCATGCTCTCATTAACTGGTCAAAAGAAAGATTAATCACGGCCAAAAAGTGCGATTGCAAAAACTGGTCCGCCTTCATAGAAGCTTCCCTCTATTAGTGGGAGGCTTTTTTGTATCTTTTTATAGAACGAGGGATTTCCTGTAGCGCTATAGGACATTCCCTAATGGGAACAAACATGGATGAATTACATAATGAGAGTAACTGAATGAATCTTCTCTTGAATCTGCTTTAGGGTTTTTCATTCTGAAAAGGAGTGTTGGTCATCGATGAAAAAAAAATACAACCTCAACTTTTTTAAACCGATCGAAAGCTATTCCGGAAATTGGTCAATCCTTGAGGAAAAAAATAGAGAATGGGAAAACGTGTACCGTCAGCGTTGGTCTCACGACAAAGTGGTTCGGACGACGCACGGAGTCAACTGTACTGGCTCCTGTAGCTGGAAGGTTTTTGTTAAAAACGGCATCATCACCTGGGAGAATCAGCAAATTGATTATCCTTCCTGCGGCGTTGACATGCCGGAATTTGAGCCGCGCGGATGCCCGCGTGGCGCTACATTTTCCTGGTATGAATACAGTCCATTACGCGTGAAATACCCTTATATGCGCGGTAAGTTATTGCGGCTTTGGTTAGCCGCCATTAAGGAGCATACGAATCCAGTAGACGCATGGGCAAGCATCGTAGAAGACCCTGAGAAAGCCAAGCTCTACAAATCGGCTCGCGGAAAAGGTGGACATGTCCGTGTCGGCTGGGATGATGTCCTGCGTCTGATCTCGGCGCAACTCATCTATACCATTCGTAAGTATGGTCCCGACCGCATCGCGGGCTTTACGCCAATCCCGGCGATGTCAATGATAAGCTACGCTTCGGGAGCCCGGTTCATTTCGCTGCTCGGTGGGCAGATGTTGAGTTTTTATGACTGGTATGCCGACCTTCCGCCTGCATCTCCTCAAATTTGGGGTGAGCAGACGGACGTGCCGGAATCTTCTGACTGGTACAACGCGGGTTACCTGATCATGTGGGGATCAAACGTACCGCTTACCCGGACGCCGGACGCTCATTTTATGACGGAGGTACGTTATAAGGGGACAAAGGTCGTATCGGTGGCTCCCGACTTGGCGGAGAATGTGAAGTTCGCTGACAATTGGCTTGCACCGAATCCGGGTACAGATGCTGCCGTGGCTCAGGCTATGACACATGTCATTCTGGATGAGTTCTACAAAGAACGCCAAGAACCAATGTTCATTAACTATGCCAAACAATATACGGATATGCCGTTCATGATTCTGCTTGATCCACACGAAGGAGCCTGGAAAGGTGGGCGTTTTCTACGGGCGAGTGACCTTGGGGATGTTTCGCAGCATGCGGACTGGAAGCCGGTCATATATGACGAAGTGGCAGGGGAAATGCTGGTCCCGAACGGTACGATGGGACAGCGTTGGGAACAGGATAAGAAATGGAACCTGATCCTGGAACGTGAAGACGGAACAAGGGTAGAGCCTGCGCTCACTGTGGAAGGTCATGGCGAGCAATGGGAAGAAGTCGTATTCCCTTATTTTGATAACGCTGGTAATGGAACGTTCAAACGTGTAATTCCGGCCAAAAAAGTGCGCCTGGCAGATGGTTCGGAGCGTTACGTTGCAACCGTGTACGATCTGATGATGAGCCAGTACGGTGTCGCGCGCAGTGACAGCCCTCATAACGCCAAAGATTATTACGATGCAGCTTCGCATTATACCCCTGCCTGGCAGGAGAAGATCACAGGCGTGAAGGCATCTGTTGTGGTGCAGATTGCTCGGGAGTTTGCTCAAAATGCTATCGATACTAAAGGGCGCTCCATGATTATTATGGGTGCGGGTATCAATCACTGGTTCAATAGTGACACGATCTATCGGTCTATCTTGAACCTGGTCATGTTGACTGCTTCCCAAGGCGTAAACGGTGGAGGCTGGGCGCATTATGTTGGTCAAGAAAAGCTCCGCCCAATCGAAGGCTGGTCAACGGTTGCCTTTGCAAAAGACTGGCAAGGGTCGGCTAGACTGCAAAATGCTACATCATTTTTCTATTTTGCAACGGAGCAGTGGCGTTATGAAGAAAGTGGCACAGACACCTTGAAGTCACCGACTGGTGGGGATGTCAGTTACCGGCACCCAGCAGACTACAACGTGCTCGCAGCGCGTCTGGGTTGGCTACCTTCTTATCCACAGTTTAATAAAAACAGTCTGCTGTTCGCCGAAGAGGCGGCGCAATTAGGCAAGAAGTCCAACGAGGACATAATCAATCACTCTGTGGAAGAGATCAAATCACGTAAGACACGCTTCGCCGTGGAAGATCCTGGGGCAGCTGAGAACTTCCCGCGTTCGCTCTTTGTTTGGCGGTCAAACCTGATTTCCAGTTCGGCGAAGGGACAAGAGTATTTCATGAAACATTTACTCGGAGCATCCGACGCCCTGCTTGCTCGGCCGAACGAGGAACAGAAACCCGAGGAAATCGTCTGGCGGGAAGATGTGGAAGGAAAGCTTGATCTGATGGTTGCACTTGATTTCCGGATGACAACAACCCCATTGTACGCGGACATCGTACTTCCGGCGGCAACCTGGTACGAAAAAACAGACTTGTCGTCAACAGACATGCATCCTTTCGTACATCCGTTTAACCCGGCGGTTAATCCACTGTGGGAATCCCGCGCAGACTGGGATATTTACCGCCAGCTTTCCGAGGTCTTTTCCGATATGGCGAAAGAGTACCTACCGGGAATATATAAAGACCTTGTGACCGCGCCGCTCTCACACGACAGTATGGGCGAGATTTCGCAGCCGATGGGTCTTGTAAAGGACTGGACGAAGGGCGAAATTGAAGCGACTCCGGGTAAAACCATGCCGAATTTCAGCATTATCGAACGCGACTATACTAAAATTCACGATAAATATATATCACTCGGTCCGAATTTGACTACCGGGAAAACAGGTGCGCATGGCGTCAGCTTCTCCGTAGCGGACGAATATGAGGAATTGAAAAGGCTGAACGGAGTTTATTACGATGATTCCATTAAAGATGGTTTGCCTAAAATCCAGACAGCTCGTCAAGTGGCCAATACTATTCTTCACCTTTCATCTGCGACCAATGGACAGGTCTCGCAAAAGGCTTATGAGCAGGCAGAAGAGCTTCACGGTGTTGAACTCAAAGACATCTCGGCCGACCGGGCAGCGGAAAAGATCACTTTCCAAAGTATCACGGTACAGCCGCGTGAGGTTATACCGACACCGGTATTCACTGGATCGAACAAGAAAGGACGTCGCTATTCACCATTTACAACGAATATTGAACGCCTTGTTCCGTTTCGTACGTTGACAGGAAGACAGCATTTCTATATTGATCATGAGATTTTCCAACAGTTTGGGGAATCATTGCCGATCTACAAACCGACTCTGCCGCCGATGGTGTTCGGCCCGCGCGATCGGGAAATAAAAGGCGGACAAGATTCACTCGTGCTTCGTTATCTGACTCCGCATGGTAAATGGAATATTCACTCCACCTACCAGGATAACCAGCACATGCTTACACTGTTTCGCGGAGGTCCTACCGTGTGGATCAACAACGAAGACGCAGAGGCGCACGGTCTTGCCGACAATGACTGGGTAGAGGTATACAACCGTAATGGCGTCGTAACCGCCCGGACCGTTGTCAGCCACCGGATGCCAAGAGGAACGATGTTCATGTACCATGCTCAGGATAAGCACATTCAAGTGCCAGGCTCCGAAATCACGGATACACGCGGCGGTAGTCATAACGCACCAACAAGAATTCATCTCAAACCAACCCAGATGGTCGGTGGATATGCTCAGCTTAGTTATGGATTCAACTATTATGGCCCGATCGGCAACCAGCGTGATGTGTACGTTGCGGTACGTAAAATGAAGGAGGTTAACTGGCTTGAAGATTAAAGCTCAAATTGCCATGGTCATGAACCTGGATAAATGTATCGGCTGCCATACGTGCAGCGTGACATGCAAAACAACCTGGACGAACCGCAAAGGTGCGGAATATATGTGGTTCAACAATGTGGAAACCAAACCTGGTATCGGTTATCCGAAGCGATGGGAAGACCAGGAACTTTATAAAGGCGGCTGGAAGCTCCGCAAAGGGAAACTGGAACTGAAGTCAGGCAACAAGCTGTCCAAGATAGCGCTGGGTAAGATTTTTTACAATCCAGACATGCCGGAAATGAAAGATTATTATGAGCCATGGACTTACAATTACGAGCATCTGACCCATGCCGGCGAGCAGAAGCATTCACCTGTGGCACGCGCGCATTCTGCGGTAACGGGTGAAAAAATGGATTTGGAATGGGGTCCAAACTGGGAAGACGACCTGGCGGGTGCGCATGTAACCGGTCCGCTTGACCCAAATATTCAGAAAATCGAAGAAGAGATTAAATTTAACTTTGAGAAGTCGTTCATGGTTTATCTCCCACGGCTTTGCGAACATTGTCTAAATCCGAGCTGTGTCGCGTCATGTCCTTCGGGTGCCATGTACAAACGGGACGAGGACGGAATCGTGCTCGTGGATCAGGAAGCCTGCCGCGGCTGGCGGTATTGCATGACGGGCTGTCCATACAAAAAAGTGTACTTTAACTGGCAGACGAACAAAGCGGAAAAATGTACCTTCTGTTTCCCGCGTGTGGAAGCCGGTCTGCCGACGGTCTGTTCCGAGACATGTACAGGACGAATTCGTTACCTCGGCGTTCTGCTGTATGATGCAGATCGGGTACTTGAGGCCGCTTCTACGCAGGATGAGAAAGACCTTTATAAAGCGCAGTGTGACTTGTTTATGGATCCAAACGATCCGGCAGTGATTGCTCAGGCGAGAAAAGACGGCATCTCGGAGGACTGGATTGAAGCAGCGCAGAACTCGCCGGTCTACAAGCTTGCTATTGAGTACAAGCTGGCATTCCCGCTCCATCCGGAATATCGCACGCTGCCGATGGTCTGGTATGTGCCACCGCTTAGTCCAATTATGAATTACTTTGAAGGGAAAGACTCGATCGAGAATCCGGACATGATCTTTCCGGCCATCGAAGAGATGCGCACCCCCATTCAGTACCTTGCCAATATGCTGACGGCGGGCGACACGCAGACGGTGAAGGAATCCCTGCAACGGATGGCTATGATGCGCTCCTATATGCGTGCCCAGTCCACAAGACAACCTTTCGATGAAAGCCGTCTTGAACGTATCGGCATGACATCGTTGCAGACCGAGCAGATGTACCGGCTTCTGGCGATTGCCAAGTATGAGGACCGTTTCGTCATTCCGACGTCGCATAAAGAAGGATATTCTAATGCATACCGTGCTCAAGGATCTGCTGGTTATGGTGATACCATGGGGAACATGGGTTCAGGCTCTGGCTGTGACGGCTGTAGTCTGGCAAGTTCAATGGGGATGGAAGAGCCTTTGAAAACTGGAAAAGAAATGTATGAAGAAAATTTCTACGGGGGTATTTGGCGTGATTAATGTAGCGAAGCTGTATGAATGCAAGCCATCATTCGAGTTTTTCGCCCAGCAACTCATGTACCCGGAAAAGCTGGATTTTCATCCGGCTTTTCTGGAAGCATCCTTTGATCCAAACCATCCGGCATATACGATTGCGAACACCTACTGGTCCCTTATGCAAGAGTTCAGTATGGAAGAGATTCAGGAAATGTATACAGAAACCTTTGATTTCCAAAAAAATTGTGCACTATATATGACTTACTTTAAATTCGAAGATGCAAAAGAACGGGGACAAATGCTGGTCAAGTTAAAGGTACTATATGAGATGTACGGACTTGAAATGCCAGATGGCGAGCTGCCAGATTACCTTCCGCTCATGTGTGAATTTCTGTATGCCGCCGAATGGGCGCAAGATCCAAAGACGACAGAAAACTTCCGCATGCCAATCGCGATCCTGGAAGACGGCACCTATCATTTGCTTAAAGCGCTGGAAAAAATGGAAAGCCCGTATTTTCATTTGGTGAAGGGACTGCGCGAAACGCTTAAAGCTTGCGTAGAACAGGAGGCAGCCGCGCAATGATGATGCTAGAGCAGTTTTTATGGGTTATTTTCCCTTATATGTGCGTGGTGGTCTTTATTGTAGGGCATATTTTCCGCTATAGAAACGACCAGTTCAATTGGACAGCAAAATCAAGTGAGTTTATTGAAAAAAAACAATTGATGGTCGGAAGTCTCTTATTCCACCTGGGTATTATCCCGGTTATTATGGGTCATGTATCCGGTCTGGGCATACCAAAAACCTGGATGCATGCACTGGGTGTAAACGATCATCTGTATCATATTGGAGCAGTTTATGTTGGTGGATTATTTGGAGCGATGACGTTCCTCGGTATGTTGATTCTTACCTCTCGTCGTTTTACAATACGCAGTGTACGCCGTTTAAGTACAGCGTCTGACTTGATTGTAAACGTATTGCTTTTGGTCATTGTATGCATGGGGATGTTCGCCACTCTCGTGACGAATGCGGTACAGCCGGAATTTGATTATCGGGAGACGATCTCGATCTGGTTCCGCGGTTTATTTATATTCCGTGTTGACCCGACACTGATGAGAGACGTACCGATGTCTTTCAAGCTTCATATACTTATGGGCTTTGCGATTTTTGCATTCTGGCCGTTTACCCGGCTTGTACATGTGTGGAGTGTTCCGTTGAATTATGTGCGCAGAAGTTATATTCTTTACAGAAGACATAAATAGAATTAGGAAAGCGGGCTCTGCCTTCTTTCCTAATTCTATTAGGAGAGAGTGATGAATAATAGGATGGATTATCAAAGGGAGCTTGAGCGAATACGCGAACATTTCGGTTATGATTTCATGGCGCTTGCTCTTGTTGAACCGGCCGAATATCAATACGTAATTAAATGGAAAAATGCAGCCGGTAATTTAAATGATCGCTTTAAGCGGATTGTGCTGCAATCCGGAAAGGGCATAGCAGGAGTCGTATTTAAAACCGGGAAATCCGTTTTCATTCCATCTGTTTATCAATATGTGGGGGCAGACAGCCTGTTTAACTACCCGATCGTTCAATCCGAGAAGCTCAAGAGTCTCGGGGCTGTTCCCTTATGGCATGATGCTCGCGTCGCGGGCGTACTGCTTGGTGGATTTCGGGAAGAACAGCTGATGACCGAAGCCATTATGCGTGATTTGGAAGCCTTGGCGCATAGGGGAATTGGAGAGTTGAACGGGAAGGAAGTGATGTGATTGACATTGTCTGTAGGGACTGGCTCTTTGAGTGCGCTAATGGTGAAGTTGTTTGAGAACAGTACGGAAGCCATTTTCTTTTTTGATAGGCAAGGGAATACCCTGGCTATGAACCCGGCGGCTGAGGAGATTGTGGGCGATGACGTCCTCATTCAACTCTATGAAGGGAAGGACAAGGCTTTATGCGGAACATGCAGAGGCTATACAAGCGACACAGAGCCTCGTACCTGCCTTGATTGTTATTTCAATATGCCAGAATCCAAGGATTTCGCTTCTTTTCAGGTGTATCTGGAAACGAAGAGCAACGGAATGGTTCCCTATGCCGCTTCTTTTCATACCATTGATTCTGAACATGGAACACGTGTGTTGATGTTGAGAGATTTGACCCCGCAATTGCAGACGCAGGAAAAATTGTATCAAAACAAAATGATGAAGCATGTCATTGAAGCGCAGGAAAATGAGCGTAAACGGCTTTCCAGGGAACTGCACGACAGCGTCGCCCAGGAATTGATGAGCGCGGTTGTTGAACTACGGGTGTTAAAATACATGACGAATGATGAACAGCTCCTAAAAAATATGAAGCAGACCGAAGCATCCATGACGCGATTGCTGGATGATATCCGCAACCTGTCTGTGGAACTACGCCCCGCCACACTTGATGATTTTGGGCTTGAAGCGGCATTCCGTTCCCACTTCAAGCGGATCGAGCAAAGCTTTGGTCTTGTGGTTGAGTTTGTGTCCGATCTTCCCCAAAAGCGGTATGGAAGTGAAAAGGAAACTGTCATTTACCGCGTCTGCCAGGAGGCTGTTCTCAATGCCTTGAAGTATGCCCAGGTAGACATGGTTAAAGTTTCTTTGTCTGAGCACGATCATACGCTTCGTTTGACTGTAGAGGATGATGGAATTGGCTTTGAAAAGGGGAGCAAGCCTATTGGAACGGGACTTGGCTTATATGGCATGCAGGAGCGGGCGGAGCTGGTAAGCGGAAGTTTTGGCGTCCTTTCAAATGTTGGTCGAGGAACCAAAGTCTTTTTACAAATTCCGATTGGACATGAGGAGGAAAAGAGACTTGATCAAAATTGTGCTAGCGGATGACCATGCGATTGTACGAAGTGGATTTTCCATGATTCTCAACTTCCAATCGGATATGGAGGTTGTCGGAACGGCGGCAGACGGAATTGAAGCGTATACGATGGTGGCCAAATATCGACCGGATATTCTAATTATGGATCTCAGTATGCCGCCAGGCGAAAGTGGATTAATCGCCACAGGCAAGATTAAAGAGGACCACCCCGACACTAAAATTCTGATTCTGACTATGCATGACGATGAAGAATATCTATTTCATATTTTGAAGAATGGTGCTTCGGGATATGTTTTGAAAAATGCACCGGATGAGGAGCTATTGCTTGCCATACGGACCATTCATGGGGGCGGGACCTATATCCATCCTAAAATGGCCACTTCTCTCGTTCGTGAGTTCATCAAAAAAGATACGACGTCACAATCAGAAGATCCTTATGAGATCCTGTCCAAGCGGGAACTGGAGATTCTGCCTCTGGTCGCAAAAGGTTACGGTAACAAGGAAGTTGCGGAAAAGCTGTTCATTTCTGTCAAGACGGTTGAAGCGAACAAAGCGAAAATCATGGAGAAGTTGAACTTAAAAAGTCGGCCTGAGCTGGTCCAATATGCATTAAAGAAAAAAATGCTGGATTTTTAGCCGATGAAGAAGAACATTTTATGAAAAAATCTCTTGAACAGACCAAGTCGCTTCATATAGAAGCGATTTTTTTTATTTTCAGGGACTCCCCTGTCAGGTAAAGGGGAGTCCCCTATATTCGAACAGATCGGCTAGCGGCTACAATGGGGACAGAAAATTCAAATCAATAATTCGACAGAAAAACGTTGAAAAGGTGAGTTAAATGATTAGAAAAATGCAGTTGCCGTTACAAACAATGAACTTGATTCTTGGATTCATGGTATGGGTTATCATTTCTTCTCTTATGCCGTTCATTACGGAGGATATTGCTATTCCACCCGGAAAATTGGCCATAGTCACAGCGATTCCGGTTGTGCTTGGATCGATTCTGCGCATTCCGTTGGGTTATTATGCCAACATTTTCGGAGCAAGAATCGTTTTTCTCGTTAGCTTTATTTTGCTTTTGTTTCCCGTCTACTATATCAGTGAAGCTTCTACGATGATGGATTTAATTATCGGTGGCTTGTTCCTTGGGATTGGAGGAGCTGTGTTCTCGGTTGGGGTGACTTCGCTACCGAAGTATTATCCAAAGGAAAAGCATGGGTTTGTAAATGGAATGTATGGTATAGGAAATTTGGGAACAGCCGTTACTACCTTCTCGGCCCCTATTGTGGCTACCCAAATTGGCTGGGCCTCTACAGTGAAGCTGTATCTCATTCTGCTGCTTGTTTTTATCGTTTTGAATTTCTTCTTAGGGGACCGTCATGAAGCTAAAGTAATGACGCCCATTATGGAACAGATTAAAGGGGTTTACAAAAATGAAAAGCTTTGGTTTTTCTCGCTCTTTTATTTTATTACATTTGGCTCATTTGTAGCGTTCACGGTGTACTTGCCGAATTTCCTGGTATCGAATTTTGAGCTGGCTAAAGTGGATGCAGGGATGCGTACAGCAGGCTTCATTGCAATTGCCACATTCTTCCGCCCCATCGGTGGCTGGCTGGCGGATCGGTTTCAGCCCCTGTTCCTGCTGGTAGGTACGTTTTCTATTTATACAGTCGCTGCGATTCTTTTGGCTTTTTCACCAGGAATCACCCTTTATACAGTAGGCTGCTTGGCGATCGCTGTATGTGCTGGAGTGGGGAACGGTGTCATTTTCAAGCTAGTTCCATTTTATTTTAATAAACAAGCGGGTATAGTTAACGGAATTGTATCCATGATGGGCGGTCTCGGTGGCTTTTTCCCTCCAATCTTGTTGTCGACGATTCATGCCGTTACTGGCCAATATTCCATTGGGTTCATGTTACTCTCCCAAGTGGCGCTGGCTAGCCTGATCCTCGTCATATGGCTGTATTATCAAGGGGTACATTCTAATGAATGAACGTTATTCAAGACAGATCTTATTTAGACCCATTGGCGGCGAAGGGCAGCGTAATCTGTCCGCTGCTGTCGTCACCATTATCGGTTGCGGGGCACTGGGTTCCGCCATTGCCGAAACATTGGTAAGAGCGGGCGTTGGGGAGCTTCATCTGGTTGACCGGGATTATGTGGAGCTGTCGAACCTGCAACGTCAGCAGCTGTTCACGGAGCAGGACGCCGCGGAAATGCAGCCTAAGGTCATGGCAGCCGAAAGAAGGTTGAAGGCCATACGTGAAGACGTACGGTTGTACACATACCTCGATAATCTGGATGCCGAGCTTGTTCAAGAACTTGCCAGCAAAAGTATATTGCTGATGGATGCTACGGACAATTTCGAAACTCGTCTGCTTATCAACGATGCTGCACTGAAGGCAGGAATTCCATGGATTTACGGAGCCTGTGTTGGAAGCACAGGCGTTGTTTTTCCATTCGTGCCGGGCGAGTCAGCTTGTTTACGCTGCCTTCTGCCATCGTTGCCTGCGATCAATCAGACCTGCGATACGGCTGGAATCATCTCGCCCGCAGTCCAGGTGACAGCCGCCCTCCAATGTGCAGAAGCCATGAAGTGGCTGAGCGGCAGACGTGATAAGATGCGCCGCAAGGTTTATCTATTTGATCTATGGGAGAACACGCAGATGGACATAGGGATTTCCCGCATCCGTAATCAAGATTGTCCAACCTGTGGAGAATATCCTACGTTTCCTGCACTGACAGCATCACGTCGCTCGGCGTATGCTGCTCTGTGCGGACGGGATGTGGTACAGGTTCTTCCAGACCCCCATCGTCCGATCACGCTCGATGATGCAGAGAAAATGGGCAGGCTTATAGCAGATCGTGTAAAAAGAACTCCTTATTTCGTTGAATTTTATGCTTTTAAGCATCGAATGATTTTATTCAAAAACGGAAGGCTTTTCATACACGGTGTACGAAGTGTTACCAACGGTCAAAAACTATATCATAAGCTGTTTGGTTAAACGAGATGTAGATACAAAAAGCAGAAATATTTAAAAGAGTCTGTCACAGGAGAGTGGCCTGTCCGATGGCTGGAAGGTGGAAATGATGAGTGTATTTGAAATCGTGACGGAGCCCATTCTCCCGCAGGCTTATGCGGATTATGTCCTAAGGCCGGAAGCAGGAGCGGTGACTGTTTTTACAGGGCACGTACGAGAATGGACTCAAGGCGTACGGACCTTATACCTTGCTTATGAGGCCTATGTCCCTATGGCCCAAAAAAAGCTCACGGAGATTGGCTGCGAAATCGAACAGAAATGGGAAGGGACACGAGTGGCAATCGCGCACCGCATTGGCGAGCTTCAAATCGGTGATATCGCCGTTGTCATTGCCGTTTCTTCACCTCATCGTTCGGATGCGTATGAGGCGAATGAATACGCGATTGAACGAATCAAAGAAATAGTTCCTATTTGGAAACGAGAGATTTGGGAAGATGGAACGCAGTGGGTCGGAGATCAAAAGAAAAATCCGGGGGGAGATCAGTCATGATTAAGCTGTACTATTTTGCGGGACTCCGTGAGGTGACGGGAAAAACAGAGGAATTGGTAGATTTGGGGGGCCAAACTGTGGGTGATTTATCCAATTGGATAACAGATCAATATCCAGATATGCCGATCAAGTCTGTACGAATTGCGCTAAATGAGGAGTACGCCTTGTCTACGGATGTATTACAGGATGGAGACGTTGCAGCCTTCATTCCCCCAGTCAGCGGCGGCTAAAGATAACGATCCTAGACACTAGAAAAGGAGGCGGCCACATGAATTCACATCCACTGAAAGACCAATTGCGGCGGTCAATTCGTGATTTACGTATATCTGTTACGGACCGCTGCAATTTCCGCTGTTCCTACTGTATGCCCAAAGAAATCTTCGGCGACGATTTTGCCTTTCTTCCCAAAAGTGAATGTCTGTCGTTTGAAGAGATTCACCGACTGGCGAAGCTCTTTGTGTGCCTGGGAGTAAAAAAAATCCGACTCACAGGCGGCGAACCATTAATGCGTCGGAACCTACCTGACCTTGTTTCCCAAATTCTGTCCATTGACGGAGTGGAAGATATCGGCTTGACCACCAACGGTTTGCTGCTAGGCCAACAGGCTAATCGTCTCTATGAAGCGGGGCTACGACGGCTTAATGTCAGTGTAGATGCTCTGGACCCCGAGCTGTTTGGGCGGTTGAATGGGCGGGGCATTAAGCCTGGTTTTATTTTAAAGCAGATCGAATATGCAAGGGAAATAGGCTTTGAAATCAAGGTCAATATGGTGGTTCAAAAAGGTATTAATGATTCTGAAATTTTGCCGATGGCTGCTTATTTCAAGGAGCAGGGAATAACCCTTCGTTTTATTGAGTTTATGGATGTAGGTAACGATACTGGCTGGAGCTTCGACAAGGTAATAACAAAAAAAGAAATTGTTGAACGACTTAAGAATACGTACGAGTTGGAGCCGATGAACCAAAATTACTTTGGAGAAGTGGCAAAGCGTTATCGTTATAAAGACAGCGACGCGCAGGTTGGCTTTATTACTTCAGTTTCTGAATCATTTTGCTCGTCCTGCACACGTGCCCGCTTATCGTCCGATGGCAAGTTTTATACGTGCTTGTTTGCTTCAGGCGGATTTGATCTACGTCAGATGCTTCGTAACGGGACAAATGACGAAGAGCTGCTTGCTGTGATTACTTCAGTATGGGAACAACGCACAGATCGGTATTCCGATGAACGTACTGAACAGACAGCAAAAAATAGAAAAAAGATTAGCATGTCCTACATTGGAGGATGACATTTTATACCAATAAAACAGGGTCTACTTGTTGTAAATACCCCAAAAAAGAAAGCGCAAACATTTTTGTTGGCAAAACTTAAATAAGATGTTATTATGATGTTGGGATTGTTACTGAAAAGGCAAAACCCGAGGCATGGAATTAATATTTCCATGTGTTGGGTTTTGCCTTTTCTTTTAGAAATACAAGATTTGTGATATCCCGCACGATATGAATATCTGGCCCAGGCATAACGCAGAAAGGTGAGTGATACAAAGCCTTACAAGTGCTGAACAACAAAGATGATGACGTCGACCAACGAATCGACATCCGAGAAATGATGTCATAGGCGTGGCTAACCGACTATATCCATTTACAAAACGGAATATCAGATCGGTTTGAGAGCACTCAAGATCATTCAGGGAAAACGTAAGGCTTTTGTCTCTTGATTTGAATGCGTTTTCATAACACAAAATTGTAAATCAACTACATTTTAATTTGATTTATGACGAAGGTTTGATCGGCTATTACCGTCTTGTGACCTATCTGAAATTTCGCCCAGCAACTAAATCCTTTTTTAAATTTTTGTGGGATAAGGGGGCAGTTAGATGATCATAACGAAAATATTTAATAATAACGCCATAATAGCCAAAGATTCAAAAAGGGATGAATTTGTTGTTATGGGTCGAGGTATTGCGTTCAAAAAGAGTGCGGGAGAACAAGTAGAAGAGCATTTAATTGAAAAGGTCTTTGTGCTTAAACAGAAGGATGCTTCAGAGAAATTTAAATTATTGCTAGAGGATGTTCCTTCAGAATATGTTTCGTTATGCTATGACATCATTGAATATGGAAAAAGCATATTAGAGGCACAATTGAGCGATTATATATATGTTTCGCTTACAGACCACATGAACAATGCATTTAAAATGTTTGATGTAGGGCTTAAAAATGCAAATCCGTTAATCTGGGAAATTAAAAAATTTTATCCCAAAGAATTTGGGGTTGGATTAAAAGCACTGGAGTTCATTGAAGACGAAACAGGCAAACGCTTGTCAGAAGATGAAGCAGGCAATATAGCCCTTCATTTAATAAATGCTCAAGTAAACAGCTCCTACAATAAGGTAGCAGATGTTGCTCAGCAAACTCAAAAAATACAGGATATCTTAAATATTATTAAATACTCTTATAATAACACCATAGATGAACACTCAATCAGTTATGAACGATTTATTACACATTTAAGATTCTTCTTTCAGCGATTAAATAAAAAAGAAAAGACAGAACTGGAAGACGATTTTTTGTGGAGGCAAGTGAAAGCCAAGTATAAAAAGGCTTACGGCTGTATGCTTAAGATCGAAAAATACTTGAACACGGTATTGTCAGATGAGGAAAAGCTGTATATAACGATTCATATTCAGCGTTTGACCCAAAGACAAAATTGAATAATTCTTGGATTGTTACTGGTAAAGCAGGCGAAACCAACCTAGATCGAATTTGATCTATTTGGTTTCGTCTTTTTTTATAAATACCATTATTTTGAATAGTTCAATTCCCTCAAAGGCACAATATAGGCAGTCTATAATATTGCTGGAACGCTCTTGAGATGAATGCAAAATGCCAAATATCAAATAGAAATAAAGGGGAAGTTACGATGAAGTATGAGACATTAGCAAAAGACATTATCAAAAATGTCGGCGGCAAAGAAAATGTGAATAGTCTAACTCATTGTATAACACGTTTGCGTTTCAAACTAAAAGATGAAAGCAAGGCTAATACAGAGGTTTTGAAAAACATGGATGGTGTTGTTACAGTAGTAAAAAGCGGTGGACAATACCAGGTTGTTATAGGTAACCATGTACCGGAGGTTTACGCTGAAGTTACTGCTGTAGGCGGTTTCTCGGCAGCGTCTTCAGAAGAGGCATCAGATGAAAAAGTGAGTTTGTTCAATAGATTTATTGATACGATTTCAGGTGTATTTACACCAACGCTCGGTGTCTTGAGTGCCACAGGTATGATTAAGGGCTTCACTGCCTTATTTATAGCTTTAGGCTGGCTTACCAAAACATCAGGTACCTATCAAATTCTCAATGCCTTAGGAGATTGTTTATTTTACTTCTTCCCTATTTTCCTGGGTTATACGTCGGCCAAAAAGTTCAATGCCAACATTTTTATAGGTATGGCCATAGGCGCATCTCTTGTTTATCCAACATTCAGTGCTATAACATCAACGGGGAAGCCACTGTACACTTTATTTAGCGGAACCATATTTGAATCACCTGTGTATATAACATTTTTGGGTATTCCGGTCATTCTGATGAGCTATGCGTCAACCGTTCTTCCGATTATCATATCCACCTATGTAGGCTCAAAAATAGAAAACTTCTTTAAAAAGATTATCCCTAGCGTAGTTAGAACATTTTTGGTTCCATTTTTCACCTTGTTAGTTATTGTTCCATTAGCACTGATCGCAATTGGACCTCTCTCGACATGGGCAGGCCAACTGCTTGGCGCAGGCACTCTCTTTGTGTATAACTTAAGTCCAATTATTGAAGGTATACTCATGGGTGCTTTCTGGCAAGTATTTGTTATCTTTGGATTACACTGGGGACTTGTTCCGATCGCGCTTAACAACTTGGCAGTGCTCAAATTTGATCCGATCCTTGCTGCGACGCTTGGAGCTTCCTTTGCTCAGACGGGTGTTGTACTGGCGATTCTATTTAAAACCAAAAATGTAAAGCTGAGATCACTTTCCATTCCAGCTGTCATCTCGGGGATTTTTGGTGTTACAGAACCAGCGATTTACGGGATTACATTACCACGTAAGAAGCCATTTATTTTAAGCTGTATAGCGGCTGCAGTAGGTGGCGGTATTATAGGAATGATGGGCACTAAAGGTTATATCATTGGTGGACTGGGTGTTTTCGCCATCCCGAGCTATATCAGTCCGGAAGGAATTGACAGCGGATTTTATGGAGCGGTTATTGGTATCCTGGTAAGTTTTGTATTAGGGTTCTTGCTTATGTTCTTTAGTAGATTTCAAGATGATGAAGTGAAAGAAGGTAAAAAGGTAGATAGTACAACAGGAGCAGCCAAAGAAGTTTTAGTAAAACAAGAGACTGTGATTAGTCCGTTAAAAGGTGAAATCAAACCTTTATCTGAAGTAACAGACGAAGCCTTTTCGACAGGTGCTCTGGGCAAAGGGGTTGCCATTGAGCCTTCCGAAGGCAAGGTCGTTTCACCTGTAGACGGCGTATTAACATCATTATTTTCGTCAGGTCATGCGATCGGAATTACAAGCGATCACGGTGTTGAGGTCCTCATCCATGTAGGCAAGGATACGGTCAAATTAAAAGGTAAGCACTTTTATCCTAAAGTAAAACAGGGGGATGCTGTTAAAAAAGGTCAGCTGCTCATGGAGTTTGATATGGAAGCGATCAAAGAGGCAGGTTATGTTCTGACCACGCCTGTCATCGTGGCTAATACATCGAATTACCTGGATGTTATTGAAACGGAGAAGAATTCGATTGATTTTCAAGAGGATTTATTGACTGTCGTGGTCTAATCCTAAATAAATCTTGGGAAGGAATTGAAGAATGAAAAATATAACTAAGGAATTTCCACAAGGATTTTTATGGGGAGGGGCTACGGCTGCCAACCAATTTGAAGGTGGATATAATGTAGATGGCAAGGGACTAAGCACCGCTGATGTGATTACAGCCGGAACGCATACGACTTCACGAAGAATTACGCCTATACTGGAGGAAGGAGTGAACTATCCAAGTCACGAGGCTATTGATTTTTTCCACCGCTATCAAGAGGATATCCGCTTATTTGCGGAAATGGGATTCAGAGTCTTTAGAATGTCCATTGCCTGGTCAAGAATATTTCCTAACGGAGATGATACAGAACCGAATGAGCAAGGCTTACAGTTCTATGATCGCGTATTTGCAGAATTGAAAAAGTACAATATTGAGCCTTTGGTTACGATCTCACATTATGAGGCACCGTTTCATTTAACCCAAAAATATAATGGTTGGTCAGATCGCAGAGTGGTCGATTTTTATGTGAGATATTGTGAAGTGCTTTTTAACAGATACAAAGATGTCGTGAAATACTGGTTAACCTTTAATGAAATCAATATCTTAACCTTGTCTTTTGGCGCGTTCATGGCTGGGGCTATGATGCCGGAGGGAAATGGAGAGCTTGCCCATGCTACAGTGAAAGATGAGCAGGTTCTGTATCAAGCTCTGCACCATCAATTTATTGCCAGCGCAAAGGCAGTAAAGCTGGGTCATGCAATCAACAAGGACTTTAAAATCGGCTGTATGATTGCTTATATGTGTTCGTATCCACTTACATGTCATCCTGATGATATTCTGCTGGCCCAACAAAAGGATAACTTGAGCAATTTCCTGTGTCCAGATGTTCAAGTAAGAGGAGCTTATCCCGGATTTGCCAAGCGATATTTTAAAGAAAATAATATTGATATCGCCATGCAAGAAAATGATGAGAATATCCTTAAAGAAGGCTGTGTGGATTTCTATACCTTCAGTTATTATTCATCTACCTGTGTCAGTGCCGATCCCAACCAGGAGAAGGTGGGAGGGAATTTATCCATGGGATTAAAGAATCCTCATTTGAAAGCAAGTGCTTGGGACTGGCAAATCGATCCACAGGGATTAAGATGGTCCCTCAATAACATTTATAACCGATATGAAATCCCATTAATGGTTGTTGAAAATGGTCTCGGTGCCGTAGATACAGTGGAAGAAGACGGTTCAATTAACGATGATTATCGAATTGATTATCTGAAACAACACATTGAGCAAATGAAAGAAGCCATTGCTGATGGAGTAGACTTGATAGGCTATACTCCGTGGGGATGTATTGATCTGGTAAGTGCAGGAACCGGTGAAATGAAAAAGCGTTATGGCTTCATTTACGTTGATAAGGACAATGAAGGCTACGGTACACTTTCCAGATCCAGAAAGAAGAGCTTTTATTGGTATAAGAACGTAATAGAAACGAATGGAGAGCAGTTGGATTAAACCTTAACGTCTGAATAGCGAGTGGAGAGAACCCAAAAACGGGTCTTGAAAATATATACAACCAGCGCGTGCCGAAGCTCCATTGGTACGCGCTATTTGAATATAGCCTCAACAAACCTTTTTTCCAGTAGTAACAGAAAACATGCGAAAATTCTCGACAACGATGACTTATATGAGACTACCTGAAAGAAAATGAACATGGTATACGTATGAAGGAAATGAATTGTAATTTTAAATTGACTAAACACATTGGGTAAAAATGTCGAAATAAAGGATAGAGCATGTATCAAAATAAAAGGAAGTGGATACATATTATGAATCAAGTTGAAGCTGTTTTGGCCGCTATGCCGTTTATCAGGGACGCTGCACGACAAGATGTTTCAATTTCTGTAATGGATAGTGAAAAGTTTCTGTTCTTTCAATCAGGTAAAAGTTTAGTGTATGACTTCAAAGCAGGCGACCCTCTTCCTGACGACCACAGAAATTTCAAAAAGTTAGTGGGTGGTGAAAAGACCAGAGAGCGTTATGCTGCTGAAGTTTTTGGAATCGCCGCTGATTCTTACTTTCATCCGATTAAGAATGAACAGAATGAGATTGAGGCAGTGATGTGTATCACCTATAGTATGGATAATCAAGATCAATTGAAAAAGTTGATGACTCAAGCCGAGGAAGTAACAAGCAAGCTAGTTGAAGGGATTCAGCATGTGGCGGCCCAATCGGAGGAGCTTAGTGCGACGGCCGAAGAAATCTTGAGCAATACGAAAAAGGCGGTCGAAGATTCCGGTAATGTGACAGAAGTGGCCGGCTACATTAAGGAAATTTCAGAGCAGACAAACTTGCTTGGATTAAATGCAGCAATTGAAGCAGCCCGGGTGGGTGAGGCAGGAGCGGGTTTTGGCGTTGTCGCTACAGAAATCCGCAAAATGTCTACAGGTACGAAGGAAGCAACCGGACGGATTGAACAGTCCTTGCAAGCCGTCAGACAGTCGGTATATAACATGGAACAGGAGATCACGCAGATTGCGGTTTCCTCCCAAGAGCAAGCCAAGCTTGTAACGGAATTTATGAATGTTATTGATCAATTAAATGTAACCAACCACGGCTTGAGAGGGCTAGTAGAAAAAATCACGGATGATGTTAACGCAGAATAAAGAATGAAAAAAGTCTCGGTCTGTAAAATTGTGCATTCCGTAATGGAAATGTAGATCACAGGCCGGGACTTTTTCAAATAGTCAGTCATTATGAGTAATGTTTGTTTAACAGTGCAGTATCATAATACTCTTCGAAAGATTTAATTTTATTGTTTTCGTTGCACGAAGAATATGAATTCAAACAGCGGGAGTTGGTGAGGATCAATCTTCAACTTGAAGCGATGGCATCAACCGACCCGCTAACCGGGCTTAAAAATAGAAGATATTTTCAGGATAAATTACTAGCTGGCCTCGCATCCTTTCAAGAGACTGGATTATCTTTTTCGCTGCTTATCATTGATATTGAACGTTTCAAAAGTATTAACGATACTTATGGTCATTCGGTCGGCGACCTGGTGCTCACTAATCTGGCTGAATTACTGCAATCCATGTCACGGGATATAGACATTGTCGCCCGGTATGGAGGCGAGAAGTTCGTAATTATTCTTCCAGACAACAATCAAGAGGAGGCCATTCTTACAGCAGAGAGATATCGCTCCACGACCGCCTCCATGGATTGGGGAGAGTATACGATTACTGTGAGTATTGGTGTGGCCACGGTTACACAAGAGGATACTGAGCAATCGATTGTTCATAAAGCAGATTTAGCTCTGTATGCTTCCAAGAGTGGCGGGAGAAACTGGGTCACTCATTCAGCAAGTCTCGCTAAGAGCTAGCTAAAGGGACCCGCCTTTTATTATAAAAGGACAGGATATTAGTGATGTGGAGGGATAAGAATAGGGGGAGCGTACAAGCTTACTCCAATAAGTCTGGTCAAACTGTTCATATTCAGCTAAGATTAATGATAATGATTCTCATTTATAGGATCAGTACGAATGAATACATTTGAGGTGAACGCTTGTGGATTCAAATTCATTATCATTAATATACCAGCACTATTTGGAAAAAAATCCGTTTCAGCAGCAGAACGAACATACCTATATGATTTTACCGGAAGCGGGGCATGGACAGATTAACCGCGTTACAACTTACAGCGGAATTGAAATTGTGTATTCGAATATTCAATATCACGAGCCGTACCCTACCAGCTTTGCTTTCAACGGGCAAATGATTGAACTACAGTTTGCGCTGTCCGGTCAACGTCATGTGGATGTGGCTGGTCTGGATTATACACTCCCGAAGGGGCAAGGGGCACTTATTTTTCTGCAGGATTTCAAAGCCTGGTTTTATCCTCCGTTTAATGAGCAATATACATCATTTGCACTGGGCATCCCTGTTTCGTTGTTTAATTATGCGGCTTCACAGTTGGTCGCTCATCGGAAGCTGGTTATTGATTTTAATCAAATTCTCAAAGGGGGCGTATTTAATCATTTTGGTTTCGATCTGGATCATAGAATTATAGCGATGATTGAGCATTTGATAAAAGACCTGAAAAATGAGCATAGATCCCCTCTGCTAATGGAAGCAGCCGCATTAGAAATTTTGAACAGGCTGATGATTCAACTATTTGATTTAACCCCTATGCCCGAAGGCTTGTCCAGAGAAGATGTCAGAAAGCTGCATATGGCGCGACAGGTACTTGAATCGAGCATGATTGATCCTCCCTCACTGATCACATTATCCAAAAAGGTGGGTCTTAACGATTTTAAATTAAAAAAGGGGTTTAAAGCCTGCTTTGGAACCACTGTATTTGATTATTTGCGACAAATTCGTCTCGATTATGCAATGAAGCTGCTGCGCAATCAAGAAAGTAATGTGACAGAAGCTGCGATGGCTGTAGGATACAGTAATGTGAGTGCATTTTCAGAGCAATTTTTCCGCGAATACGGAGTGAAGCCATCATCCATAAAGAAAGTATTTTAAAATAAAAATCCGTTTAACCGTAGAATAATCCGTATATAGGCAGTAGGGTTGTGCTATGACTCGTATACTTCTGCATAGAGAGAATCTATAACAGAGGAGTGTACGAGGATGAATAGAATAAAAGGGAGCATCTTTTTTAGTGTATTTGTGGCTATGCTAGGGCTCATGCTCATTGCTCCAATTATGCCGTCCCTTATTCGTGAATTAGGATTAAGGGAAAGTCATTCCGGGTTAATCATTTCGCTAGGTTCCATTACCATGGCCTTAATGGCTCCAGTATGGGGAAATCTGAGTGATGCAAAAGGACGCAAACCTGTAATCCTGATTGGGTTCATAGGGATGTGTGTAAGTTGCTTGCTGTTTACGCTTACTCTTTTTGGCGGGTTAAATGGATGGCTCAGCGGGTGGCTGTTATTAGTCCTGCTGATTATTACACGCGGTTTGATAGGCGGGTTTATCCCGGCGGTATTGTCATCTTCCCAAGCCTATATGGGAGATGTGACGGAGGGAGAAGATCGAGGTACTGGGATGGCTATCATTAGCGCAGCCAATGGGCTTGGACTGGTATTTGGGCCCGCTATTGCAGGTACCTTTACTTTAATAGGGCTGTTATGGCCCTTGTATTTTGGGATCGTGATTGCCGCTGTTGCATTTGTAGTGGCTCTGCTGGCGATTCCCGCTGCAAAACCTGTTATTCAGCAAAAGCCGGCTCGGATTAACCCATTTCAGTCTGGACTACGGATGTATTTGTTTGCAGGTTTGGTTACGATGATTAGTATTGTGACTATCCAGGTTATAGGCGGGTTTTATTTTCAAGATCAATTAGGCCTTTCATCTGAAGAAACAGCAAGAGTCGTTTCCTTTGGGCTGATGTTTTCGGGGGCAGCCATGTTAATCGTACAGATCGTTCAGATGAAATGGCTTAAATGGCAACCCAAGCCGATGATTTTGCTCGGTTCTCTGTTCCTTATTGCTGGTATGCTGTTATTTCTCATGTCAACCAGCTTGGTAGTCTACTATTTAGCATTCTTTATGTTTGGTATAGGTACGGGCTTACTGATGCCTGGATTTATGGCTGGTGCTTCTCTTGCTGTCAGTAAAGAACAGCAGGGGGGAGCCGCTGGTTTAGTGGCTGCTGTTCAGGGCATTTCTGCGATCATTGCTCCTATTTTGACGACCACCCTGTACCGGGTAGACAAATACATTCCCTTTGCTCTCATAGCGGTTTTGGTAGCTGTTATGGCTATCATTATGTTGAGAGTAAGAAAAGGAAAAGGTAATAGAGAGCCTGTAGCTCAGAAGGTTAAATAAATAGTTCATATTGGCGGTAAGGATGCGGAGAGATGGAAAGAAAGTTGAGCAAAAATTTGACTAGGAAGATAGGGATAAGCAAATTTTAGCTTAGCAATGATATTTAAGCAGGTTGGATATCATTTTTCTGTAAAAAATTTAAAACGGCATATGGTGCTACCCCGCAAAATATCCGCAACAAACAGTTGAGGAAATGAAGGATCATATAACCGCTATGACTGTTTTATGATGTAATAGATGTCCAATTCTAACGGGCGTCTATATTTGTTATAATAGCTGCAAATTCATAAGCTCAAGGCTGATGAAATGATAGGTTGCTGGATGCCTTTATTTCCGGCAAGAGGGAGGATACATCATTGGAAGCAATACTAAGACGGCACTGGCCGGAGTGGAACGGAACACTGCAGAAACGAACCGGGGGATGGAATAATACGACTTATTTTGTAAAGAGCGCTAGGCGAAGCGGGGTGCTGCGTGTTTACGATACCCATAGGGACAGGGACAAAATCGAATTTGAGCATACGGTTTTGCAGGCGCTAAGTAAGCATTCTCTGTCATTCAGGGTACCGATGCCAATGCGAACGGTAACGGGAGAGACCGTCGTTCAGCTTGAGATGGAAGGCGGCAAATATGTCTGTCTTTTCGAATACATCGAAGGCAAATCACCATTGGAGCAGGATTCAAGCTTTGCCTATTCTTTTGGCGAGGTTACGGGGGTGTTATCTGCTGTGCTTGCGACATTCAAGCTTGAACTGACTCCAGTCTATCGACCGTATTACGCCTTGCAGCAATCCTATCCATTGTGCAACCAAGAGATCGTTCGAGAGGTTTGCCTAAATCCGCCTGAGCCTCTGAAAGCTCTGCATGACGAGCTGCGATGGATAGGAAAAGTATATGAAGAGATTACAGATTCGCTTCATGCATTGGAAGAATTGCCGCATCAGCTTGTGCATGGGGACTTGAACGCTTCCAATTTGTTAGTAAAGGATTCCGATCATAGCCAGGTGACTGCACTGCTTGATTTTGAATTTTGTACGCTAGACGTTCGGGCCATGGAACCAGCGGTCATCTTATCAGGTTTTTTGGGACAACCGGAGGAGACGCAGGCCGTTCGGGAATTTTGCCGGGGCTTTTGCCGTCGAGTTCATCTGTCCCGCACTGAGATTGATGCGTTGCCTGTATTGATGCTGCTCAGGAAGGTAGATGTATTTCTTCATTTTTTGAGTCGCTTCCTAGAAGGAACGGATCAGCCACATGTGCTACAAGAGCAGGTCAAGCAGGTCTCTGCCGATTTGCTGCAACTGTCTACTAAAGGAAGCTGGATTCAGGAGGAGTTGGTTAGAAGCGACTCATGAGTTATATATTCGATATGAGAGAAGAAAAAAGAAACAATGAGCTCTTATAACCCATGTTGCATGGGAGCAGCATAGCCAATAGCGAGCTGCCCATGGTATTGGACTTCTCGCTATTGGCTCGTATATTCCTATGGCTGAATTTGTGATATTTGTTCGATCAACGAATCGACAGCCTCATCCACCAGGTAGGGGCCATAGTTCCATTTATCACGGGAAACATTAATAATGTGATTATTTTTCACAGCGGGAATCGTTTGATACACGGGCTCGCTGAACAGCTGCATGGTTTGCTTCAACTCTTGATCTGTCATTTGAGTGAAGAAATAGTCAGCCGGACGATGAACCAGAGCTTCCATGGAAAGAGCAGTTCCGCCATCGGCATAGGGTTTGAATTGCTCAGGCATTTGGAAACCGAAATCTTGGTAGATCAATTTTCCGAGCGTACCGCCCTCCCCTCCAAGCAGTACCTCTCCCTTGTGAATAATGAAAGATATCGCGGTAGTATCTGCTTTAATAGGGATGTGAGTTTGTGCCCGAATGCCCTGCAATTTTTTCTCAAACTTGGAAATCCAGGATTCTGCTTCTGTGTTCCGATTCATAATGTCGCCAAACGTCCGCAATGTATTCACCACGTCTGGATCACCACCCCAAGCTACTGCAATAGTTGGGGCAATTTTTTGGTACTGTCCATAGGTTGCTTTGTCGTGATAATCCGGCAGTATAATCAAATCCGGCTCGGCGTTTGGTTCCATAATCTGATCGTTTCCAGCCACTCCATAAAAACACCTCGAAATAATATAAGTTAACACATGCGTAGCAGTACATTCTGCTCTTGTTACATCGACTAAGCTTCCCAAGGCAGTCATAGGCTCCATCTATTTGGAATTCAGGCCCTTATGAGTGACCTTCACATATTAATCACACAACCTCCTATTCATAACATTCATAATATAACTAGGTAAGCAGAACAACAGACGGTTTAAAATCGATTATACTATATAATTCGAACGGTATCAGACCAGTCAGTAAAGGTACATCTGCTTGATGAAGCCAATAAGTGTATTTCGGTAAGCAGCAGGATAATTTCGTAACCTCACAGATTCTTTCCCGTATAAAGATAAAAACATGATCCGCCCCATTCCCGTCAGGGAAGAAATGCAACCATGTTTAACAAAAATAGAAGTTGAGGTAACGCATCGTATGAATGAGAAATTTATAAATCATGCCAATACAGGGTATCAGGTGGCTGAGCAGAAGGCGGTTCAGTATTTTGCATCACTTTATGCACAGGTCGTAGACAAGACTTATGTGACTACGCTGACAGAAGATATACAAATGTGGAAAAGGAATCATATTCATCATCCTTCATGGCTATCCTTCTTTTCGCGGGGAAATAAAAAGCCTGATACTCGGGATTATCATAGATACATTCAATGGCTGAATTATACAGGCAAATTGGATGATTACCTGGATCGAAGCGTCTCCTATATTTATATGAGGGATTTAGGCAAAGCTCTGAATTCTATTGACACACAGACCCGGATTAAGCGTGTCATTGCTGACATAAAGAAACACTTGATTCAATCCACCAATGCAAACGAGGGAGACCAGCCCGAATTTATGAATTTGGCCGGGGTGTATCGGTGGGCGCAGAAGGAAGGCATAGAAACCGCCACAATCTGGGTGATCAACAAGCTTAGGTCTGTATCCTCCCATATTCCAAAAGAAATGGATGCCGAGCAAGCCCAGCGCAAACTGATTAAGATCATAATCGGGGTTATTCTGCATGTGATAGAAGAAATGGACGATAAAGTATCACCTGCGGAACGCGCTTGCAGGCTGGATGAAGCCATCAGGCTTGGTTATTCCTATGGTCTAACCTATCCTTTCATTGACGATCTGCTCGATTCCCAGGTTTTGACCGTTCAAGAGAAAGAACAATACTCCCGTATGATACGTACCGCGCTTCTCACTGGAGCTGTGCCTGAGTTGGGCGAGTGGACCGGAAATAACATGAAGTTGATTCAATACATGCATTCGGAGCTATCGAATGCTTTTGAGTACATTAAGGAACATCAGCGGCCGGACACACAGCAAACACTTTTCGAGCAGTCCTATGTTTTTTTCCACTCTCAGGATATCGACCGTCTCAAGAACCTAACGCGTGCTAATTACACCAATGAAGAGCTTTATATACCTGTCATTTTAAAATCTTCTTCTTCCCGATTGATCGTCCGTTCCGTGATTGGTGCTCCTGAGGATGAGGGCTTTGAGCAACGAACATTCTTTTATGGTATCTATAACCAGTTGGCTGATGATTTTGGCAGATATGGTTGACGATATGAGAGACGGTGCGGTAACACCCTATACCTACTATTTAAAATATCATGATCAGCGTTCGGATCTTATCAACCCCTTTGAATTGTACTGGGCAGTCATCTCTTATTTGATCCATAACGTGTATGATTCCGATGCCATGGCCTGTGAGGTGATACTGGATCGTGCCATGAATGGACTCAAACGTTATAAAGAACGTGTGGGTACAGAAAAGTATAACGAAATGATGGAGATTTTTGCATCCGGAATTCCAGAATTCAATCGACTTATCCAAGAGATGGTGCGAAAAGCGGACGATGTAGATTTCTTCGATAAACTGCTTCGGGACCAGATGATTACCAGTCTGAAAAACGATTCCAGAGAAAAGAAGGACTTTTTCAATACGATCCAAACAGTCCGCCATCAGATTAACAACCAACTGAAAATTACCAAGCCTCAAGGGATTCAGGCGATGAAGGAACAGCTTATTGATGCAGCAAATTACAGTCTCGAAGGGGATGGGAGCGAATACGGCCTATATTGACTTGGGTGATGGGTGTGAACGAATATGGACTGAACGCATCGGCAATCGTACCACTTCTGAGATCATTGGAGTATATGCATACCGCATCCCTGATCTTCGATGATCTGCCTTCTCAGGATAATGCGTCTA
Source organism: Paenibacillus sp. FSL R10-2782 (assembly GCF_038592985.1). Taxonomy (NCBI): domain Bacteria; kingdom Bacillati; phylum Bacillota; class Bacilli; order Caryophanales; family Paenibacillaceae; genus Paenibacillus; species Paenibacillus sp. FSL R10-2782. The sequence continues at coordinate 3,765,287 of NZ_CP151951.1, read as the reverse complement.
CCCGCAGAGGACGTCAAACCTTGCATCAGGTACACAATAGCGCTACCGCGGAATTAACCGGATTGTATCTGATCCAGAAGGCGATTGGGGAACAATCGTCACTTAGCCAGTTCAATGCCGAGAATGTACTTGCTTTGATACAATACTCAGCTCAAAAGGCAGAAGATATGTGTATGGGACAGGCGATGGATCTGGATTCCAAAGGAAAACAATTGACACTGGAGCAGTTGAATATGGTGTGCTTTTACAAAACCGGAGTGGCATTTGAGGCTTGTCTGGTGATGCCTGCCATGCTCGCACAGGTCAAGGGGCCGGAAATTGCCGCTTTGAAGAAATTCGCTTATCATGCGGGGATTTTCTTTCAGATTAAAGATGATTTGCTTGATGTGGAGGGAGATCTGCTCTTACTGGGAAAACCTGTTGGCAAGGATTTTGAGAACAACAATTCGAATTTCATGTCCACCCTGGGTCAGGAGGGTGCCAGTAAAGAAATGTGGGAGCATTATTGCCTTGCTATGGAAGCGCTGAAAGAGATACCCCGCAATATCGCTTTTCTGAAGCATTTAATGAATTATATGGTTAACCGGGACCGTTAAAAAGGTGCGTACCCCATTGCTCAATAGAAGCGATGGGGTATTTTTTGGAAACACATCCCAATCTATGGCCAACAAAATAGGCATCCCTATGTAGCACCTTAATACTTGAGCACCTAAAATAATAGTCATATTTGAGGAGTTTGCAAAAATCCAATAAGCGGCTTCCCATGAACAATATATAAATCGAAATGGTCTAGTTCGTCTATATATTGCACTTCGGAGCGACTGGAATCGAATTTTGCAAAATCCTGATTTACCAATCTCAATCTCACTCTCAACCTCAAGCTCACTATCCTTGAATGAATATACTTTATTTTAGCAGGATTGTTATTTTTATTACAATATTAAACGCTTTCTTCCGATATATATATCATCACGGTGTAATCTCTTAATTTCGTATTGTTTAGGGGATAGTGATTATGGGAGCAACGTGATCTATTATACATAGACGACTGGAGGAGTTTTGATGAGTACAAAACTATCAGACAGCACTAAAAAAGTAAAAGGATTTAGAGATTTAAAGGTCACGACAACGATGGTTTCCATGATCTTAATCAGCTTGGCTGGTTTGCTCATTATATCGTTGGTAGGGGTTTTCGGCATGTATCAAGCAAAAGAGGGCCAAGGTATTTTGTATATGGATCGTTTCCAACACCAAACGAATATTCTGGAGGTAAAAAGTGATTTTTATAACATGCGGGCCAACTATACCAAGGTACTCGATAATGAGGAGTACACAGATAAACAATATAAGCAGGTACAGAAGGGAAAAGACAGCGTTACATCAGGGTTAAATAAATTCTCGCAAAAGAATCTGGATCCGAAGGAACAGAAATTGTACAAGGAATTAAGAGGCAGCATAGACACCTATTATCAGAATATTGAGCAGATTATGGCAGTCAAAAAAAATACCGGAACGTATGACAAGGAAGAGAGAGGCCGGATTAATACATCCAGTACGGCAATTGTTAAGATACTGACCGATATTTCCGATTACAACAATGAACAATCGGCCAACCTATATCAAAATACGCAAAATGAAATTAAAATGCGCACAGTTGTTTTGATCGTGATTCTGGCTCTAGTGCTGGCTGTTCTTAGTATGATCTCCTTTTCGGCCATTCGGAATATCCGTTCCCGAATGAGCACCATTACGAAATACTGTGAAGCGGTTACCCAAGGAAATTTAACGGCAGCCCTTGATCCGACCCTGCTCAAGGGTAATAACGAAATCGCTGTCATTGCACGTGCCATTCAACAAATGACGGATTCGACCTCAATGGTTATTACGGGGGTTATCAATGAATCTCGCCAAATTAATCAGCTAAGTGATCAGACGAATCATAATATGACTGATCTCAATGAGCGGATTAGGGACGTATCGGCTACGGTCGAACAACTGTCAGCAGCGATGGAGGAGACCTCGGCATATACAGAAAACATGAATCATTCCGCGGATGAAATGCAACAGGCGGCAGAGTACATTTCGATTAAAACTCAGGAAAAAGCTCAGTCTGCCTATGCTACAAGCCTAAGGGCCGAAGCGTTGAAGCATGAGGCTAGTGAGTCCAATAAAGCGTCCAAGGAGATTTACCGGAAGGCTAGTGAAAAGATGACGGAAGCGCTGGAACAAGCCAAGGCGGTAGACCAAATTCGTATACTCTCCCAGTCTATTCTGGAAATTACGGCGCAAACCAATTTGCTGGCTCTAAATGCCTCCATTGAAGCGGCTCGTGCCGGTGAGTCAGGGCGGGGATTTGCGGTTGTGGCTAACGAGATTCGCAAGCTAGCAGATGGCTCCAAGCAGGCGGTAGACCAAATTCAGAGTGTTACTCAAGAGGTTGTGCAATCTGTAGCCCATTTGACGACCAATGCTGAAGAATTGCTACACTTCCTGCAAGGGCAGGTGAGCAAGGATTATCAGCTGCTTGAGGACACGGCAGAACAATATTACAATGATGTAGTTGAGCATACGAATACAGTCAATGATTTGAATGCCACCTCTAAGCAGGTGAACGCAACGATTCAAACCATGGTGAGGGCTATCCATGAGATTGCAACAGCCAGCGAACAGTCTGCCGTATCTACCCAGCACATTGCTGAGAACATGGTTTCATCGACGGAAAGGTCGCTTGAAGTGGCGCAACAATCTGATCAGGTGAAGGAAATCGCTGCCCGATTAAATGAACTGGTTGACGGTTTTAAAATGTAACGAAGTCAGTCCGGGGAGCCGTAAGCAGGCTCCCTTTTTGATTTTATCCTCTACGGTTGACTCTCGGAGGCTTGAATCAGGAGTCTAAAGCACGTAACTCTTCCTGCTCAGCCGTTTGCATCAGCTTATAAATCTGCCGGGTCGTGTTCACATTCCGCACCGTCATATTCTGATACAGACTGGAGCCGACCAGTTTGGTCATCCCGCTTTTTGTGACATGTTCTCTGCTGACAGAAAACAGAATGGCCCCAGGCGTATACATTATACTGCCTATTCCCGGCTTCAAAGGAAGTTTCTCCATAACGGAAATATCGTTAATTTCATCCCACAGAAACAATACATCACTTTTCATCTGAGTATCATTAGACCATTCCTCCGGCAATGCCTTCATAATGGCCTGGATTTCCGCCATATTGCGAACGATAACCCGGATCGGTAAGCTAAAATCCTCAAGAATCGCCTGCTCCAGCTGGAGCGACAGCTCCTCGTTGGATTGAACTTCACTGGAAAAAATGATGTTTCCGGAGTTGATGTAAGTCGTCACATGGCTCATGCCTGCCTTCTCAAACGTTTCCTTGAGCTTTTTCATATTAATCTTGTTGTTGCCACCCACATTAATGCCCCGCAGCAATGCAATATAGATCATATAAGGCCCACCTCTCTTGTACAAAAGGAATTTATTAACACAGGGATAGGTATACAAATATGTCAGAACCACAATTCAGATATGTGAATATCTGGTGACTTCAGCACTGCATTTTGCCCATTACGATGCGTTCTCCCTTATAATAATACAAAACGGACGAGGAGATGAACTCCAGATGAAAAAAGGGATCTTGGTCGCTTCAGGGTTGGTTGTTGCCGCATTGGGGACGTACCTGCTTGCAGGAAATATTCAGAGAGAAGGGGCGGACAACCAGGGGAAGACAAATATCAGGCAATTGGTGCATGATCTCAGTGCAGGCAAAGCAACAGCCCAGTCTGCTTCCATTAATTCCAGTCAGTTGATTGTCACAGGGGACGATACCCAAACCATGACTTATGATTTGCCTGACAACGAGTTTTTTCTTTCGATTGCGCCATATATGGAACAGACCCACCCTTGTGCAACTCATAGTCTAACTGGCTGCCAGGGTGAAATAAAAAATGGAGAGTTCAGTGTTACGGTCCACGACTCCGAGGGGAATGTCATCATGGAGAATGTGGCCATGCAGTCGCAATCCAATGGCTTTATTGATCTATGGCTGCCTAGGGATAAGACATACCGGATTAGCGTGAATCATGAAGGAAAAAGGGCAGAAACTGAATTCTCTACATATGAGAACAATGATACTTGTATCACAACGATGCAGTTGGGTTAATGTCTGAGGATGGAAGTTTACGTATTGATCGCTGGATCGCTCTAAGTGCGTGAAAACGTGTGTTCTTATAATTCATTAATAAGAGAGTCTGCGTCCGACGCAGGCTCTTTGCGCTGTTGTTATGGCAAGTGCAGAGATTAGCAGGGTAAGGCGCATACAGAGAATTGAGAATAAGAGTATGCAATCAAATGTTTGGTGCTGTCTAATTCGCGTTGGAGTCTGGGGCAGGGACATTGCCGAAGGTGATCAGCTTTCAAAACTTTAAATTGTGTATACTAAAAACCTATTCAAACAACTGCAAACTTCCGACATATTATCTAAGAGCTTTTCGCTCAATATTCCTTGGGGAGATGGCAGCATGTCACAAAATATTAAAAAGCGCGTATTCAGATCATCCAGCATTGCGAACACATTAGCGATTGTGTTGTTAGTCATTATCGTTGTCGTCTTTGCAACCTTGGGGACATTTATGTTTGCAAGCACGCAAAGCATACTTATCAAGCAGCAAGAGGCCATGCTTCAGACCAAGACGCAGGCCATCGTCAGCCAGTTCGATGCGTTGTTTAAGGAAAAGGGATCGCTTGTCAAACAAATGTCAACGAACAACCTTTTTCAGCAATACATAGAAACAACTCAATCGTCAGAAATGGTGAAAACTTCTCCATATGCTGCGGAAACAGAAGCGACTCTGGCAGCCATTGTAAAGGCAGAGCCATCTTTTGCCGATGCCTGGATTGCAGGAATATCTGGCAAAGGCTTCTTTCTTCAGAATGATGGTGCTGCTTCCAAACCGGATTACGATATCCAAAAACGCCCGTTCTTCAAGCCAGCTGTTGAAGCAAACGGTTTATACTACTCGGATCCCTATATTGATGTCGCTACGGGTAGTGTGCTCATGGGTATTTTCTATCCGATCAAAGATAACAGTAACCAATTAATTGGATTTGCCGCAGCTGATATTGCCTTCAAAGATATCCCTGCCCTTATGCAAAGCTATTCGCTCGGAAGCACTGGTTATTCAATTCTTGCATCCAAAACAGGTGATATTTTGTATCACCCCGATCAGACTAAAGTGCTGAAAGAAAAGATTAACGAAATCCCAGGTGAGCCTGGGGAGGTCGGAAAGAAAATGATTTCCGGCGAGTCTGGAGTACAACTGTTTAATGATAATGGAGAACGTCGTTATATCGGGTATGCAACCAGTAAAGATACCGGGTGGTCCGTGGGATTAACTATTTCTCAACGAGAGGTGCTCTCAGAATTAAAAGCCTTTACCTGGCTTACCATTGGCGGATTTGCCGCAGCTACAATCCTGCTGGTTGTGATTTGTTATATAACTCTCCGTTATCTGTTGAGATCAATACCGAAATTGCTGGCAAAAATCAAGCTGATTGAAAATGGAGATTTAACCGTTCAGTTTGATACGCATTCCAACAACGAAATCGGGCAAATTTCTCAAGGAGTTTACCATATGGTTCAAAAAATTCAAGGAATGCTCCAAATGGTGGGTAGCTCGGCTCAGGTCTTGAATCAGTCTTCTCAAGATTTGCAATCCATTTCTTCCAGAACCGCGGTAACGATGAACGATACTGCGACAGCAGTTAATGAGATTGCCAATGCGACGAACTACCAGTCCATTGAAACAGAGAACATTTTACAAAAAACTGGGGCATTGTCCGGCCAGATTGACGAAATTGTCTATGATGCCAAAGCCATAGAATCGATGGTGCAAGTCTCTGTCGAACAAAGCGGACTGGGGCTGACTGTAGTTGATCAGTTATCCAAATGGGCGGAAGAAAATCACAATTCCACACAAGCGATGTCGTCTATTATTCAGGAGATTGATCTGAGCCGTCATGAAATTTCGGGTATTGTGGACACGGTCAATCAAATTGCAACACAGACCAACCTGCTGGCGCTCAATGCTTCCATTGAAGCTGCACGCGCAGGAGAACAGGGCAAAGGGTTTGCCGTTGTTGCCGGGGAGGTTCGCAAGCTGGCTGAGCAGACGGCACTGGCGACACAGGAAATCTACAAGAAGGTACGTGTGATTGAAGAAAAAACAAGTGTATCGGTTGAGCATACGGCTCATGGTCTGAAAATTGCAGAAGAAAATGCTAGATCGGTGGATAACACCAAGCAAGTATTCTTTAGCATTAACAAGGATTTGGAAGATTTGAAATTGCGAATGATCCAGATTAGCAACAATACCTCCAAAGTCCACAAGCATAAAGATGAGATTTTGCAGGCGCTGGAGATCATCTCTTCCACCACGGAGGAGAATTCCGCTTCAACTGAAGAGGTGAGCGCCAGCACACAGGAACAATCGGACAGCATCGAGCAGGTTGCTGAACTATCCAAGCAATTAAGTCAATTGTCCAATAAGCTTCAAGACGAATTAAGACAGTTCAAGGTTGAGTAACAAGTCTATTAGGCATGATTTTGACTAAATATTCAGCAAAGCCCGCGATCAGCGCGGGCTTTTTAGCTTCAACAGCTGTTGTGGGGTAGAGGGCATGGTAGCTGGTGCGGGATACAAATAGATTAAACGTATAAACTGAAATTTAGCGGGGTGAAGATATGAATTGCTTTGAAAAAAATATGGTGTCCGTCTGGTACGGTCACTTTGCCTCTGATGATGAGTTATTTGAATATGTTGAGATTAAATACCCGGAAGATGAGAATGAGGATGTTTTTAGCGATTTTTTAAATGACCATGAAATAGATGATTTTGACGAAGATTTTGCTGAAGGAGTTTTTCTGATGGATGGGGCAGATAATGGTATAAAAGATGTTTCCTTTGTTGATTCTTTTTTATCTCCACTATTACATGATTTGAGTAAAATAGATGGCAAATATAATTCGTTGTTCTTTATATATGATTGTAATACAAGCGGTCTATCTGAAAAAAATGGCGACAAAATGCGCTTTTTAACGGCTTATCCTTATTGTATTAACAAATGAGAAACAAATAATCAGGCTCATCTTTTGTTTATGTGGGGAGTAGAGCGAGTTCCAATTGGATAGCTACTGAACCTGAAGCTGGAGTATCTGTTGGAGAAGGTGGCGGCAGTGCTATGGGATGATGTGACGGAGGAACTGGACAAATAAAGGTAAGACATTTTATGATAATGTAAATTGGACTTAATGGATCAATAATTTACTCTGAAAGAATCAGGGACTTAAGATGAATATCCATCTTAAGTCCCTTTTTTTGTGCAAAATTAGATTTCCAATTTTTTGAACGGCTGATATACTAAGGAGGCAAGTGAGATGAAGATAAACCTACTTTATCGGGATGAAAAAACGATCAGCGTACGCTTGGAGCGATACGGAGTCAAGGAGCGGGAAGGGATTCGATCCATACCAGGCAGGAAATGGGTTCCAGACGAAAAAATCTGGGCGATTCCGTACAGTATCTCGGCTGTAGAAAGCCTGTTGGAAGCGTATCGGAGTTGTAAGTTCGAGTACGACGAGCGCTTGAATAAAGAACTACCGTACATCCGGGAATGGCTGGATCGACGGGACACGCAGGCTAATGCGGTTCCCTCTTCTTCGGAACGAGGTGAATGGAATCCGGATCAGCGGCAAGAATTGCGCGATGCATTGGTAGCAAGGGGGTACAGCAGCAAGACGATAAAAGCATACATATCGCAAACGGAACGCTTTTTTGCCGGATTGCAAGGGACCGAAGCAAGCATAAATGATGCGGTGGTGCAAAAATATGCGCTGGTGCTGCTCGAAAAAGGTCTTTCGCACGCTTATGTTAACCAAGCGATCAGTGCGTTGAAATTTTATTTTCGCCATGTGCTAAAGCAGCCCAAATCCTCCGCCTATGTTCGTCCGAAAAAGGAGAGTAAACTACCGGATGTGCTGTCCCTGAATGAGGTCATGCGTCTGTTGAAAGTAGTGAAAAATCGAAAGCATAAGGCTATTCTGTACCTGACGTATACATCCGGGCTGCGGGTAAGCGAAGTGATGAGGTTGCGTCCTGAAGACTGCGACCATGAACGGAAAGTGCTGAAAGTCCGTCAGGGAAAGGGCAGGAAGGATCGGCAAACGCTACTCTCCGAAGCGGCTTTTGCGGTGGTCGAGCAGTACATAGGGGTGGAGCGGCCAGAAGACTGGCTGTTTCCAGGGCAGAGGGAAGGCCGCCACCTGACGGAACGTTCAGCGCAGAAAGTGTTTGAAAAAGCGCTGGCTGAAGCGGACATTCGCAAACAGGTGAGTATCCATTCGCTAAGGCATTCCTTTGCGACCCACTTGCTGGAGAATGGGATTGATCTTCGCCATATTCAGGAACTGCTAGGGCATCAGAGTGTCCGAACGACGGAGCGGTATACACATGTGAGCAGACGGGACATTGGGCGGATTCAAAGTCCGTTGGATCGGATGGGCGGGCTGGAGGATTGAAGTGCATAAAGTGCGAGAATAAGGAGAAAAGTGCAGGATTCACGAAGTTCGTGAATATGACGAAGAGAGCATTCTTTCGGAAGTTCGTAAATAAGACGTTATATGCAATAAGTGCAGAATAAAAAAAGTAGGCAGGTGCTATGATGAAAGTTTTTATTAGTTACAGTCATAATGACAAAGAAATTGCTGTTTCAATTGGGGACATTTTAAGGAATGCTGGCCATGATATTTGGATGGCTATATGGAAAATAGCCGTTGGAGATAACATTATAGAAAAAATTAATAAGGGCATTAAGGATGCAGATGCAATAATAATGATTTTAAGTAATAGTTCATTAAATTCTAAATGGACATTTCGAGAGTTTTCTGCGATGGTCTTAGGTGACCTCTCAAGAGAAGATAGGAAGATTGTGCCGATAGTAATTGACAAAAGTAGTGTTCCAAGTTATTTGTCAAATTATAAGTATATAAATCTAACTAATAATTTTGATGAAGGAATAAGAGAACTACTTAGTGGGTTATCTGAAGAAAAGAAGAACAACCAATCTACACTCGATAATGATAAATTTTATGAGAAAGCTCACACTGAAGATAAAAAAATATTAGCAAGATCTTTATCTGAAGGAAGATTAACATTGGTTTGTGGAGCTGGAATATCAGTGAGTGCGGGGGTACCAACATGGAACATACTACTAAATAAACTATTGGAAGCAATGATGAAAAGGATTTCTAACAATCATAATATAAATATCAACTTTGAGAACACTAGTGATTTCAATGTTAAATATTCAAATCTAATTATTGGAAAATACCTGAAAAATAACTTGGGGAATGAATTTCAGGATGAAGTACGGAGAGCGTTATACTCGGGTGATATTACGTTAAATGATACAATTGATGCAATTACAAATTTAGCAAGACCTCAAAGAGATAAGCGATCACTGGATTCAATTATTACTTTTAATTTTGATTCTCTTATTGAAGAGAATTTGAATAATAATAATATCAAAAACCAACCAATATATTGTGAGGGTATTAAACATAAATCAGATGAAATACCCATCTATCATGTTCATGGATATCTCCCACGATTCGGGGACATTCCTCACGAGTCGAAAATAGTTTTTAGTGAGGATTCCTATCATAGTCAATTTATTGAACCTTTCAGTTGGTCAAACCTTATACAACTTAACAAATTAAACCAGAATACTTGTCTATTTATTGGTTTAAGTTTGACTGACCCTAATATGAGACGATTGTTAGACGTTTCTATAAGAAAGAATCCAGATAAATTACTTAATCACTACATAATCAAGAAACTACCAATTATCTATAATCAATCCAAAGAGGAAGTAGATACTCTTGCTTACTTCTTAGAAGAACAGGATGCAACTGAATTAGGTCTGAACGTGATCTGGATAAAATCGTTTGAAGAGATACCTCATATTTTGAACGAAATTAATAATCTATAGGAATAAGGCTGAAAGTATCTCAAGGATGGCACCTTACTGCATATAACATAATATTCACGTATCGGGCATACGCCCTCGGTCCGGCAGAAGAATTTCGGGGAAGCAGAGGCAGCCGGACACATCCGCCTTCGCGGACATCGTGAATACGGAAACGTTAAGTGAAATTCTATTGAAAACCATTAGACCAAATAAATGATATAATACAATCAAAAACGTTTGGAGGGATTAATCGTGAAGTGGCAAGAAGTACAACAGATCTTTCCGAATCAATTTGTGAAGTTCGAAATTATTCATTCTGAAGAGAGAGATAGTCAAGAATTCATAGATGATGTTGCTGTAATTGGCCCTGTGAGTGATGAAGAAGCAACAAAAGAATTATTGAATAGCAAAGAGAAGACCTTGATTTATCATACTTCTAAGGATCGGGTTATAGTGAAAGTTAGGAAGAATGTTGGTCTAAGGAGATATCTATAAATGAAAATTGAGTATAAAGATGGATTATTATTTACGGAAATAACGATTCATTATAATGGACAGAAGAAAATAATAAATAATGTAGTTATTGATACAGGAGCAAGTCATACATTGATTTCTCAGGATGAAGTGGATGATATTGGAATTCGAGTCGGCTTAGAAGATGATATTATAACCAGTTATGGAATCGGAGGTAAAGAACATGCATTTACCAAAACGATAGAGGGAATACAGGTAGGAGAATATATCTTAAGGGATACCCCAATAGACTTTACTTCATTTAGATATCATAACATTAACGGATTACTAGGGTTAGATATATTAATAAAGGGTAAATTCAATGTTGATTTAGAGAACTTTGAGCTCCTACGTTAAAGAAGTTGGCAGATGTTTAGTAGCTTAATCAGGGAAGAATAGAACTTCACTTAACATAATATTCAAGCAGCGGCTCCTTTGGAGCCTTGGTCTGCGAGAAGGATTTCAGGAAAGCATTTCAGCAGACAACCCTTCGGGTTCATGAATACAGAAACGTTATATGAAAGTGATGAAGTACATTTTTAATGACGAAAGGATCTAAATCATGATTTGTTTAGGTTGCAAACTTGCTAATTAATTAGTTGAAACAAATGTTGTTTATGAAGATAAATTCATTACCTGTATTTTAGATATTGATCCACTTAATGAAGGGCATACCTTGATCTTGACGAAGAGACGTTTTAAAGATCTTGAAGAGATTGATGAGATAACATTAAGTTCCATCATGAGTGCATCAGTAATCATTTCTAAAGCACTTAAAGCAATATATCAACCAAATGGAATATCAATAATTCAAAACGGTGGAATATTTAATGATTTAGATCATTATCACATGCATGTATTTCCAAGGTATAAGAATGATGGATTTGGATGGTTAGAACCAATAAATAAAACAAAAACTCAATTAGATCAAGTAAAAGAAAGAATGATAGATGAATTAAGGACAATTAGTAAGTAGCTCAAGAAGTCATCCCCTCATATAACACCGTATTCACGCTGCGGGCTTACGCCCTTGGTCCGGACCGATGTAGAAGTGCCGAGGGTAGATTCAGCCGGACAACTCCTGCGAGGCTAAGTCTTACGACCCGTTCCCAACGGTCACTTAATCCTCTTGGGTTCGTGAATACAGAGACGTTATACGACATACTAACAAATAAAGGATTGAAAAAAATGAGCTTTTTGGGATTACAATTACCTGTAGTAATTTTGGCAATAATAACAGCGTTTGTTGGATACCAGTTCAATTATCGAGCTAAAAAAAGGGAGGTTTATTTAAAAGAATTATCACAAAGTTATCACGAAGTATATTCTCATATGTTTATAAGATTGAAAAAAATAATTAGTGAAAAAGAGCAAGAAAGGAAAAACAATCTCTTAGCTGAATTTTTCGAGCATTATCAAGAAGATGAAACTAAAATCAGGTATATCGGTACAAGTTATAACTTGGAAGCATTTTTTAAATTGGAAATTAATTATTTTGAATACTTGAATAATCCAGGAAGAGTTAGTGAAAAAACTTTTTTTGATAACTTAAATAACTTCTATGTCAGTATAGAGAATGAATTCTGGGAAGCCCATGATATTATTTACGAAGACCATTTGCAATTTAGAAGTTTAAACAAGAAGAATATATTTTTTAAGATAATAATTGAGTTTTTTATACTAACACACAATTTATCCACGTTCATTTTTGCTCTTGCTGGTTTATATCTATACATCTCTATTTGGAATGAGTATATTCAAAAATTTCCTAGTAAAGAAATATCTCAATGGTTAAGTACACCTTTTGCTCTATTAACTTTATTAATGTCGATAGTTTTATTTTCGTTCACAAAGATATTATTTGCTTCAGTAAAAAAAGAAAACAAAAGGAGTAATAGCTCGATGCTGAAAATATGGAAAAAAGTAAAATCCAAATATCTTTCACGTAGTTCATAGAGGGTTAGTACGTCGTATAACATTATATACACGCATCGAAGCATACGGCTCCTCGGTCTGCCCGAAGTGATCGGCAGGGAAGCGAAATCAGGCGGACACATCCGCATCAACTAAGCGCATAGCGACCGAATCCTGATGGGTCCTTATGTCGGTGGGGCGTCGTGAATACAGAAACGTTATACGACAATTCGGAATATATAGCATTAGCTATCCATAGAAGTTTTCATTATTTTTAAAATCTCTAAATGTGATTTTCTCAAACCAGAAGTATCTTTAAGTTTTATTAAGATCTCATCTGTGTCATGTGCAGGACGAAGTAATTTTGAGCGCTTTGCGACATATCCATTACTTATATAATAATTAGTAGTTACTACAGGCGCGTTTGAAGACAATACTATATCAATAACTTTGAATAGCTTATCAGGATTCCTGCTTATCATTTTAAAGCAATCACAATAGAAGAAAGGCTGTCCGCCTGAAATAACAAAATTAAGAAGTTGTTGTAATTGATTATCAATTTTAGGATCAATTCCGCTTTGAACTTCTGTCATTGTTCTTGATTTTTCATTGGGATTAATTGTAACTATTGATTTAGGTGGAGCACATTCAAGAGATGGATATTGTATATAATTAGCACACTGGCTAAGATGTTTCATTGCTTCCCAAGCAATCGGATATCTTTCTTTTAAGTGGAAGTAAGGGTCAGATGTTTCTTCTTGTGAAGTAAAGTTAATGGTTATTTGATTTAGCTCATATTCACTGAAGTATCTTATTGCATCATAAGTAATAATTTTTATTGTACTGTCATCAATAATCTGTTTGGATAACCCTAGTTTTTTAGCTGCATGTATTGTACTTTTCATATCTTCAATCAGACTATTTCGTATAGCTACTACAACTAAAGACTTGATACTCAAATCAGCTTCAGGCTGATAGAAGTGAGCTTCCTCTAAGCCTATTAGTAGAATTGTTTTTCGAAATTCTTGTTGATTCCAACGACTAATGATTGATATTAATCTATTACGGATATCATTTTTAACCTTAGCGATTGAAACTGTATTTGCGCCAAGATTAACAAGTTGAGGGTTTAATATATCGTGTAAATAGATTTCGATTAAACTTTTAATAGAAATCAGTCCTTTCTATTCTATATGTCTATATTCTAATTATTTGCAGTACATAAAACAATACTGGTGGTGTGATGTCGGAGAAGTCCGAATCGCCGTATAACACAATATTCACGCATCGGGTATTCGCCCTCGGCGGTAGAAGTTTTATGTTGATTTGACGAGGCGTTTTAGCAGCAAGGAAGTATTTCAAGACACATCCGCACCAACTAACTGCACAGCGGAGTTAGTCGGTGGGACGTCGTGAATACGGGAACGTTATACGACAGAATCAAAAACAATAGGAAAGAGGATCATATGATCCTCTAGATGTTAGAATTTTTCAATTCACTAAAGAGTTGTAGAGCGTCTTTGAAACCTTGTATGTAGATGCTTCTTTCTAAGATGGATTGGAGAGAAATTTGAGCATCTTCGTACAGAAAAACCGTATGTTGAAGTTGATCGGGTAACGCTTCGCGAAGCGTTCTAAAGTATCGATCTGTCTCCGAAGAAAGCTGATTGTACTCCGTATGGTACTCCAGAAGCTCAGCAAAGAGTAATTCTAAACGTATTCTTATAAGTGGTTCTGTCAATGATTCTAATGCATTAATCATATGTTGTTCCTCTTTTTATTAACTTTATAGAGTTATTATATAACTTTGTAGAGTTAAATCTTTGCTTTTCGTTGATGATTACTGATATGGGAGATAAGATAGAATAATGGAGGCCGTAATCAAGTGTAATATAAGGGAACTCATGGCAGAACATCGAATAGATGATATAACAGAATTGATGGCGAAATCGGGATTAAGTCGGAATTCAATCAACAAGCTGTATAGGGAAACGAATATGGAAACAACAAAGCTGGAAACCTTGTTCAAGCTATGCGATACATTTAACTGCAAATTATCGGATTTGATTGAATATGTTCCTGAAGAAAACCTATATTGAAGGCAGATTCGAAAAGCGAGTCCGTCGTATAACATAATATTCAAGCAGCGGCTCCTTTGGAGCCTTGGTCTGCGAGAAGGATTTCAGGAAAGCATTTCAGCAGACAACCCTTCGGGGTTTATGAATACAGGAACGTTGACGAAATTTATTGAGGAGAGAAAATATGAAAAAAATACCTTCACGAAATTCTGAATGTCCATGTGGAAGTAAAAAGAAATTTAAAAAATGTTGTATAAATAAAAATTTCAGTTGGATTTTAGATGATGATGGCATTTATAAACGTTCAATACCAATCAAAGATCCAGATATGATTGCAGCTATGGAGGAACATAAAAACAGATTTGTTGAGATATATGGTAGAGAACCAAAGGACGAAGACCTTTTCTTCTATGATCAATATGTATCACCAATGGATGAATATGAAGTTGAAAAAATGACGGTGAAATTATTAGAAGAAATAAATACAGACCCAGCATTTATTCATGCCTATAAGAAGACTGGCAGATTAGTAGTCAAAGAATATGAAGGGAATCTAACTGATGTAGAGTTAAGTGAATGGCGTAGTGCCTTGGCAGAGTATTATGATTTGAATGAGGAACTTCAATTTGAAGAAGCTGTATCAGAAAGTGAGAAAAATGGTTTACTGGTAGAATTTGAATCTGCACTCTACTTGTTTGGAATGATCATCGCAAAGTATGGCAATATTGAGGGCATAAAGCTCACTCACAATGATTTTATTATGTTTTGTGTCACGAAATCGTTTAAGACCTTTAAATCTATTCAAGTTCAATTAAAAGCCGGACTGATTGAAGATTCGCTCAATTTGTTAAGATCGGTTTATGAAAACTATCTTAACATAATATATGTTTTACGATATCCCGAAAGATTAGATGATTTAGTGGCAGCAAGAATCGGTATGGAAGAAGGAACTCACGAATATTTAACCCATAGTAATGGTAAGTTTGATAAGAGGACTATCGTTGATAAAGTAACTGGGCAACAATATATAGGTCATATCTCTAATTATTCAATGGCCACTGCAAGTCCTTATAAAGAGGATATTTTAATATTTGATAAATTGTATGAAAAACTATCGAGATTTACTCATCCAAACATATTAGTTTTTAAGCATTACATAAGTAACGACAAATTTAATCCTCACCATCGGGGCAAATCTCACGATACAATTATACTTTCTATATTTACTAGCATACTTCTGTTAGAGCAACTGTTGGGTATTAACACAGACGAACAAATGCAACAAGACATAAGGAACCGTCTACTAAAAATGAAAAATATTATTACAGAAGTATTTATTGATTTTGTTACTGAAGAAGATGAGATGTATGTTCTTGAAAAATCAATTTATGAAAGAATAAATAATATTGGGTAAACTCGATGAGGATCCAATAAACTTCGTCCAAAAGACTGGATTGTCAACACTAAACTAGACAACTTTTTTATGGTGCCTCTGTTTGAACTCAGCCGGACTCAAGTACTCCAGAGAACCGTGAATCCGAATATGGTTGAACCAGTGCACATAGTCATGTAATTCTGTGGTTAACTCAGCTAGACTTTCAAAATGACGTTTCTTCACAAACTCCGTTTTGAACATTTTAAACGTGGCTTCCGCAACGGCGTTGTCATAGGGGCAGCCTTTCATGCTTAAGGAACGCTCAATCTGAAAAGCCTCCAGCGCATCGTCGATGAGCTTATTCTTGAATTCATTGCCTCGGTCCGTGTGGAAGAGCTGAATGTCATTCAGGTTGCCCTTAATCGAAGCCAAAGCACGGTAAACCAGCTTGGCATCCTTGTGTGCCCCCGCACTGTAACCGATAATTTCGCGGTTAAACAGATCCACAAAGAAGCATACGTAATTCCAATATGAACCTACTCTAACGTACGTCAGATCGCTTACGACGACAGATAACGCCTGCTCTTGCTCAAATTTCCGGTCCAATACATTCGCTTGCTTGGCTTCATTGCATTTCGTGGGATGAGGCTTGTACTGAGCGATCGTATACGAGGAAACCAGCCCATATTCTTTCATGATTCGTCCTATTCTCCGCCTGGATACCGTAAAGCCTTGTTGGTGCAACTCTTTTTTTATCTTACGCGTACCATAGTTTTGTCGGCTGCTTTGAAAAATGTCCATAATCAGGGAGGGAAGCTCATCCTCCGATGTCACTTCCACTTTGTTTTCTTCATAATAATAGGTGCTTCTAGGGAGCTTTAGGACGTCGCACATTGCTGATACCGAGTATTTATGTTTATTCTGGCGAATGACATTTACTTTCGTCCCATGATCAGCGCGGCTTGCTTTAAAATGTCATTCTCCATGAGCAGTTGCTTGTTCTGTTTTCGAAGCTCGATCAGTTCTAATTCCTCTGGAGTTCGGTTGTCTTTCTCTTTGAAGGATCCAGATGTGGAACTCTGTTTCACCCATTTATCTAACGATGAAGGATTCAAATCATACTCTTGAATGATATCCTTTCGCGGTTTACCACTCTGATAGAGTTGAACCATTTGTGCTTTAAATTCAGCGCTAAAGGTACGTCTTTCTTTTTTAGTCATCGTCCATTTGCTCCTTCTAGGTTGGTCTGTAGTCTACTATATTAGACCACAATTTTTCTGTCTAGAAGAGTGTAACCGATCCACTCCGCCTTAATTGAAGGGGGTGGTGGTAAAAGAGTTTATAAAATTTCTACTAATACAAGTGAAAAGATTATACTTACAAGGATTACAGGATAGCATTCCGCTCACGGTTTCCTTGCTGAGTCAGTCTATAGGGACAGAAGGCGAAAGCGAAAGGCCGAATGCCCATCAAGCGTAGCGATCTTAAACTAAACCAAAGCAAGCCGAAACGACAAAAACACACGCTTCGGCTTTTTATATTTGTTTCTTATTTTTATCCCTTATTTCCCAGACACTGACTTGAACCAATCATTCACTTCTTGCGTAATCTGGTCACCGCCATTGGATTTCCAATTGGCTACAAATTGGTCAAAGGCATCGATCGGCAGCTTGCCGTAGATGATTTTGTTGAAGGTTTCCATTTCGGACTGGCGAAGCAGGTTCCATTTGGATACCATCGTTGGTGTCGCAGCACCGGTGAAGTAGTTTTGCTTGCGAATGTCTAATTGTGACATGACTACCTTGGCTGCGGCCCAGTTTTCGGGTTTGCGGAACTCGGCCATTTGTTTCTCATAAGGGGTTTCTGGCGTTTTCCCATCAGCCAGTTTAACGAGTGTCTTCATGTACAGATTCGGGATACGTGCCGGGCCTGTCAGGAAAGGGAACTCATTGGAGAAGTCTTTAATCTTTTTTTTATCACTGGTCGGTTCTCCGTCCACGATGTCCCAATCGTAGCCTTTGGCGAAGCCGTATTCATATTCACTGCCAGCGGCCGGGTTAGCCAGGTTATCGAGCAGATAGTTATAGTACAGGAAAATGGCTTCAGGATGCTTCGCGTCCTTGTTAATCATAATACTGGCGTTGACGCCGGCGTTCTGCCATTTCGTACCGATGAGTCCATCTGGACCTGTTGGAACCGGATAAGCTTTAATTTTCGCTCCAGGCACATTCTTCAACAGATCGGGGGCTGGCCAGTCTGGAATCCAGTTGGCTCCGGGCAGAATGCCTGCGGCGCCTTTCGTCCAGCTCTCCGCAGATTTACCTTCATCCCACAGGGCGGAGTCGGTATGAATATAGCCTTTTTCCATCCATTCACTAAGCTTCACGAGTGCCTGCTTTGCACCGGGATTAATGGAGCCGTACTCCAGATTGCCATGGGCGTCTTTGTTCCACTGCTCCTGAACCGTACCGTATGCTCCGAATAACCAATCGAGTGAGCCCATCCAGGTGTTTGTATTATTTTTCAAGGAAATTGCGAGTGGAAAAACTTCATTAGGTGCTAAGCCATCCGGGTTCTCGTTCTTGAATTTATCCATGATATTTTCAAGATCCGCGATGGTTTTGGGAGCTTCCAGATTCAGCTTTTCCATCCAATCTTCTCTGAACCACAGCAGCGTGTCGTCATTATCTGTGTATTCTAGGATCGGCATATTGTATTTCTTGCCGTCCTTGGTGAAAGGGTACCATAGCTCCGGATGCGCTGCCGCGTGGTCTTTCAGAATTTTATTTGCATACTTGTCGAACAACTCATTGATGGCAATGAATTGACCGGAATCAATAAGTTGATTGGTCAATACCGCATTGGTGGGTACCGAAACGAAATCAGGCAGCTTCTCGCCAGAGGCAATGGCCAACTGAAGCTTTTGTTTGTATTGATCATCATTGGCTGGATACCAGGTATCTTTATGCTTCATGCCCAGCGTTTCCAGCATCCACCGATCGTGAACGTTATTTTCTTTGGTGTCCCCTTGAACGTATTTCTTCGGCATCAACACCGAACTGAACTCAATGGGTGGATCGTATTTCCCTTTTGCAAAAGCAGCTTCTGCTTCGGGTGAACCGACCGCCGCCAGCGTATTATCGTTCGTGGCATTCTCATTGGATGTTTCGCCACTGCCACAGGCTGTAATTGTGATAAGAGCGATGACCATGAGCAGCGACCACCATGCTTTGAATTTGATCATTCTTCAATCCCCCTACGGTGTATGATCTTTACAAGTGTAACTGTATCAAGTCGGCGGGGATGGCATCTATATGAGTTTTTTAGTTTCGATAGGACTCTATCATGCTATTTATGATGGTCTCTGTACTCCTGCGGCGTGACCCCAAACTGGCGTTTGAACACCTTGATAAAATAAGCAGGATCCATATATCCAATCTCCATGCTGATTTCATATACTTTTTTGGTGGTCATTTTCAGCTTGTGACAGGCACGATCCATGCGCAGGCGCGAGATATAATCACTTATGCCTTCACCAGTTTCAATCTTATAAATCTTGGACAAATGGGTCGGATGCAGATTGACATGGTCGGCCAGTACACGGAGGGAAACATCTAGATGCAGGTTTTTATCCGTAAAATCCTGAATCTTTCTCACATACTCGGAACGTATGTCTTTGATTTCGTTTGACGTGCCTTCCTTGAGTTTGCCGAGCACACTAAGCGACCATTTTCGCAGTTTACTGATGGTGGAGAAAGCTTTCCCGCTCTGCAGCCACTCCATATCGCTACCCATTAAGGTAGCCAGAGTAAGCCTATTTCGGTGTGCGAGATTGGTGAAAGAAGCCGTAATTAAAAAACCTGCCTCCATACAATGCTCCCACGATTCCGACCATTTCTCATCCAGTTCCTCACAGACGGCTACTATTTTTTCTTCTGCGGCATCCCATTGCCCGCTTTCCAACAGATGAATGAAAGAGGGCGGAGTATACAGGACATCCAGGGGGCCTTGCGCTGCGGGCGCTTCCACGTCACTGACCCGCATCACGAATTCGCGCTCATCTCCGACAATTTGCCGGAAATAAGCCGAGGCCTGCCGAAAGCGGTCATGTAGCTGTTTTGGAAACGGGAACCACTCGGTGATGACGATGGAGAGGGAACCCTTCAGGAACTGCTTGACCTTAGACTGAAGCTGCACAGAAAGCTTCTCCAGTATAGTTTCTTTTCCAATGTCGGTATCGTTCTCTTTAAGTTGAAGCAGAAACACCAGATATCCATGTTCCTCCTTCACGCCCCAAACTTCCATAAACTCACCCATAATCTCTTCAGCCATATTGATGACTGCATATTCGATCAAGGTTTGATCGTTGTTGTCATAGTGCCTAAATTCTTCTTCCATACGTACAAGCATTAACGCGTAATCTCCGGCGTGGAAGGGCAGATCGTAATTCGCAAGTTTCCGTTCCCATTCGCCGGCTGCGAATCGATGTCCCTGTAAGGCCTCAAGGAGCAGTCGACCACGTAAATGGGGCAGATTCTCCCGAAGGGTAAACTGGGTTCGTTTAAGTGAGCTTATGAGCTCCCATTCTGTGTTTAATTGATCAATAGCCTTTTGAACGGCGCCCATCAATTCATCGTCAGTCGGTGGTTTCAGCAAGTAATCAACGGCCTCGTACTGGATGGCTTTTTTGGCGAAATCGAATTCGGAATATCCGGATAAAAGAATACACTTTATTTTTTTGTCACGGACTCTGATCCGTTCGATCAGTTCAATCCCTGTCATTTCGGGCATCTGAATATCCGAGATCACAATATCAATGGGGTGCGTATCAATAATTTGTAGTGCTTCATGTGCTGAGTAAGCTTTATGCACATGTTCAATCCCCAGAGTGTGCCAGGGTTTGGTCATGGAAAGGTTATCTACCCAGTGTGCTTCATCGTCTACGATGATCATCTGCATCTTATTTGTCTCCTTGTTGGTTTGTGTATATAAGTTGAACGAATGATTTTACACGGAACCACTGCGCGGTCAGAACCATCTTCTGATCGCTGTTATCCCTAGATTTTTTGAATCCCTTACAAAAGGGGAAATCCGGGGATAAGCCTATGTTTCCGATGTAGCTTTCTTTCAGAAAGCTTTTTGGCGAACGCTTCGCTTCTCCAGATCTGCCCTCTCCGTTATCGTGTAAATGTTTAGTTCAACTTATATCGTTATGATTTTCTTCCTCTGTTGGAATCTCCCAGATGATCTCTGTTCGGAATCCGCCGAGCGGGGACGGCTTGAAAATAAGGCGTGACTGATTGCCGAACAGATGCATGATCCGCTGGTTCGTATTCCAGAGACCACAGCCCATTTCCCCCTGCAGCGGCTGCTGCATTTTACGATTCAGAGCTTCCAACTGATCCGGGCTCAGGCCGGGTCCGTCGTCATCAATGTAAATTTTGCAGAAACCGTCCGAGCTTCCCCCGCTAATTCGAATTTCACCAGATGAGTATGACTTCGTTACACCGTGAATGACCGAATTTTCCACAATCGGTTGAAGCATTAAACGTGGAACAGACTGGCTAAGCATATGCTCAGGGATATCGATATGATATTCAATTCTCCCATTGCGCAGCTTTTGGATATCCAAATAGTTGACGAGCAGCTTGATTTCTTCCTTCAAAGAAGACGTTTCTCGTTCCACTCGGGTGGTATAGCGATAGTACGCACTTAAGTTATAAGCCATAGAGATGACCGCTTCTTCATCCTTCATCTGGGCCATATTGATGATATAGCCAAGGCAGTTATACAGAAAATGGGGATTGATCTGCGCCTGCAGCTGCTTCAGCGTAGCTTCCCGGGCTCTGATCTTTTCATGAAATACATTCTCGATCAGATCTTGAATTTGATGAGACATATCATTAAATCGTTGAAACAGAAATGAGAACTCATTCTGATTCTTGCTATGCAGACGTACGGAGTAGTCTCCCCACTCCACACGCCGTAAGCCCTGAATCAGCTTTTTGATCGGATATTGAACGTTTCTGTACAGTAGTATGGAAGCGGAAATGCCCACAACAAATAGCAGAATCATAGAGAGATAGAACAGGTTCCGACTGAGTGAAATGGGTTGCAGGATCTGATAGAGTGGGACCACATCTACTAAATGCCAATCCAAATATGAAGACTTTACAGAACTGACCAGATAGTTCTTCCCATTCAGCTTCACGACATCCTGTGTAGTGTCCTCCGAGGAGTGAGTATCCAGATAACGAATGAGTTCTTCGGATAGCTGCTTGTCTGCACTGCGGTTCAGAATGGGCGAATTCCCTTTGTGATAAAAGAAGGGATCGCCTTGTCCACCTTTCTTGTACGTATCCAGCATGTTCTGAATGTTCTCGTAACTGAAGCTGGCTTCAATCACCAGATTGCTTCCCGTCAACATCCCCGGCTGGGACAAGGAATCAGTAAAGAACCAGTAAAAGGATTGAAGCTCTTCTTGAGATTCCGCACCATGATCACCATATGTCCATTGGCCACTCATATTTCTTTTTAGGTAATTCTCATCATAACCTGATGATCTGTTGTAGTTGGCGATGACATCTTGGTTCTGCTGTGAATACACAGCATATCGGGTGGGCCATATATCGGTGACTCCGGATTGAAGCATCATCTTTTCCTGAATGACATATCGGGTCTGCATCTGGTCATAAAGATCATCCCACATGTTCAAACCATTGAATGCTCTGACATTGGGATCTCTAGAGAGAATAAGACTGAAATCCATCATCTGATTAATGCGGGAATCGATCTGACTGGATAAAAACGTGAGCTGTTTGGTATTGGATATTTGAAGCTCTTTGCTTACGACATCGTAGGTGACATTGTTCGAGTAGGTATACATGATAATAATGGGGATGAACAAAACCACGATTAAGCCGTTTATTTTGGCAAACAGACTAAACCGGGATCGAGCCGTTCCTTGGAATAATATAAAGCGCTTCCATATATTCATAAAAGCCTCCTTCAATCGATATTCCTAACAAAACCATATCCAGCCTAACAATGTTATATAGTCAGACCTGAGGAGTGCCTGATACTATTTATAGCAGAGATTCCCATTACACACAAAAACTTTTTTGGGAACAGGAGGGCGCTATGGAGGCTAATATGGAGGCTAACCGGGTGCCGCAGGCAAACAGTGGGAGCAAGCCGAATAGAAGAAAAAAGAAAGTCTATAAACAACCATGGATTCTCCACTTGATGGTGTTGCCGGCGGCCATTATGATTTTTATTTTTTCGTATATTCCGATGTCCGGGATTCTTATGGCATTTCAAGACTATAAACCTGCACTGGGTTTTTTCAATTCTGAATGGGTCGGACTGAAGCATTTCAGGTACATGTGGGAGAATGATTATTTCCTGCAAATTACGTGGAATACGCTGTTTTTTGCCTGTTCCAAAATGGTAATGAACCTGATTATTCCATTTATCTTCGCCTTATTGCTGAATGAGGTCAGGAAGATGGCGCTCAAAAGAACCATTCAAACGCTCGTGTATCTTCCGCATTTTTTGTCTTGGGTTACGCTATCAGGCATTCTGATCGATATTCTGGCCCAGACAGGGATCATCAATCAATTCCTTTCCTCTGTATTCGGCATCAAGCCGATTTTCTTCCTTGGGGATGGCAACTGGTTCCGCTTTACGATCATTGCAAGTGATGTCTGGAAGGAGTTTGGCTTCAACACGATCATTTTCCTGGCGGCACTGTCCGGTATTAATCCGTCACTCTATGAAGCGGCTGAAGTGGATGGGGCGGGGCGCTGGAAGCAGACGATGTATATTACCATCCCGGCGCTTATTCCGATTGGGATCGTGATCGCAACCCTGGCACTAGGCAATGTGCTCAATGCAAACTTCGATCAGATCTTTAACTTATATAGTCCATTAATCTATCAGCAAGCGGATATCATCGATACCTTTGTGTACAGGGAAGGTCTGCTTAGTGGGCAGTTCAGCTTCGCTACCGCCGTGAATTTATTTAAATCGGTTATTAGCTTAATCCTGATCGTGATCTCATACCGACTGGCCTACCGATTCGCGGGGTACAGAATTTTCTAGAAAGGATGACGAGCCGATGTACCATAAAACGATTCCTTATCAAGTTTTCAGCATATTCAATAATGTGTTCCTGACCATCCTTTCACTGCTCTGCTTGCTGCCTTTATATCACTTGCTCATGGTATCTCTTAGCGCATCCGCACCTGCCAATGCTGGACTGGTTACGTTCTGGCCGATTGGTTTTACGCTTGAAGCCTATGCCAAGACGTTTGATAATGCCAATTTCCTCTCCTCCTTGTGGGTGTCTGTGGAGCGGACGGTACTTGGAACGGGACTTGCGTTAGTGGTAAATACGATTGCAGCGTATGCGCTCTCCAAGGAGGCGCGAGTCTTCCGTGCACGCAATGTTTACCTTTGGTATTTTGTCATCACCATGTTATTCAGCGGTGGTCTCATTCCGGGCTACATTCTGATTCTGAAGCTTGGACTGATGAATACATTGCTGGCATTGATTCTGCCTGGATTGGTTGCGGTATTTAACATTATTCTGCTGCTTAATTTCTTCCGTACCGTACCCAAGGATCTGGAGGAAGCCGCTTTTATTGATGGGGCAGGGCATTTGCAGACTTTTATCAAAATATATTTGCCCGTCTCCATACCCGTCGTTGCCACGGTTTCCCTATTCATGATGGTCGAACATTGGAACTCTTATTTTGATGGGATCATCTATATTCGAGATTCAGAAAAGCTTCCGCTGGCGACATTTATGCAGACGATTATCGTTCAGGCCGACATGTCCAAGCTCGACCCGGAAGTCGTCGCCAATCTGTCCCAGCGAACCATTCGGGCCTCGCAAATCTTTATCAGTGCACTGCCGATCCTGCTCGTGTATCCGTTTCTGCAACGTTATTTTGTGACCGGGATCGTGATCGGGGCGGTAAAAGAATAATAAATCTACCTATTGAAATAGAGTTGGAAAAGGGAGTTACTGAACTAGTCCGAGACTAGGCCATGTAACTTCTTTTTTTGTAACGTAGAGGTAGGGGAGAGTAAAAACTCAACGCTTAATTTAGTAGTAATTATAACGCAGCGCTATAAGCATGCCAGCACGAAAAATATCCAGCGTATTCAGAGCCTGCTGGATCACGTGGATATGGAAGCTTGAGCTCTCTGCTTAATATTCCTTTTTCATCAATTTTTTCTTCGCAAGTGGAACTGAGTGAGTTATCATATATGTAGTTCAGATACTCACTTGAAGGTGCAGTACTTACGAAGTACATAGATTAGATGTTAGTTGAAATACACGCAATGATGAAATGAGGGAATGAGATGC
This sequence comes from Paenibacillus sp. FSL R10-2782, assembly GCF_038592985.1. Lineage (NCBI taxonomy): Bacteria > Bacillati > Bacillota > Bacilli > Caryophanales > Paenibacillaceae > Paenibacillus > Paenibacillus sp. FSL R10-2782. The sequence goes on along the minus strand of NZ_CP151951.1, from coordinate 3,739,998 downwards.
CAAAATATTCTCAAGTCCAAACCTAATATAAAGTGCGATCAAAGTAATATAAAAGAGCTCATGCTTGACTTTATAATCACATTAAATGATTGTGGGATTAAAGACGCTGAAATAATTTCTGTTTTTAGTGGACTAGGATGGGAGATAGATGAGGATGGCTATGTGTGTGTGAATGGAGGAGAAGAAACAAAAGAACTTATGATCGCTGGACAACTTATACACATTCGTCCTTTTGTTATGGGCTGGACTTCAAAAAGCATCAAAGAATTGCAACAACCTTGGCTTGAAGTTAGCCTTTTCCTTTGGCCAGAGGAGATCGTACAATATTATTTTGATTACGCATTAAGAGAAGAATATAGTTTAGTGATTTGGAAGTTAATTAAAATATTATCACATTTATCTAATCAATCTAGTGTGTATTTTACTAATGAAGCAACTGATGGCCGTCCTTGGGAAGCGTTAATACAGAACGACTTGGATAATATATGGATGTTTGATGCTGCAATAATAAATAAAGGAAATATGAATTATTATCAAATTATCGACGAGTCAATATTTTTCTCGAATCTCCAGGCGGATGAATTATTAATTGTTCGGAAAGAAACATGAATTAAAGAACCTTGGTGATTTTATTGCAGGGAGGCGTGTAACTCATATAACATAATATTCACGCTTTGGGCTATTCGGCTCTTGGTCCGGCAGGAGGATTTCGGAGATGTGGAAGCAGCCGTACACGTTGATCTTCCTAAGATGGGAACTATCTAAGAAGATCAATATCGTGAATACAGAAACGTTATAGGAAATCACTGCGAATCATCGTAATATCAATACAAACAAAGGAGAATTTATATGCACTCTGAAAAGAACCCGTACAGCCTGTCAATAGAATGTAAAGACATTATCCTTCGCGAATATCAATTAGAAGATTTAGATCAATTACAAGTACTTACATGGCAACCGGAGATTTATGAGTTCTTACCAGGTTGGAATGTTGAAAAAGAAGTCAGACTAGACTGGCTGAAGAATTATGAAATACCAGAAAACAATCAATTTCTTAAACTTGTCGAAGAAGGACTGGATGTTGGTGATCTTAGACTGAGGCTAGGGATCGTACTTAAAGAAACCGGAAAATTTATTGGCTGGTGTTGTTCAGGAATAAAAGACGATCTTCCAGCACCAAACAGAGAAATCATGTATGGTATTTCAAAAGACCATAGAAGTAAGGGATATACGACTCAAGCAGTTCAGGGAATAATTCAGTATTTATTTGATAACACGGAGATCAAAGAATTAAATGCAATTGTATTACTAGAGAATGGTGCATCGAATAGAGTTATTCAAAAAAGTGATTTTAAGTTTGTCGGAGAGATAGAAATAGATGATGAAATATATAACCATTATAAAATTCATAAGATAGATTTTTGAAATATGGTGAGCTAATTCGGGAAGGCACTGACATCCTATAACATAAATTCAAGCACGGCTCCTTCGGAGCCTTGGTCTGCGAGATGAATTTCGGAGAGGCATTTCAGCAGACAACCCTATGGGTTCATGAATACAGAAACGTTAGCTGAAATAACGGCAACTCCATAAAAACATTAAAGGCGAATGTTAAGTCCCATCATGCTTTGGTGTATAATGAAAACAAAGAAGTGCAGGAGGTATGTGTGATTGATTTTATCGAATTTCTAAAGAACCGAAGTAATCAGCAAATGGAGTCACTAATGGACGATATTATAAATGAAAACGCTGAAGCACTTAGGGAATTAGCCAAATGAAGAATATCAGTTTAGAACAAATTATTCAATTCCATACTAAGATTGTAAAGGCAACAGGTGGTTCGGTTGGGATCATGGAATGATTGAAAGTGCATTACGAAAAGCAGAAGCAACCTTCGATGGACAGGAGCTTTACGAAGGTACGATAAGGAAAATATCTGTAATTGGATACGCGTTAATAAAGAATCATGGATTTATTGACGGGAATAAACGTATAGGTGTAGCGACAATTTTATTTTTATTACGTTTAAATGGATTGTCAATAAAATATGAACAGAAAGAACTAATTGAATTAGGATTAAAAACGGTAGAAGGAACAATTAAAGAAGAGAATATTGAACAATGGATAGAAGAACATCGAGTATAGAAAGTGCTTGATGTTCTTTGCTTAATAGAGGATATTTGTAGGCAACTCAAAGAAGGCCGATACATCATCTAACATAATATTCACGCATCGGGCTATGCTCTTGGTTTGGCCGAGGAATTTCAGGGAAGCGAGAGCAGCTAGACACATCCGACTTTGTCGGACGTCATGAATACAGGAACGTTATATGCAATCGGGGCAAACCAATAGAACATAGAAAAAAGTCAGCTTTGGAGTTCTGTAGAAGGTTGCAATTTCAAGATACCATTCTCACTAAGCTCAAGTTGATTCCTTGTTGATTTTCAAACAAAGCAAATAAAACTGCCATGAGCTATAGTTGCTTGGGCAGTTTATTTGCTTTAGAACCTGTGTATCCGTTGAGAGTGCCTATTCCTCTCCAGTAGCCACCCGATTCTCCTCATAACTGATCCAGTCGCTCCAGTTGTGGATAACTGTTGAGGGTGGCTTACTCTACCTGCTCTCATTATCACACTTGAGCATATCAATGCTCATTTATACACTAAGTCCACCGTCTACAGGCAAAACTACCCCGGTAACGAAAGAGGAATAATCACTAAGCAACCAAGCGGCTGCGTTAGCAATCTCAACAGGTTCAGCCGGACGTCGAAGAGGTGTCTTAGCACTAATTTGTTCAATGATTTCGGGGTTAATAGAAACCCACTGCTGAATCATATCCGTCATCGTGGTTCCCGGAGCAATTGCATTGACACGGATACCCGCTGGCCCATATTCGACCGCAGCCGTTTGAGTCAGACTGTTTACCGCTCGTTTAGATGCCCCGTACGCTCCCAATCCCGGATTTCCCTTCAGACTACCAACGCTGCTGGTGTTAACAATAGAGCCTGATCCTGAAGTCTCCATCATAGCCTTAATCTGGGCTTTCATGCACAGCCAGACTCCTTTATAATTTACTGACTGAATCAGGTCGAAGTCTTCTTCTCTTTCATCCACCAGCGATGATATAGTGACTCCGACGCCTGCGTTATTAAAAGCAGCATCAAGACGACCATATCGTTCCACTGTAGCTTGAACAGCTTCTTCAACGTTGCTTACATCTGACAGATCGGCTGTGAAATATGCAGCATCTCCGCCCGACGTCACAATTTCATCCCTGACTTTGCGCAACTCAGAATCTGTTCTTGCAACGAGCATTACAGAAGCTCCTTGTTGTACAAACAGCCTTGCTGCCTCAGCTCCAATGCCTCGCCCCGCACCTGTAATCATCACTACCTTGCTTGCCAACATTTGTCCTGCAATGGTTGTCATATTCATTCTCCTTGCCTAGAATTGTTGATCTCATCAACTGCCTTAAGTATACTTTGACTATTAAATGGTCACGAGAACCTGCTTGATGGTGGGTTTGCAAGTGATAGGATAAGGGGGGCTTTACTTGAACGACAGTGAGCGCCGTTTAGCGCTAGGTAATTTCTTACGAGATTTACGTTCCTCTCTCTCCCCCCTTGATGTCGGCCTTTTGCCTGGCAATCGTCGCCGCACACGAGGCTTGCGGCGAGAAGAAGTTGCTGGGATCGTCAACATAGGACTCTCATGGTATACGCGCCTTGAGCAAGGTCGCGATATCCGTCCGTCGGTAGGTGTACTGGAAAGCTTGGCTTCGGCGCTCAAGCTGACACCCAATGAGCGAAGACATCTCTTTCTGCTTGCTGGAGAATCGCTGCCTCCTCAATCGACTATTATTGAGGAGAAAATCAGCCCATCCATTCAGGACATGCTGAATGAATTGAATCCTAATCCGGCCTATGTAATCGGGAAAAAGTGGGATTTTCTAGCTTGGAATAAAGCGGCAGATGCTGTATTTACGATTAATAGGTTATCGCCTCCGCATGATTATAATTTGATGTGGCGCCAATTTACCGATCCTGTGTGGAAAGAAGGCTCGGAGGATTGGGAAAGTGTCTCACGGAGAATGATTGCCGAGTTTAGAACGTCAAGAGCACGCTATCTGAACGATGATTCATTCGACAATTTAATCGAAGATCTGAAGAGGACAAGTGCTGATTTTACAAGGATGTGGCAGTATCATGAAGTACCAAGCTCCCTTGACGGCTACAAGAGGCTTTTGCACCCCGCTTTTGGAGTTATTGAATTTGAGCATGTTACCCTTCAATTTCCAAATGAACCAGATCAGCGAATCATGATTTATATGCCTCATCTAGCAACAAAATCCCGTTTAGAGCATTACTTGACGAGTAGACATACTTAAAATTTCAAAGCAAAATGCCGCCTGAAGTTATTACAGGCGGCATTTCTGTCAATCGATTTTTTTGTGCTCCCTATAAACCGAAACTTAAACCTCTTCCCCGGTAGCCACCGGATTCTCATCATAACTGATCCAGTCGCTCCAGCTGCCCTCATATGTTATAACGTCTGATTATCATGACGCCTATGTTACAATAGGGTGACAAAGGAGGAGTCATTATTGAATAAACAAAAAATTGTGATTATTGGCGCAGGGATTGTTGGGGCGTCCCTGGCCTATCATCTGGCCAAACGAAATCAAGATGTAACCGTTATTGAACGACACTCCGCCGCGGCGCGTGAAGTCACAGATAAATCTTTTGCCTGGATACATACGACTCATAGGGTGGCTCCCGAATACTGGCATTTGTACGATGCAGCTTTGGAAGAATATCATGCGCTTCAGCAAGAGCTGTCCGAACTGAAAATACATTGGCATGGAGCGCTGACTTGGGGCACTCCGCCCCTAAGGGAGCAACTCCACTTTCAAAAATTAAACCGGGAGCAGCTTGAGGCATTGGAGCCGAATCTGAAGGAATATCCGGATGAAGCGATGTTTGTCAGCGAAGAAGGTGCTGTAGACCCCATAGGGTTAACGGAGCTGTTGTTGAGCAAAGCGCGGGAGTACGGAGCAAAGGTTCAGTTCGGTACCAACGTTACACAGCTGCAGCAAGAAGATTCCCGCCTGGTCGGCGTCCATACGTCCAAGGGTTTTCTGGAGTCGGATGTCGTGGTATTGGCCGCAGGTACAGGCATACCTGAACTTTGCAACCCGTTAGGTTGTCACGTGCCGGTAACGTCGTCGCCTTCCATTCTGATTCGGATGAAAACTGCAAATAAACTGATACGTACATTAATCTCAAATGCGCAATTTGAAGCGCGTCAACTGACGGATTATACGCTGCTGGCTGCGGAAGATTATATCGACGAGTCGGAGGAAAACGGACCAGAGGCGGTCGGTAAGCGAGCGTTCGACACGTTGCGTCGCAGTCTGAAGGACGGGAATCAACTGGAACTGGAAAGCATAAAGGTCGGGATGAGACCCATGCCTGAAGACGGCTATCCGATCGTGGGCTTCCAAGATCACATAAAGGGACTTTATCTGGCGGTGATGCATTCTGCGATTACGCTGGCGCCGCTGATTGCGCATCTGGCTGCAAGTGAAATAGTCGATCGGGAATCAAGAAGTGAATTAGACCCTTGCCGACTCTCCCGATTTTAGGACCATTCGAGGGATGTTCTCGCTGTTTCTCGCGCGTGAGGTTGTGAATCAAGTGGAATCGCATGTACGTGAGGTACTGTAGGACAACATACAGCTCCAGCATGACGATGGTGGTCGTCCGGACCACGAGCAAAATCACAGTGTCTTTCAACTTTCAAAAGGTGGGGGCCAGAATGTAGAATACAAAGCTTCCCAAATCAACATTACCGTTTTGTAAGTACGTTCACCCCCATTCGTTGACTCCGTGTTGACCTCGATACTCCTGAGCACAACGCAAAGGAGTACATCGTTACATGAGCGATGTACTCCAAATTACATACTGTATATCTGCTTAAGCCTTCTACTCTTCCCCAGTCGCAATAGAATTCTCACTGTATGAAATCCAACTGCTCCTGCTAAAGAGTGACGGCTCAAGATGCACAGAAGGCTTTAAAAGGGTTATTTGCTGAAACTTTGCAAGAGGTGTTGGAGGCCGAGCTGGATACCCATCTGGGCTATGAGAAACATGAAGTCCAAGCCAAAACGACACGCAACAGCCGTAACGGAAAAAGCAAGAAAACGGGGTTTCAATGGTTCGTGCTTTACTAAACCCTCTCCCTCCCATACCATCAGAAATCCAGGCCGGTTAATTACATTTTTCTCAATTTTATTATCTGCCAACACGTATGTTTACATAGAGGTCCGTTTTTTAGTGTGTTTAAGCCGTAAACCCAATAGGAATGACTCGGCGTTATACTATAACTCCGTTTTTCACTTTGAATTCCACTATGTGGAATATAGGGGTTCGTGTTCCTTTCAAAAATCCTTGTTTAACGAGCGGAGCGCCTGCTCCTCCAGATAATACATAGTGAGTCCCCTGAAACTTCAATGAATCGAAAGCGTGTTTCTTTTTTAGAAAAGCTAATTCCGTTGGGGGAAACCCGTAGATCGGCTGTTTATTTTTGTCCAGGCCCAATTGCTGAATATTATTCAGGCCGATGATCGTCGTTTTGATTCTGGGAAGGCTGAAACCGAAACGAGTAGGACCAATAAACGTTCTGAATTTGGTTAGAGGACCATTGAGTCCGGTTTGATCGTGATTGCCCGGTACGATAAAAAATGGGATATCGGGCACGCCTCTATTCGGGTCCAGGATTAGTTGCAGGAGGCTCTTCACAGGAAGTTTATCGGTGTAGGTTCCTCCCGTTTTAAATTCTTTAGTAGTACCCGTAAATACGGCATCTCCGCTATGCATAATGAATAAAGGTTTTGTTTTCAGAGCACGGACTGCGGAAAGAGCTAATCCGAAAATGGTATTACTCGTCTGACCGTCTCCCGCTCAGCTGTCACCCATAAAAACAAATGTGTACTCATTCGGATTTTTCAGCTTTCGAACGTTGGCAAGCAATCGTCTCTTGGATGCTTGGAACAACGACATTACGGCTGCCTTCGTCCCCGCTTTTACGCTCATTTTCATCATTACATCCCTTTCCTATATTTGCATTTACGGTATGGAATCGGGATAAACCACGCAACGGCACCTGCCTACCGGACTAGGGAAAAAGGGCATTTTGACTTTATCGATCTTACTCGTCATAGGGGATGGCATAAGCACAAGACTTTCGTTTCAATTTGCATACATTACATTATCATACGGGTAATGGGGTGGAACAATTGGCTATAATCAAAGCCGGAGATTGTGTCGGTATCTTGTATTTTACAACGATGGGTGCACCCGCTACCGTCCATGACGGAGTGTTGGTTTCTCCCGCTCGTTTAGATTCGAGAACGTTTAACGGACAAGTGACGATACTGCACTACAACATCAACAGGAAAACGGGGCATCTTTTCCGCCAACTTATTACGGCCACGCCTATCGAAATTCGTAAGACCCCTTTCAGACAAAGCGATCAGACCGAACGCTGCACCGGGGCGCTCCCCTCGCCCAGTATTCCAGCGGGATCATGCGTAGCTGTCAAATTTAAAGTAACTCCGTCATCCGCATTCCCGGCAGGACGGGAAGTCAAAAACGGAAGATTGCTTTGTCCTATTAAGAACGGCAACAATCCGCCAAACAAAGTATGGATCTACCACTGGAAAGTAAGAAATCCGAACAGTGACGACCCAAGTCTTTTCCTTGAGCTGAAAAGCTACTCATCCGTTACTTTTGTCGAAAAAGCGAGAGTGTTCCCTCTACCGAAAGTCAAAAGACAGATAACCTGCTTTATAAACGGAAAAGTATCTGAATGCTTTTTAACCAAGCATGAATGAAAGGCTTCCTTCAATGGAGATATGTAAACAACGTATTCGTTCTGACAATGAGCCTCACGGCAAACAGGTATGCCGATGCCCATAGGGCACGGTATACCTAGCTAGGTTATCCGATACCTGCTCATAGTAAAGACACCACTTCGTTGAATACGTTGTTTACAGAGTTAAGTTATCCCGTCAACAAAGTAACAATTTCAACGGTTTTCCCTGCGTTGTGTACTATGATTAGTATTCATAGTATTGATTTTTCTAGTATAGTTAACTGACACGAGCTACGCTCTCAGTTGCTGTTTCGTCCAAAGTCCCATGTTCGCTCCTTAACCTTTCTTTGATTACCATTTTAATGGTTTGGGGAGTTTACAAAATCTATTTTACAGACTCCTTTTGAACCATAAAAAATACACCACCAAGGTATACAAACCGCTTGGTGATGTATTCAGACTTTACATACTGCTATGCATCTTTCCGCTTCTACTCTTCCCCAGTCGCAATAGAATTCTCACTGTAAGAAATCCAATCGCTCCAGCTTCCTGGATATAACCGCACCTTACTAAATCCTGCCTCATTTAAGGCCAGCACATTCGGGCAGGCGGATACGCCAGAACCGCAATACACGGTAATTTCTGCATTCCGGTCAAGGCTGGCAAAGTGCTTTTCCAGTTGTTCCACATTTTTAAATATACCTTTTTCGTCCAATACCTCTTTCCAAAAGAAATTCACTGCACCGGGGATATGCCCTGCTGCTGTATCTATAGGCTCTTCCAACCCAAGGTAGCGCGGACGCTCTCTTGAGTCGATCAATGTATAGGAGCCGACAGGAAGCGAGCCTGCGGAAACACGTCGCACTTCTTCCATACTTGCGAGCATTTGCGGCTGTACCTTCGCTACAAAGGTCGAGGGAATGCGAATCGGCTGGTCTGCCGTGACCGGGAACTTCGCTTCCTTCCAGGAGCTGTAGCCTTCTTCCAGCACATACACCTGCTTATGACCCAAGTAACGCAGCAGCCACCAGAAGCGGGAGGCCATCATGCCGCCTTGATCGTCGTAGGCAATGATGCGTGAAGCTGCATTGATTCCGGCGCGACTCAGGCGCGCGGCAAGTGTGTCAGCATCGGGCAAAGGATGGCGTCCGCCGTGCTCCCCCAGAGGAGCGGTGAGGTCTTCCTCCAGATCGAAGTGAACAGCTCCTGGAATATGATCTTCATTAAATTGAGTTCGTCCCGCTCCGGCTTGTCCGAGCAGGGAGCGGCAGTCGGCGATGATGATATCTGGCTCATATAGTCTAGCTAACAGCCAGCGTTTGGATACGATGGATTTCATAAGGGATTCCGCCTTTCCTTTTTATCATTAAGATTATTCAATTGAGTACCATGCATGAAAATGGGGTAAATAAGTTAAGAACCTGTCTTAAGGGGAAGCTCGTTGTCGGGCAATTCACTTTGGTGGACGACTTGCTTCTTGAAATCTGTTCCGTATCGGATAAAAATCCATACCCCGAACAGGATGAAGAAGCCTGCGCCAAATTGTAAAACAGAAAGTTTTTCTCCCAGCAACACCCAGGCTAGCAAGGAAGAAATAACGGGTTCGCCGAGTACTGCCATCGACACCGCTGTGGCGTTAATGTATTTGAGCAGCCAGTTAAACAGGTAATGGCCGAACAGTGTGGGCACTATGGCGAGCAACAGGAACAATCCCCATTCCCGTGGTGCATATCCGGTAAAAGGAATGGCGTTGACCATATTATACAGCGCAAGCGATGTGGCCGCGATGGCGAATACCCAAAAGTTATACACAAAGGCGCTCAAATGCTCGCGCAAATGCTTGCCCATCAGCATATGGATAGAGACGGCTACCATACCCAAGAAGGACAGTGCATCTCCGAGCAGGGCTTGTCCCGAGGCATGAAAATCTCCGGCTCCGATCGCCAGCGAGCCAACAAAAGCCAGGCCCATTCCGATGAGCATAGCGCGGTTTGTGCCTGTACGGAAAAACAAAAAAGAACCGAGCATGACAAGGATCGGCTCCAGTGTCATAATAACGGTAGAGCTTGCAACTGTGGTCAGTCGCAGCGAGCCCATCCAGAGCAAGAAGTGCAGCCCTAGTGCAATACCGGACCAGAGGATCAGCATCCATTGCTTGCGGCTCAGGCTGAATAGCTCGGTACGGTATTTCCAGACCAGAGGCAGCATGACGAGATTGGTTAGGTACAAGCGGTACATAGCGATGACGGACACCTCGGCTTCAGACCATCTTACGAAGATCGAGGAGAACGAAATAGCGATAATACCTATGATGTACAATAATTCAAAGGAAAATGACGGTTTGTGCGCTTGATTCATGTGACAGCTCCATCCAGTACGGAAGAGGAATAATACATGTACGATTCCTTCCATCGGTATCTCGAAAATTAGGTTTAATACAGCCCATTATACCGTACCTGACATCTGCGTGGAATATAAAAAGCGATGCAGGAAGAAGGATTTTAGTATGGAGCTGCGTAGAACTTTTGCCGCACAAACTCGTCTATCATAGTGGAGGTGGATTTTATGAAAAAACGCAACACATTATCAATCATACTGTTAACTGTAGTGTCAGTGCTGGCTCTGTCAGCCTGTGGAACGAAACCGCAAACCAATAATACCGCACCTCAAGGGGCAGACCAACCGCAAACGCAACAGCCACAAGTGAAACCGGAGCCGATCGCCGAGTCGGAGGCCAAAAAGGGAACAGGCGTGTACAACGGAGCCGCTGACCCGCACACGGTTGAAATTGAAACCAATGGCGAAGCCCAATCTTTCCAACTGGGTGACGGACTGGACACGGTGGTGGCCGGACTTGAGGAAGGCGATTCAGTCGCATTTGAATACAACGAAAAAGCAGTGGAAGGCGACGCGGTTGCCAAGCAACTGATTTTGACGAAAATTGAAAAAACAGAAACTTCAACAGGCAGCACGCAAAACGGCAGCTCCGGTCAAGCAGTAGGGGGTGAACGCCCGAAAACGCAAGCTTTTGAGCTTAGCCTTGAAGGAAAAAAAGAAAAGCAGACAGCTACATTGGCAAAAGGAGAGGGTTATTCACTGTATGTGTTTGACCCTATGTCCCTGTTTCCTGATCAAAACCGCGTAGCCTTGGCTGTAGATGATAACTATTACGCTGAAATTACGAAGCTGCCTTCCGATGTTAATCTGGACGAGCTTCAAAAAGAAGGCGAAAAGGATCTGGCTTCCATCGGTAAAGCGGTGAAAATAGATAAAGCCAAAGTGCCTCAAGCTCTGACCAGCAGCCGTTTGTTCCTGCAAGCGAACGGTTCGAAGGTCACACGCCAATATATTGTAGTAGAAAATAAAACTGGCGGCTTCATCGTGAAGGTAAACATTCCTCAGGGTGAGTCTGCCGAGGGCTTCGAATCCTTCATATATACATCGCTGGACAGCCTACAAGCGAACAAGTAACCCGAATCCATAATTGCGAGACCTGTACTTTTGTGCTATAAAGGATGAGAGAATAAGATTATTCCGGCTTGCGAAGTCGTATGAAGCGATGAAGGAGTTGTTCGATTTACTATGTCCATCGAAATGAACACACAAGAAGTCATCAACGTGATTAAAAACAGCAAGAAAAAGACACCTGTTAAAGTATATGTAAAGGGGGCTTTGGCTTCCGCATCATTCGGTGAGAATGTTCAAGCTTTTATTTCCGGAGACAGCGGCGTTGTATTTGGCGATTGGGCCGACATCAAGCCTGTTCTGGACAGTGTTAATGCTAATGAAGAAGACTATGTGGTGGAAAACGACCGCCGCAATTCCGCAGTGCCTATGCTCGATCTGAAAGGCATCAATGCCCGCATCGAGCCAGGCGCGTATATTCGCGATATGGTTGGTATCGGTAATAACGCAGTCATTATGATGGGTGCAGTCATTAACATCGGTGTCACCATTGGTGAAGGCACAATGATTGATATGAATGCTGTACTGGGCGGCCGTGTTAAAGTAGGTAACATGTGTCACATCGGTGCAGGCGTGGTCCTAGCGGGTGTTATTGAACCTCCATCTGCACAGCCTGTTGTGGTAGAAGACGATGTATTGATCGGTGCGAATGCAGTCGTATTGGAAGGCGTGCGAATCGGTAAAGGTGCAGTCGTTGCAGCCGGAGCTGTCGTAACCGAAGATGTACCTGAATACTCCGTAGTTGCCGGTACACCTGCACGCGTGATCAAACAGGTCGACGATAAGACCAAATCAAAAACTGAAATCTTGAAGGACCTGCGCGTTCTGTAAGACTGAAAAAGAGTTTTAAATGTACTAAAGGTGAACGATTCCTTGTCAGTGGCATGATGCATTGACAGCACAATTTAAGGACGAAGCACAACGGACAAGGCTCGGCGGCTGCGCCGGGCTTTTGTCCTTTTGTTCTTTTGTCTGATAAACCTGATAAGTTAGGAAAAGGAGGCGGATTAGCGGAATGAGTACGGTCGATTATCGTTCTTTTGTTCAAATACGAAGGGATTTGCATCAAATTCCCGAGCCTGGCTTTGAGGAATTTAAAACGCAGCAGTATCTGCTGAGTTATTTGGCAACGCTCCCTCAGGAGCATCTGGATATTCGTACATGGCGTACTGGCGTACTGGTGTTGATTCATGGAACGGCTCCTGCGCGCCGCTATGGATATCGCTGCGATATGGATGGTTTGCCAATTGTGGAGGAGACGGGCTATGAATTTCGTTCGACCCATCCCGGCTACATGCATGCTTGCGGTCACGATTTACATATGACGATTGGATTGGGTATTGTTTCTCACTTTGCAAACCACCCGATCAAGGATGACCTGGTTGTATTGTTTCAGCCTGCCGAGGAAGGACCGGGCGGAGCGTTGCCGATGCGCGACAGCGCAGAATTGGCAGACTGGCTACCAGATGAAATTGTCGCGCTGCATGTTGCACCCGAATATCCTGTTGGCACGATTGCGACTCGCCCGGGCATCCTATTTGCCAATACGTCGGAGCTTTTCATCGACTTGAAGGGCACAGGCGGACATGCGGCATATCCGCACAAGGCTAATGATATGGTGGTGGCGGCCTGTCAGTTGGTTGGACAATTGCAAACAGTTGTAGCACGTAATGTGAATCCGCTGGATTCAGCAGTCATTACGATTGGCAAGGTCAGCGGCGGTACGAAGCAGAACATTATTGCGGAAACAGCCCGTCTGGAGGGTACGATCCGAACGTTGTCAGCCGATACGATGACACTGGTTAAATCACGGATTGAAGCGCTGGTGCGCGGTGTTGAAGCTGGGTTTGAATGCCATGCAGAAATTCATTATGGCTCAAATTACTTGCAAGTGTTCAATGAAGCCAAGGTGACAGAGGAATTTATGAACTGGGTCCGTGAACGGCAGGATGTACAGCTCATTGAATGCGCGGAAGCGATGACCGGAGAGGATTTTGGATATTTTCTGGAGCGGATTCCGGGTCTGATGTTCTGGCTTGGCGTTGATACGCCTTATGGTTTGCATCATGCCAAGCTGGAGCCTGCAGAGGAAGCCATTGGTGTGGCGATTCGTGTATTGACAGACTATTTTACATGGAAATCTCAAGGTTCAATGATAGGTTCTGAATAAATAGGTTTAATGAAGTGAATGAAATGGAATGAAGTCGAATGTTGAGGGAGGGTGTTATGGGAGAGCAAACCATCATCCGATTCGAACGGGTGACCAAGCAATATGACAACGATCCACCGGTGCTGGCTGATGTCAGCTTTGAGATTGAACGAGGCAAATTCTATACGCTGCTGGGGCCCTCCGGCTGCGGTAAAACGACAATTTTGCGTATGATTGCGGGTTTTGCAGAGCCGACGGAAGGCTCGATTTATTTGAATGACAAGCTGATTAATCGTGTTCCGGCCAATGAACGGCAGGTTAATACGGTATTTCAGGACTATGCCTTATTTCCACATCTGAATGTGTTTGAAAATGTGGCTTTCGGTTTGCGGATCAAAAAGATGAACAATAAGACCATTCAGGAGAAGGTTGCGCAGGCATTGTCCTTTGTCAATCTGGAGGGCTACGACGAACGGGAAATTTCTGAAATGTCCGGAGGGCAACGCCAGCGTGTCGCCATTGCACGGGCCATTGTCAATGAGCCGGACGTTCTGCTGCTGGATGAGCCGCTGTCTGCACTGGATTTAAAGCTGCGAACAGAAATGCAGTATATTTTGCGTGAAATGCAGCAGCGTCTTGGGATCACCTTTATTTTCGTTACGCATGATCAGGAGGAAGCGCTGGCGATGTCGGACGAGATTTTTGTCATGAACAAAGGGAAGATTGAGCAGAGCGGTACGCCGAATGATATTTATGATGAGCCGATCAATCGGTTTGTTGCCGATTTTATCGGGGAATCCAACATTGTTCCAGGACGCATGATTGCGGATTATCAGGTGGAGTTTAACGGTCGGCAGTTTGAATGTGTCGATGGAGGATTACGCCCGAATGAAGCGATTGAAATTGTCATTCGACCCGAGGATTTGGAGATTACAACCGTTACAGAGGGTAAGCTGCGAGTAAAGGTGGATACCCAGTTGTTCCGTGGTGTTCACTATGAAATTAGCTGCTATGATGATTCAGGTCAGGAGTGGCTGGTGCATTCTACCAAAAAGGCGGAGCTGGGCAGTGAAATCGGCCTCCATTTTGACCCGGAAGCGATCCATGTGATGCGGTTCGGGGAAACAGAGGAAGAATTTGATCGCCGTCTGGAAGCCTATGAAGAGGTGGAGCAGCATGTCCGGTAATACAAGAGCAGCGTATCTGCTGCCTTACTATTTATGGATTGTGCTGTTCGTAGCAGCCCCGGTCGTGCTTGTATTTTACTATTCGCTATTTGATGTAGACGGTCATTTCACGTTCAGCAACTATGCTCAATTTCTGACCCCTGTCTATTTGAGCATGACGTTTAGCTCATTTTGGTATGCGTTCTTGATTACGGTATTTTCGCTGCTCGTCGCTTATCCGGCTGCGTATTTGCTGACCCGAACCAAGCATAAGCAACTGTGGCTATTGCTCATTATTTTGCCGACATGGATTAACCTATTGCTTAAAACATATGCTTTTATCGGGATTTTTGGTACTTATGGTCCGGTGAATGCTGTGTTGGGCTTGGTCGGATGGGGTGGTCAGCAATTATTGTTTACCAGCTCCAGCTTTGTGTTTGTATCGGTTTATATTTTTGTGCCGTTTATGATTTTGCCCATCTATAATGCGCTGGAAGGGTTGAATCCTTCACTGCTGGATGCCGCGCGTGATCTGGGCGCTTCCAAGTGGACGGCGTTTCGCCGGGTTATTTTCCCATTAACGCTATCTGGTGTGCGATCCGGGTGTATGGCGGTATTCATCCCGGCGCTATCGCTGTTTATGATTACCCGTCTGATTGCGGGCAACCGTGTCATTACATTAGGGACGGCGATTGAGCAGCATTTTCTGGTCACACAGGATTGGGGCATGGGCTCTACGGTAGCGGTGTTCCTGATTTTGGCGATGGGGATTCTTATGCTGATTACCTCGGGAGCGAAACGGAGGGTGCGGCATGGCAAATAAAAACCGATTCGGGAATATTTATTTGGTGCTCGTCTTTCTTGTGTTGTATGCACCTATTTTGTACTTGATGTATTATTCGTTCAATAGTGGTGGGACGATGCACCAATTTGAAGGGTTTACGCTCCAATACTACAAAGAGGTGTTTGCCGACACCCGCTTGATCATCATTGTCATTAACACCTTGGTTATTGCGTTGTTATCGTCTGCGCTGGCTACGATTATTGGCATCATGGGAGCGTTGGCTATTCACCAGATGCAGAACCGTCGGGTTAAAAATACACTGTTGTCGCTCAACAATGTGCTGATCGTGAATCCGGACGTCATTATTGGCGCATCCTTCCTCATTTTGTTCACGATGGTGGAGATCAAGCTGGGCTTTTACTCGGTGTTGTTGTCCCATATTGCATTTAGTGTGCCGATTGCCGTCATTATGATTTTGCCACGGCTTCAGGAAATGAGTCCATCACTGGTGGATGCGGCCCGGGATTTGGGTGCCAGTCGGATGGATGTGCTGACCAAGGTGATTTTACCTTTTATCAAGCCGGGGATTTACGCAGGCTTCTTTATGGCGTTAACGTACTCGCTGGACGATTTTGCGGTGACCTTTTTTGTGACAGGCAGCGGCTATTCTACCTTATCGGTGGAAATTTACTCGCGTGCCCGCCAAGGGGTTTCCCTGTCTATTAATGCGCTGTCCACGCTCATTTTCCTGTTTACCGTGCTGTTGGTGGTGGGTTATTACTTTATTATGCGCAAGGCGAACCGGAATGGGAAAAAGGAGCCTGCGGCGGAAATGGGGGTACCTAGATGAAGTCGCTTGTGCGCGTGTTTCTGTCGATTTTTATCATCTCGTTCGGTCTGATGGGGGTGGCGGCCTGGCTCAATTCCAGTCAAGGCTATTCCGGTGGCAATACGCTGACGGTCTACAACTGGGGAGACTATATCGACCCTGATCTGCTGGCAAGGTTCCAGAAGGAGACGGGGATTACCGTCATTTATCAGACGTTCGACTCCAACGAGGCGATGCTGACGAAAATTGAGCAGGGAGGAACATCGTTTGATGTAGCGGTTCCTTCGGAGTATGCTCTGGCTAAAATGAAGCAGGAGCACCTGTTGCTCCCTTTGGACCACAGCAAGCTGCCGAATTTGAAGCATGTGGATGCTCATTTTCTGAACCTTTCGTTTGACCCGAAAAACCAATACTCTGTGCCGTATTTTTGGGGTACGGTTGGGATTGTGTTCAACCCGGAGCTAACGAAGGGCATTGATTTTCATAGCTGGGACGGTCTGTGGAATCCAAAGCTGCGTAACAACCTCCTGCTGGTCGATGGTGCGAGGGAAGTCGTGGGTATGTCGCTGAACAGTCTCAACTATTCCTTGAACGATACGAATGAGGCGCATTTGCAGCAAGCTTTAGCGAAGCTGGAGAAATTAGCGCCCAATGTCAAGGCCGTTGTTGGTGATGAGATTAAAATGCTGCTGGCTAACGAGGAGGCTGCTGCCGGTGTTGTGTGGTCCGGCGATGCGTCCGAAATCATGGACCAGAACGACAAGCTGGACTACATCGTGCCGGATGAAGGCTCCAACCTGTGGTTTGATAACATGGTTATTCCGAAAACCGCTACCCATGTGGAAGCGGCCCATAAGTTCATCAATTTCATGATGCAGCCCGATGTAGCCGCCCAAAATGCCGAGTTTGTAGGCTACTCCACACCAAACGCGGATGGAAAAAAGCTGTTGCCAGAGGATATATCCGGTGACGAGCGCTTCTATCCTCCATCTGAGATTACAGATAAGCTGGAGGTCTACGACAACCTCGGCAAGCGGATGCTGGCTCATTACAATGAATTGTTCCTGCAATTCAAAATGCATTTAAAGTAAGAGAGTGGTGGGGGCGCGTAGATTCAGGTTTGAGCTTTAAAGGACGCTGCGGGGGCGGATGGTGCTTCCCATCGCCACCGCCCCCGGATTTCCGGAATGAAGCCTGGGTTTAGGGGGAAATCTGGGGACAAAAGCGACCGCTTACGCTTGTCCAGCACCATTCCGTCCCCTCCGCTGCGCCGTGCTTAAAGCACACGAATGAATCCCACGCCGATGTGGGAGTAGTAGGTGAACGAACAGGCCCTTGAACCACCTGTACAGGTGGTTCAAGGGCCTGTTTTATGTTTACTCACCGTGCAAAGCGGTGAGAGGGGTACTTCTTTTCCCCTGCGCCCCACATGCTCAAAGGAATTTGGTGACTTTAAGGCGGGTAGTAGCGAAGCGGGCCATTTGAATCTGGAGAAGCGGTAGCGTTCGCCTTTGCTGAGGGATTCTTACCACTAAATGTTTTATACAATCCAAGAATCCCCTCAGCAACAGCGATCGGAAGATCAAATGGCCCGCGAAGCCTCCTTCCACCTTAACTCCCCACAATTCCTTTAACAAACCCCTCTATTTTATCCAATCCCTGCTCCAGCACATCCTGTCCGTAAGCATAGGACAACCGAATGTATCCTTCGCCATAGGAGGAAAAGGCATCTCCCGGCACAACAGCCACTCCATGCTCTTCCAGCAGCTTTACGGTGAAATCCATTGAGCTTAAGCCAAAATGGGCGATGGAAGGAAAAAGATAAAAGGCCCCCTCCGGCTTTTCAAGCGGAATGCCCATGTCGGTTAGCCTTCCGTGCACATAATCACGGCGCTTGCGGTATTCCTCGCGCATCGGAAGTGCATCGTCGACACCGACGGTCAAGGCTTCCAGCGCAGCATATTGGCTAATCGAACTGGCACAGGTCACGTTGTATTGATGAACCTTGACCATGTGCTGTGTAATTGCAGCAGGTGCAAGTGTGAAACCAATACGCCAGCCCGTCATGGAGTGCGATTTGGATAAGCCGTTGATGACGATGGTACGCTCTTGCATGCCCGGAAGGGCTGCAATAGACACGTGTGGTGCATCGTAAATCAGTTCGCTATATATTTCATCTGAAATGATAAACAGCTCGCGGTCCCTCAGCAAATCTGCGACGGCTTTCAGCTCTTCGCGGCTCATCACTCGTCCGGTTGGGTTCGAAGGATATCCGAGGATGACGGCTTTCGTCCGTTCGGTCAAATAAGGCTCCAGCACCTCTGCGGTCAGCTTAAAGCCGCTGTTGCGGGTGTCAGCCAGCACGGGTACGCCACCTGACAAGCGAATCAATGGCTCATATCCGGGGTAGATGGGCACAGGCAAAATGACCTCGTCACCAGGTGACAAAATGGTACGCAGGGCAATATCCAGCGCTTCGCTGGCTCCGTTCGTTACGATAACCTCATCCTGTCCACGGTAATTCAGTCCGTATTTATGGGATACAAACGCCGCTGCCGCTTCCCGCAGCTCGGGCAGTCCCGGATTAGGCGTATAGGAGGTGCGTCCTTCGTTAATCGCCTGGTGGGCAGCTTCCATAATATGCGGAGGGGTAGGGAAATCCGGCTGCCCAATTGTTAAGGACAGGGTTCCGGGCAATGCGGCAACTTTATTGGCAATCTTGCGAATGCCGCTGATTTGAATGTTTTTAACCTGATCGTTAAGCAAGTGCTCCATAGCGTGTGTGCCACCTTTTTCTGTATTAGAACAAGTTTACAATAATTTGATCTCATTATGCTACGGTGGGAACCATTCATTTTACATAATTCAGGTACTGGTTTGACTAATTTATGGTATGTTTAAACATGGAATATATATTGTAAGCGTGATCATATCTAAAATTGGGAGGAGTGTGTCTTTTGATGAAACAAGAATACATAGCAGTAACGTTATCCAGGAAATTAAAAAGGTTTGGAATAGCATGGCTCAGTGCGGCACTGGTGCTGTCGGGTGGAGGTCCGGGGCTACTGTCCGATGGAAAAGCTTCAGCCGAACCAGCGCCTATAGTAGAAACGGAGGTGCAATCATCACCCACGACTGTGGGGGCCAGTGTATACGCAGATGTCTATGTGCCGGATAAGCTCCGTATCCATGATATACAGGGATCAGCCCATCGTTCACCTTATGAGGGGAAAAAGGTAACGGATGTCGAAGGAATTGTAACGATGGTGAAAGGAAGCAGCTTCTTTATCCAGGAGGCGGACGATAAGGTGGATCAGGATGAAAAAACATCCGAGGCCATTTTAGTGTACAAGCTCGGCAGCGGTGTGCAGGTTGGGGATGAGGTGTGGGTAAGCGGCTCTGTGAAAGAATATACAGAAAGAACCTATGCCAGCAAGCCAGTCGACCTGACGACCACGGAAATTGTAGCTTCTTCAGTTTCGGTGATCGCCAAGGACCGTCCACTGCCGTCTCCGATTTTGCTTGGAAAAGAGGGGCGTGTGATGCCAACATCTGTTGTGGATAATGACGGAATGACGGTGTTTGATCCAGAGGAGGATGGTTTGGACTTTTTTGAAAGTCTGGAGGCCATGCGTGTAGAGTTGAAGGATGCACGAGTCATCGGCCCTTATGGTTATGAAATTCCGGTCAGGATTGACAACGGGACGAACACAGGCGAGGTATTGACCGAAGCAGGCGGCTTGATGCTGACCGAAGAAAGTCTGAATCCGCAGCGGATTTTGATCGACGCCAAACCTGCGGTTCCGTTGAAAACAGGGGATCGTTTTGCGGGTCCCATCACGGGAATTGTGAGCTATAGCTTCAGCAATTTCAAGCTGTTGCCGGAGCGTCTGCCGGATATTGTGTCAGGGGGTCTCCAGCCAGCCTACACACGTCTGGTACAGGATGACCGTAAGCTGACGGTCGCTTCCTTTAATGTGGAAAATTTCGATCCCGGTGACGGAAAACGAATTGACCAGCTCGGACAGGCCATCGCCGTGAATTTGAACCACCCGGATATCGTAGGGCTGTTGGAGGTTCAGGACAACAACGGTGAGAAGGATGACGGCACCACAGATGCTTCAGAAAGCTTTCGGGTGTTGATTGAGGCGATTCGTGCTCATGGAGGGCCGGAGTATGCTTTTACAGATATAGCACCTGAAAATAATAAGGATGGCGGCGCTCCCGGCGGCAATATCCGGGTCGGATTTCTCTACAATCCGCAACGTGTCACGCTGACGGATAAGTCGAAGGGAAATTCGGTTACATCAGTGACCTATGGAGAGCAGGGGCTTTCGCTCAATCCCGGTCGTATTGATCCGCTGAATGCGGCATTTGAATACTCACGCAAGCCGTTGGCCGCTGAATTTGAGTTTGACGGTCAGCAGGTGATTGTGATTGCGAACCATTTTAATTCCAAGGGGGGCGATCAAGCACCATTCGGAGGGATTCAGCCACCCGTACGAAGCAGCGAAATACAGCGGGCGAAGATTGCAACGATTGTGAATGGTTTTGTGAAGTCGGTGCTGGCTCAAAACCATCAGGCGAATATCGTCGTATTGGGAGATTTAAATGATTTTCAATTTTCCGAAACGCTCGCTTTGGTCCGGGGACAGGAATTGACGAATTTGGTAGATAAGCTGGATGAGAAGGAGCGATATTCGTATATTTATGAGGGGAATTCGCAAACACTGGATCATTTGCTGGTCAGTCCGTCCATAAGTAAATCATCCGTGCTGGATATTGTTCATATCAATGCGGATTTTAGCGCGGCGGACGGGCGGGTAAGTGATCATGATCCATTGGTTGCTCAAATTGACTTGCCACGCCAAACAGTGGAACCGCCAACAGAGGGCGGGAGTGGTCGGAATAAAGATGATGATCAGCAGGAGAGTAATGGCAGCAATAACACTGGGAACCATAGTAGCGGTAACGCGAGTGGAACGACGAATAACGGACAGGGTGAGACTGCGAATAGCGGGCAGAATGGTAACGGTTCATCTGGCGTTAATGTGGTGCAAGCCAAGTCCATAGTAACAGAGCAAAACGGACTGAAAAGAGCAGTCGCACAGGTACCAGCCGCTGACATACAAAATGCGATTCGGAACGGGGCGAACGGTACGCTCGTCATCCGTGCAGGAGAGCAAACGGATGCTAAGCTATTCGAAGTGAATCTAAACGGAGATGCTTTGGGTGCTGTTTTGAATGACCGTATTCACACCCTGCGAGTAGAAACGCCACAGGGAGGCTATGAAGTAACAACAGGTCGTTTGTCTGTTCAAAAGCTGGCTGACACCTGGCAGGTGCCTGTACAACAGATTTCCTTGAGCTTTACGGTTACGCCGAACGAAGGATTGGCTAATCGCACAGATATTCCGGCAGAGCGCAAGCTGGTGCGAGCTGTTGATGTTGTGGCGGAGTTACGAAGCGAAGATGGACGCAAGCAGTCGTTGGCAAGTGGCGATAATTCCGGTAAAGGGTATGAACGTTATCTTCTACGTGTTCCCGCAACGGTAGACATGGGTCAACTTGCTGTAGTGAAGGTATCCACCAACCAAGTCGGACAGTTGTCCTATCATCCGGTTCCGTTTACCGCTTCTGGTGAGGAACTGACTGTGTATGGACGTTCGGGAGGAACCTATGTCGTGCTGGATGGCGGGGGAGCTAATGTAAGCAGGTCGTTCAGCGATATTTCCGGTCATTGGGCGCAGCAGGACATTACACGCTTGGCAACTCGTCTGATTGTGGCAGGGGCAAATCAATCAACGTCCACCGCGAATGAGACTGGTGAGATGGGCTTATCGAACGTGCGCTTTGTGCCGAATGGTCAGGTACAACGCTCGGAGCTGGCTGCGATGCTGGTTCGTACGCTTGGACTGGAGCATTCAGATCGCATGGTGACGGGCTTTGACGATGTACAATCGGAATCGTGGTATGCGGGTTCTGTGCGTACCGCAGCCTCTGCTGGACTGATCAATGGCTATGCAGACGGCAGCTTCAAACCTGATGCCTCGGTATCGAGGGAGGAGCTGGCTGTGATGGTAGAGCGAGTCCTGCACTTCGCCGGGACTGCGGAAGATACAGCGGCAGGAAGTGTCTCAACGTCATTATCGGATGCACAAGCCATTTCTACATGGGCAGTTCCGGCTGTCAATACTTTGTCCAACATAGGCATTATGGAGGGAGACGGGAAAGGCCGTTTTGCTCCAACTGCATCGGTGACGAGGGCAGAAGCAGCGGCTGTATTATCTCGAACTCTGGATAAGCTGAATTGGGAACGGTAGTATAATGATTGGAATGTTAGATTGATTGACTTCCTGCGGTAGTTAAGTTATCTTTTGTTGGAGAAGTAGCAGGGGAATATAGCAAAAGCTAGACATACAGAAATTAAAGTAACACCGTGGAAAGTAAGCGATCCTTAAAGGATGGTTTGCTCCTTATTGTTATCAAATATCACCGGGGAGGAATCACCATGTCTAATGAAATAGCAGTCTATCCTGTTCAAGCTCTGAACGAAGCACTGACAGATACGCTGACCCGGTTGTTGATCGACGTAGTGGCGGACGGTGCCTCCATAGGATTTTTACCGCCATTGGCTTATCAGGAAGCAGTAGCTTATTGGAATAGTGTCCTTCAGGACGGTGTAGTTCTGTGGATTGCGGAGAAGGACGGCGTGCCTGTGGGGACTGTGCAGCTTCATCTGGCTACAAAGGCCAACGCCGCTCATCGTGCGGAAATTGCGAAGCTTATGGTGCATCCGTCCGGGCGCAGGCTTGGGATTGCACGTCAACTGATGCAGGCTGCAGAAGAGGAGGCGCTACGTCAGAGCAGAACGCTACTGGTGCTGGATACGCGGGTAGGTGATCCTTCCAATAAGCTATATGAATCTATCGGATTTGTGGAAGCAGGCGTGATTCCAGGGTATGCCCAATCGGCTGACGGTCACCTGCACGCTACCCGATTCTATTACAAACCACTCAATCCGTACCTGAGCCGTTGCTGAGTATTTGACGAATAACGGGGATATATTCAGGTAATAATAGCTTGTTATACAATTATATTTGCTTTTTTAACTATTTGACTGGAAAAGTAAGGGAATGAGAACGTATAATGAAATGGAGACCGTCTAAAGGTTCTCATGATGCCAATTCGGCTGGTCTGGATTGAAGATCGAAGTATATATAGCGGAGGAATCGAAGAATATGAGGCTGGAGCATGATTTTCTAGGTACCAAGGAAGTGCCGTCAGACGCCTATTACGGTGTGCAAACACTGAGGGCAAAGGAGAATTTTCCAATTACCGGTCAACGGCTGCATCCTGAGCTGATTAAAGCCATGGCGATCGTCAAAAAGGCCGCAGCAACGGTAAACATGGAGCTGACCCGCTTGCATCGTCCCAAGGCGGAGGCCATTATTCAGGCAGCTGACGAGGTTATTCAAGGGCAGTTGCACGACCATTTCATCGTCGATCCGATTCAGGGCGGCGCAGGCACGTCCATTAATATGAATACAAATGAAGTGATTGCGAACAGGGCGCTGGAGCTAATCGGCAAGCAGCGTGGAGATTATCAGGAGATCAGTCCCAACAACCATGTCAACATGGCACAATCGACAAACGATGCTTTTCCTACGGCAGTCCATTTGGCTGTTCTAAGTATGATTGACAAGCTGTTGATCACGATGAGCGAGCTTCAGGAGGCGTTCTCCCGTAAGGCAAAAGAGTTTGACAGTGTGATTAAAATGGGACGAACCCACTTGCAGGATGCAGTACCGATCCGTCTGGGACAGGAGTTTCAGGCTTATGCACGTGTGTTGGGGCGTGATATTGGACGTGTCCGTGCTACGAAGCAGCATTTGCTGACAGTCAATATGGGCGCAACTGCAGTTGGCACGGGCTTGAACGCGGATCGCCGTTATATTCAGCGTGTCGCTGAGGTGCTGGCGGAAGTAAGTGGTTTCCCTGTGGAGGCTGACGAAAATCTCGTCGATGCCACTCAAAACACAGATGCCTATACGGAAGTGTCTGCTGCGTTAAAAATTTGCATGATGAACATGTCCAAAGTGGCAAATGACATCCGTCTGATGGCCTCAGGGCCGCGTGCTGGTCTCGGAGAGCTGAGCCTGCCCGCCCGTCAGCCGGGTTCATCCATTATGCCGGGTAAAGTAAATCCGGTAATGTGTGAGGTCATCAACCAGATTGCTTTTCAGGTCATTGGGAATGATCATACGATCTGTCTGGCTTCCGAGTCTGGTCAGCTAGAGTTGAATGTGATGGAGCCTGTGCTTGTCTACAACCTGCTGCAATCGCTGGAAATTATGAAGCAGGGCTTTCATGTCTTCCGCATTCATTGTGTGGACGGAATTGAAGCGAACGTGGAGCGGTGTCGTGAATATGTTGAAAACAGCGTAGGTATTATTACCGCGCTCAATCCCCACCTCGGATATGAGGTCGTATCACGCATCGCCCGTGAGGCGATTACAACTGGCAAATCGGTACGCGAGTTGTGTCTGTTGTATAATGTACTGACTGAGGAAGAGCTGGACATTATTTTGGACCCGTATCAAATGACTCAGCCGGGTATTGCCGGAGAGTCGCTGCTGAATAGGGAATAATAGTGCGGAGTTTAGAATGCAGCTTTGAGGCAAAATGAAGACAGCCCCGTCGAATCCGGCGGGGCTGTCCTTGTGTAAC